>NZ_JBVVQO010000001.1:0-7160 GCF_055811215.1 Mesorhizobium sp. WSM4819
CAGATGCCCGGCTCGGCCTTGGCCTTGACCAGCGCCTTCATCATGTTCGACATTCTTTTTTCCCTTGAAACTCTTGATCCGGAATCACTTTTCGCTTCCGGCCGTTCAGGAAATCACACCAAGTTCGCGCCCGACCGCGCCGAATGCCTCGACCGCACGGTCGATGTCGGCGCTGGAATGGGCGGCCGACATCTGCGTCCTGATGCGGGCCTGGCCCTTGGGCACGACGGGAAAGGAAAAACCGATCACGTAGATGCCGCGCTCAAGCAGCATGTCGGCCATTTGCGAAGCCAGCGAGGCATCGCCGATCATTACAGGAATGATCGGGTGGTCGGCTCCGGCCAGCGTGAAGCCCGCGCTTTCCATGTTGGCGCGGAAGCGCGAGGCGTTGTCGTAGATCCGGCGGCGCAAGCCGCCGCCCTGCTCGATCATATCCAGCACCTTCAGCGAGGCCCCGGCGATAGCCGGCATCAGCGTGTTGGAAAACAGATAGGGACGCGAGCGCTGGCGCAGCCATTCGACCACCGGCCTGCTCGCCGCCGTGTAGCCGCCCGAGGCGCCGCCCAATGCCTTGCCGAGCGTGCCGGTGATGATATCCACCCTGCCCTCGACGCCGCAATGCTCGGCCGAGCCGCGCCCGTTCTTGCCGACGAAGCCGACGGCATGGCTGTCGTCGACCATCACCATGGCATTGTACTTGTCGGCGAGATCGCAGACGCCCTTCAGATTGGCGATGATGCCGTCCATGGAAAATACACCATCGGTGGCGATCAGCTTGAAGCGGCTGCCTTCGGACTTCTTCAATTCCTCCTCGAGCGCCGCCATGTCGTTGTTGGCATAGCGAAAGCGTTTTGCTTTGGAGAGCCTGACGCCGTCGATGATCGAGGCGTGGTTCAGCGCGTCGGAAATGACCGCGTCCTCCTCGGAAAGCAGCGTCTCGAACAGACCGCCATTGGCGTCGAAGCAGGAACCGTAGAGGATTGTGTCCTCCATACCGAGGAAGCTCGATATCTTTGCCTCGAGCTGCTTGTGTTCCTCTTGTGTGCCGCAGATGAAGCGCACCGAGGCCATGCCGTAGCCGTATCGGTCGAGCGCGGCCTTCGCCGCTTCGCGCAGCTCTTCGCTGTCGGCGAGGCCGAGATAGTTGTTGGCGCAGAAATTGAGCAGCTTGCGGCCGCCAACCTCGATTTCGGACGACTGGGGCGAGGTGATGACGCGCTCGCGCTTGTACAGGCCCTCCGTCTCGATCTGCGAAAGCAGCTCGCCAACGTGGTCTTTGAGAGTCGGTGCCATCGTGCTTCCACTTCCATTGGTGATCTTCGCGGTCGTGCTCATGCGATTTCTCCCCGGAGCACGCGCAACATGCGCTCGAAGTGGCCTGGATCGTGTGCTTTGAGGAGCGCAGCTTCCCGGGGCTGGTACAGATCCCAGAGACGCGATAGCCAAAAACGAAATGCTCCAGCGCGCTGCATCGCAGGAAGCAATAAGCGTTCGGGTCCAGTGAGCGCGCGAACTGACTCATACGCGCCGAGAAAGGCGGCAGCTTGCTTAGTGTCTTGGCGGCCGGTGCCACAATCGACGCACCAGTCATTGAGGCACACGGCTATATCGAAAAGAAAGGTGTCGCATCCGGCGAAGTAGAAATCGAAGACGCCGGTCAGGTGACCACCTTCAAACAACACGTTGTCGCGAAAGAGATCAGCGTGCACCGGCCCGCTTGGGAGTTCCTCGTAGGTGGAGGACACGGCGATCTGGTTCTGAAAGGCCAGTTCGCTCGTGAGCAGCGAGCGCTGTCCCTCAGATACGCAGCGGCCGACCACCGGCACCACCTCGTTCCACCATTCGAGGCCGCGCGGATTGGCCTGTCGCCGTGGGTAATCGCTCGCGGTCACGTGCATTCGCGCCAGGATCTCCCCGACAGCGCGACAATGCGACTCTGTCGACGCCGTCACGCTCTCGCCAGGAAGCCTGTTGACGATCACGGCAGGCCGACCTTTCAGTGTGTGAAGGATTTCGCCTCTGACGTTGGCAACCGGATCCGGGACCGGCATTCGCCGCGCCGCAAGGTGCTTCATCAGGTGAAGGTAGAAGGGCAATTGCTCGAATGTGAGCCGCTCGAACAGGGTCAGCACATATTCGCCTGCCTCGGTGTCGACAAAGTAGTTCGTGTTCTCAATTCCGCTCGCGCTGCCGCGAACGGAGTTCGGCTGTCCCAGGCCCAGAGCCTGAAAGAAAGTTGCGACTTCGTTAGGTGACAACTCGGTATATACGGCCATGGCGAAAGAGGTCCCGGTCGTGGAAGCAGCCTTTCAGCAAGCCTGCAGCGTTTCAGCGATGTAGGTCTTCACGGTCTGTGCATCGGCGGAAAGCAGTTTGAACCGTCTCGGCAAACCCTCTATGCCATCGAACCGTTGCGGAGGAACTGGCTCTCGGCCCAGGGCCTCCCTGATGGTCTCCGCAAATTTGACCGGCAGGGCCGTCTCAAGCACGATCATGGGCACATCCGAAACCGAATGCTCGCGCGCGACCTTCACGCCGTCTGCAGTGTGTGGATCGATCAGCGCGTTGAAGCGGTGCCACGCGTCCCGGATCGTCTCCAACCGGTCGGCGTGGGTGCTCTTCCCGCTGCGGAAACCAAAATGGTCCGCCGCCTTCCCGAAGGCGGGATCCCCGCTGAGATCGAACGACCCGCTTTCGCGCAGTTGATCGTCGAACAGCGATCTCGTCCGGCTGGCGTCGCGACCGAGCAAGTCGAACACGAAACGCTCGAGATTGGAGGCCTTGGAAATGTCCATGGATGGGCTCGAGGTTTCATGGGTATCCGCCCGGCCCCGCACGCGATACACCCCGGTGCGGAAAAACTCATCGAGCACGTCGTTCTCGTTGGTCGCAATGACGAGACGGGATATGGGAAGGCCCATCATGCGCGCGACATGACCGGCGCAGACGTTGCCGAAATTGCCCGAGGGAACGGCGAAGTCGACTTCTGACGAATTCTCTTCCGTGACCTGAAAATAGGCAGAGAAGTAATACACCACTTGGGCGACCAGCCGGGCCCAGTTGATCGAATTGACGGCGCCGATCCGGTGGCGCCTCTTGAAGTCGGCATCGCCGGACACGGCTTTCACGATGTCCTGGCAATCGTCGAACACCCCTTCGATGGCAATGTTGTGAATGTTGTCGTCCTGCAGGCTGAACATCTGGGCTTGCTGGAAGGCGCTCATGCGTCCGTGGGGCGACATCATGAAGACGCGGATGCCCTTCTTGCCGCGCATGGCATATTCCGCCGCGCTGCCCGTGTCGCCACTGGTTGCCCCGAGGATATTCAGCTCCACACCCTGCCGCGCCAGTTCATACTCGAGCAAATTGCCGAGCAACTGCATCGCCATGTCCTTGAACGCCAGGGTGGGACCGTTCGACAGTTCCGCCACATGGAGACCGCTCTCAAGCGTTCGCACGGGCGCGATCCTGGCGGTCCCAAAAACCTCGGGCCTGTAGGTCTTTGCACAGATGGCCTTCAGGTCAGCGGGCGGAATATCGTCGATGTAGAGCGACAGGATTTCAAAGGCGAGCACCGGGTAGGACAAGCCCCGCCACCGATCCAGCGTGGCATCATCCAGCCGAGGGTAGACCTCAGGCACATAGAGGCCGCCATCCGGGGCGAGACCTTCAAGCAGAATCTCGCAAAACTTCCTGCGTTCGGGATGGCCGCGCGTGGAGATGTAGTGCATGTGATGCTGTTCCTTGTTGCCGCTATCGTTCGGCAAGGGTCGATAGACCGCCAACCGTTCGGTCTTCAGCGGCTGGCGCGCCACCAGGCGATACGGTCCTGCAGGGCGTAGCCCTTGATAACGGCCGGGATGAACCACGGATTGCCGCGATAGAACGGGACGGCCGCGGGCGGCCGAAAGTCGAACGCGGTGCGCGCCTGCTCGCCGTGCCCCATCAGCTTGTGAGCCGCACGTGTGCCGACCCATGGCGCCCAGACCACGCCCGAACCGCAGAATCCGGTGGCATAGACCACGCCGTCCTTCTCGAAGATCCTGGGCAGCATGTCACGGTGCATAGCCACATTGCCGAACCAGCTATGCGAAAGACGAACGTTCTCCAGTTCTGGGAAAATTTCGCCCAGCCCGTTGCGCAAACGCAGCGTCGGGGCTGCCGGATCGCCTGCACGCGAGCTGTCGCGCCCGCCGAGCAGAATGCGTCTGCCGTCCGGCGAAGGGCGGTAATAGAAGCCAAGCTCGCGGCCCTCACCCATCATCATCCGCTTCGGCATCAGGCGCGCCATCACCTCAGGCGCGAGTTCCTCGGTGGCAATGATCCGGCTGCGAACCGGCACCAGGCGGCGGCGCAGGAAGGGACTGGCGCCATCCGTGTAGCCATTTGTGCAGACCAGCACCTGGCGCGCCTGCACCGTTCCGGCCGAAGTGGCGACGCGGAACCCCGAGTCATCCCTTTCAATCGAGGTCACGGGAGTGTTCGAATGCACCGCCAGTCCCGAAGCGAGCGCCACCCGCAGGAGCTCCGCGTGGAACTTGGCCGGGTGCAGCCCGCCGATGTCCATCCTGACCATGCCGCCGCGATAGAAGTCGGTGCCGACGTAGTCGCGCTGCTTTGCGTATGGAACAGCGTAGGATTCGATCCCCAGTTTCCTTGCCAACGCCTCGGCGCCGCGGGCCATCTTCTCGTACTGTTCATATCCGATGGCGCCCTTGAACAGGCCAACCGGTTGAAAGTCGCAGTCGAGCTTTTCCGACTTGATGAAGTCGTAAAGGAATTCGCGCGCGACCTTGCCCTCGGCCTCGATCGCCATGGCTTTTTGTTCGCCGAAGCGCCGGGTGATCGTGGCGTAGTCCAGCCGGATGCTCCCGCTGGTAATTCCGCCATTGCGCGACGAGGCCCCCTCGCCCGGATTCATCGCATCAAAAGCTGCAACCGAGCGCCCCTCGCGCGCCAGCGCAAGCCCGGCCGAAAGCCCGGCATAGCCGGCGCCGACGATCGCCACATCGACTGTCCTCGCCAGGGGCTGCGGCGGCAGCGGCATGACGGGCGCCGCTTCCCACCAGTAGGGTGTGCTCTTGTTGGCGACTTTGGGCTCGTGCACGTGAGGGACTTCTCGTTGCGGTTTCAGGAGGCTGGGTCGGTCCATGCCGGCGAGGTCAGACACGGTCGTCCCGCACGTCGAGCGCATCGCGCAACCCGTCGCCGATGAAATTAAAGCTTGTCACGGCGATGGTGATGGCGGCGCCGGGAATGATCGCCAGCCAGGGCGCACTGTTCAGATACTGCTGGGCGCCCTCGAGCATGTTGCCCCAGCTCGGCAGCGGCGGCTGAATGCCATAACCCAGGAAACTGATATAGGCTTCCAGGAGAATAGCGTGCGCGACTGTCAGCGTCGCGGCCACGATGATCGGGCCCATGGCGTTGGGCAGGATCTCGCGGAACATGATATGCGCACCGCTAAGCCCCAGCATGCGGCCGGCCAGCACAAACTCGCGCTCGCGCAATGACCGCACCTCGGCCTCGACAATTCGAGCTACCTCCATCCAGCTGGTGACAGCGACGATGACGGTGACCATAGCCGGGCTCGGCTTGAGTGCCGCGGCCAAGGCAAGCAGCAGGAAGATGGAGGGGAATGACAGGAAGCCGTCGACCGTGCGCATCAGCGCTGCGCCGATCCAGCCGCCGCGGTAGCCCGCGATCACGCCGACGAGCGTTCCGATCATCGTCGACAGCAGCATGGCAAAGAAAGCCACCAGCAGTGAGGTCCTCCCCGCCATGAACAGTCGCGCCGCCACGTCCCGCCCCAAAGGATCGGTCCCAAGATAGTGGTCGCCCGTCAGCGGCGGTGCAAAGCGGGCGCGCAAATCGATGTATAGGGAATCATAGGGCAGGAGATGAGGGCCGAAGACGCATGCCAGCGTGAGAAGGGTGATCATTGCGACTCCCAGCAACGCCAGATGATGGCTGGTGAAACGGCGCACGGTGCGGCTGCGCCACCAGCGGCTTGGTCCTGCATTTGCGGCGAGAGCGGTCATTTCGAGTGCCTCCTGTAGGGTGTGAGGTTACGCGCTCAACCCAGACGAATACGCGGGTCGACGATCGCCACGGCAATATCTGCGATCAAGTTGCCCAAGATGACGAGAATGGCCGAGAACATCAGCAGTCCCATCACGACCGGGTAGTCGCTGTAGCCGAGGCTGTCCAGGAACAGTCGACCCATCCCCGGCCAGGTAAACACTGTCTCCGTCACCAGCGCGCCGGTCAGGATGCTGGGAAGCTGGACCCCAGCCAGTGTGATCATCGGCAAAAGCGCATTGCCGACGACGTGCTTCATTATGACTCGGCGCTCGCTCAGGCCCTTGGCGCGGGCGGTCTTGACAAAATCCTGGCTGATGGCGTCGAGCGTCGCCGATCGCATGTAGCGGCTCCAGATCGCGACATGCACCAGCGACAGCACGATGCTTGGCATGATCAGGTGATGCAGGTAGTTCAGGACCGAACCGTCGCCGATCGTGTACATGTTGCCTGCAGGCAGCCAGCCCAGCTGCAGGGAGAAGATGTAGATGCCGACGAGCCCGAACCAGAAGGTCGGGATCGACAGCGCGACCATGGCTCCGACCGTCGCCATATAGTCGAACAAAGAATAGCGGTGCGTGGCGCCACGAATGCCGATCCAGGTGCCGATGGCGATCGCAATCGCGGTGGACGTCCCCATCAGCAGCAGCGTCGCAGGGACGTGCCGGCCAATCACTGCCAGCACAGGCGCGCCGTCGCGGAAGGAGTGGCCCCAATCGCCCTGGAGAAGCCGCCAGGCCCAGTCGAAATATTGGATCAAAAGCGGACGGTTCAGGCCCAACTGCTCTTTCAGGCGCTCGAGATCGTCCTGCGTCATGCCGGGATCGAGCCCGAATTGGGCCAGCGGCCCGCCCGGCAGCAGGTTCAGGACGAGGAAGCCGATGACCGAGACGATCAGGAGCAGGATGAGGCTCTGTGAGAGCCGGTTGAGCAGGAAGCCGCGCATTTCAACTCTCCTCTTTCAAGACAGCACCGGTGACTGGCCGGGGGGGGGGCGGCGGGGGGGGGGGGGGGGGTTTGTGGGGGGCCCTAGCAACACCGGCGGGGGGCGGGGCGGCGCGCGGGGGGGGGGTTTTTTT
>NZ_JBVVQO010000001.1:7170-319307 GCF_055811215.1 Mesorhizobium sp. WSM4819
CTCCCACCTCCCCACCATACTCCCCTCCCTTCGGCGGGGGGGTGCGCCCCGTGTCCTCCCCCCCCCCCCCCCCCCAAACCCAAACCCCCCCCCCCCCCCCCCGCCCCCCCCCCCCCGGCCGCGCCCCCCCCGCGGCGTATGGATGTCAGGCCTTCCAATGCCATCCGGCGGCATGCCAGGACGCGACGCGGGTGTTGGAATTTGCCTCGAAACCTTCCAGCCCTTGCTTGCGGCCGAACACGTTGGTTGAGGCAAACAGAGGCAGGAACGGCAGATCCTGACGGACGATTTCCTGCACACGCAGATAGATGGCGCGCCGCGCTTCCCGATCGAAGGTGCGGGCGCCCTTGTCGAGCAGCGCATCGACCTCCGGGTTGGAGTATTGGCCTGTGTTCGAGCCCTTTCCGCCCTTCGCGGCGATCGCCTTGCTGTGCAGGCGGTTGGAAACGTCGGGGTCGCCCGCGATGACATTGGTCACACCGGAGATGGCTGACTCGAACTGCGATTTGAGCCAGAAATCGCCCCACATGACAGCGGCGGGCAGGTTCGAGATGGTCATCTCCACCCCGATCTCGGCGAATGTCTGCTGCAGGAACTGCTGCGTCTGCTCCCGCAAATGGTTGCCGGAGGTGGTGGAGTTGGCGAACGACAGGCGCACCCCGTCCTTCGCCCGTATTCCATCGGCTCCGGGTACCCAGCCGGCCTCGTCGAGGATCTGGCCCGCGCGCTCGAGGTTGAATTCCTGTGCCGGCAGGTTCGGATTGTAGTAGTAGGAACTCTGCGGCATGAACGTCTCGGTCGGTTTGTGGATGCCGTAATAAAGTGCTTCGAGGATCGCTTTCCTGTCGATTGCGGCGTAGAGCGCCTGGCGGACCGCCGGGTCCTTGAATTGCGGCTTCTCAAGATTGAGATAGATGGACTCGACCGATGCCCCAGGCTCCAGCTTGACCGTACGATCCGATAGTGTGCTGGCTTCCGCGTAGTGGTCGGCGGTTATATATGCCTGGTCGACGAGGTCGATGTCGCCGCTCTTGAACTGGGTGTAGAGCACCGTCATGTCGGGGATGTATTTGAAGACGAGCTGCTCCAAATAGGGGCCCTCCCCGGCATAATCCGCGTTCGCGACGAGTTCGATATGATCGCCGGCAACGCGCTGCGCCCACTTGAATGCGCCAGTGCCGACAGGCGCCTGATTGAAGGCGGCGGCGTTGGGGTCGGCCTCCTTTTCGAGGATGTGCTTGGGAACCATGAAGGTTTCGGCGAGAAACGACAAATAGGGGGCGAAAGCCTGCTCCATCCGCCAGGTCAGCTCGGTCGGCGAGACCACCTTGATATCGCGCACCAGCGAATGGCCGGCCGTGCGCCACGCCCGGAATTTCGGATTGGTGATGAGCTCAAGAGTGAATTTCACATCCTCGGCCGTGAACGGCTTGCCGTCGTGCCAGCGGACATCGTCACGCAGGCGGATGTGCCACTTAAGACCGTCCTCTGAAATGCCGCCGTTTTTCTGGCTTGGCAGTTCGACCGCAAGATTGGGCTGAAGAATGCCTTTGGGATCCATGCGGAAGAGCGCATCGAAAAGCGAGAAATGCACAGCGTCGTCGACCTCGATATGCGGCATCAACGGATTGAATACGGTGGGCTCCTGCGAGAGACCGACGACGACGCGGCCGGTTGGGTTCGCTGGCGGGTTCTGGGCGAAGGCGGGTTTGCCCAACAGATTGGGCGCAATGAGGCCAGCCGCCCCGCCTATCGCCATCAATCGTAGTGCATCGCGTCGCGAGTAGTTTGATTTGGTGTTTGAGCGTTCAGTCATTGGAATTCCCCTTGTTCTGGCGGTATCCGCCGTGGCTCTTACCCATTTGCTGCAACCGGACGGGTAGATCCCGGCTGCTCTCCAGGAATCGCCGCCACCAGCTCACGTGTGTAGGCTGATTGCGAGTCGAGGAAGATTTGCGAGGGAGGACCGCGTTCCACGATCCGCCCCTTCTGCATCACCGCGATTTCGTCGCAGATCTGGCTGGCGACGCGCAGGTCGTGGGTGATGAAGATCATCGACACGCCGGTCTCCCGCTGGATCTGGTCGAGCAGCTGCAGGATCTGGGCCTGGATCGACACGTCCAGCGCCGACACCGCCTCATCGGCGATCAGCAGCTTCGGCTTGAACATCAGTGCCCGAGCGATGCCGATGCGCTGGCGCTGCCCACCGGAAAATTCATGCGGAAAGCGATCAAAGGCGCCGGCATCGAGGCCGACATGGGCCAGGAGCGCTTTCGCCTCTTCACGCGCCTGGGCATAGGGCGTGCCGTGCGCGACTGGGCCAACGGTCAGGATGTGGCCGATCGTCGAGCGCGGGTTGAGCGAGGCGAACGGATCCTGGAAGATCATCTGGACCCGCGGCCGCAGCGGGCGGAATTCGGCTTCGGAAAGCTTGGCGATGTCGCGGCCCTCGAACAGAATCCCGCCGCCGTCGCTGTCCAGCAGCTTGATCAAAAGCCGACCAAGCGACGATTTGCCGGAACCGCTTTCGCCGACAACGCCCAGCGTGCGCCCGGGCGCCAGATCGAACGAGACCTCGTTGACCGCGGGCACGACGCGCTGTGCGCTGAACAGGGAACTGCCGCTGCGGTAGGTCTTCATCAGGCCTTCGACCTTCAGGATCGGCGCTTTGTCGGCCGTTTCCAGAGGAACGCGGTCCTCACCGGTCAGGTGTGGGACGGCTGCGATAAGACGCCGTGTGTAGGGATGGCCAGGCGACTTCAGGACCTGTTGAGCACTACCCTGCTCGACGATGTGGCCCTTCTCCATCACCACGACGCTGTCTGCGATCTCGGCCACCACGCCGAAGTCGTGAGTGATGAACATGACGCTCATTCCCTTGCGGCGCTGAATGTCGCGGATCAGCTCCAGAATCTGCGCCTGTGTGGTCACGTCGAGCGCGGTCGTCGGTTCATCCGCGATCAGGATCGTCGGCTCGAGCGCCAGCGCCATGGCGATCATCACCCGCTGCCGCTGCCCGCCGGAGAGGCGGAACGGATACTGGTGGTACATGAGTTCCGGGTCCGGCAGTCCCACCTCGGTCAGCAGCCCGACAGCGCGGCCGCGACGCGATTTCGGAGTGCCGACGCCGTGCGCCGCCATGACCTCGTCGATCTGCGCGCCCACCGTCATCAACGGATTGAGCGCCGACAGCGGGTCCTGGAAGATCATCGACACCACCCGGCCGCGCAGGCTGCGCAGCTTGTCTTGCGGCATGCCTACGATGTTCATCCCATCGAGGTGGATGGCGCCCGAGGAGACGCGGATCACATTGGGCAGTAGCCCCATGATGGCGTTCGCGGTGACCGACTTGCCGGATCCGGACTCGCCAATGACGCACAGGATCTGGCCGCGTTTCAGATCAAAGGAGATGTTCTCGACGGCATAAGTCCGTTCCATGCCCTTCGGCAGATTCACCGTGAGGTCGCGCACCGAAAGCGCCACATCGTGGGGGGCTACAGGCTGGATCGTTGCGACCATTGCGATCATCTCCCGTTTGAACCGAGCGGGTCCACGCTGTTGCGGACCGCATCATCGCGCTTTGAGCAGAAGCGCCTCACCATAGCGTCCGTCGTCTGGCCGTCTCGGCGCTTCGAGCGCTGAGGCTGTGAGAGACGGATTCTGCTCATCCTGGCGGCTCCCTTGATGAAATTCGGTCCGTGAACCGGACACTGTTCCCTTTTGTTGGAGAACTCTCCGAAGGCGTAAGCCCTGCCTATCGGAAGTCCTCTGGAGCTTACCCGTTATAAGGAAGGGTTGCTCCGTTCTTTCAGCCAGTTTGACTGTTCTGTCTCCGCATAGTCGTCGAAATTAGGCCCTCGGGCGGCAGGAACTTCTGAAAAGAACGTCAGGTTCGGCATTTCACTCTGCTCCCGTTCCGGCGCAGAAACCGGGATCAGACAACCAGGTCCTTCGTCCGCTAATTTGTGCGCGAAAGGCCTTGCGTCACTGCGCGCCGCGTCCCGAAAAGCCCATGCCGCAGATCACGCGACTGGATGAAGTGTACTCCTGCTTGCCCCGGCGGGTTGGGCGCCGGCAAAACTTTTTTCGGCAACAATTGCCTGTTCCATGGGCTGCAAACCGCAGGAAATTCCGTCCAGGCATGAACTCCGCAGCCTGCCTCTGCGGGCCGCCGGTTAACATCCATTAAAATAACCGGAGTCCCATCCATGCCCGCACCGCTGATTCACATCGAGTCCAGCCCATCCCTGCCTCGCGAGGCGGATGTCGTCGTCATCGGCGGCGGCGTGGTAGGCGTATTCACGGCCTATTATCTGGCGCGACGGGGCGTCAGCGTTGCCCTGCTGGAGAAGGGGCGCGTTGCCGCCGAACAGTCCAGCCGCAACTGGGGCTGGTGCCGGCAGCAGAACCGTGACGCACGCGAGTTGCCGATGGCAACCAGGAGCCTCGATCTCTGGGAGAAAGTGGCGCAGGAGACCGGCGAGGACACCGGCTTCCGCCGCTGCGGCCTGCTCTATCTCTCGCAGGACGAAAACGAGTTGGCAGGCTGGGCAAAGTGGCGCGATTTCGCAAGGACGGTTGGCGTCACGACGCATGTGCTGAGCGCGCAAGAAGCCACCGAACGGGGCAAGGCGACCGGCCGCAAATGGAAAGGCGGCGTGTTCTCGCCAACTGACGGAACGGCGGATCCTTCAAAGGCGGTGCCCGTCGCCGCGCGCGGCATCATGGCGGCCGGCGGCACCGTACATCAGAATTGCGCGGCGCGCGGGCTGGAGCTGAGCGCCGGCCGGGTCAGCGGCGTCGTTACAGAAGCCGGGACCATCCGGACAACCACCGTGGTCATGGCCGGAGGCGCGTGGGCTTCCTCCTTCTGCAACCAGCTTGGTATTCGTTTCCCGCAAGCTGCCGTGCGTCAGTCCATTCTATCCGTAGCGCCGGGCGCAAATGGCCTGCCGGATGCCCTGCATACCGCGCGCGTCTCGCTGACGCGGCGCAGCAACGGTGGATACGCGCTGGCGATCAGCGGGCGGGCGCGAGTCGATCCAACGCCGCAGCAGCTCAGGTTCAGCCGCGAGTTCGTGCCCATGTTCGCCCGCCGCTGGCGCAGTCTGGCCCCGGGAGCGTTCGAGGGCTGGCGTCAAGGTCATGAAAGCCTGGGGAAATGGGTACTTGACGACGTGACTCCAATGGAACGGAATCGGATTCTCGACCCCAAACCTGACATGAGGCAGATTCGCCTGACCTATCAAAGAGCCTGCGAATTGCTGCCCGAGTTCCAGCGCGTCGCGATTTCTCATGCTTGGGCGGGCTATGTCGACAGCACGCCCGATGGCGTCCCGGCAATTGGTGAAGTGGAGGGGATTCCGGGCTTTCTTCTCGCCGCGGGATTTAGCGGCCACGGCTTCGGGATCGGCCCCGGCGCTGGGCATATGATCGCCGATATCATCACCGGCAGCGAGCCGATCGTCGATCCGCGTCCCTATCGGCCGGAGCGTCTGAAGACAGCTGCGTGGGGCAAAGTCGCTGAATTCTGAGAAGACCGTTTGCCAAGCTACATCAGGTCGCACACGAGATCGAGGCTGCCAGGCGGCCAGCACTGAAGGGAAAGTGACGATGCGCGAATATGAGATTGCCGCCATTCCTGCCGACGGCATCGGCCCAGAGGTCATTGCCGCCGGTCTCCAGGCGCTTGAGGCGCTGCAGCGGCGCTGCGGCGACTTCAAGCTGCGCATCCAGCACTTCGACTGGGGCTCAGACTACTACAAGGCGCATGGTCGGATGATGCCCGAAGATGGGGTGGCGCAACTGAAGCGCTTCGACGCTATCTTCTTTGGCGCGGTAGGCGCTCCCGATGTGCCCGACGACATCACGCTCTGGGGCCTCCGGCTGCCGATCTGCCAAGGCTTTGATCAATACGCGAACGTGCGGCCGACCAGGATATTGCCCGGCATTGTTTCGCCGCTGGCGGGCGTTGGCCCTGGCGATCTGGATTGGGTGATCGTGCGGGAGAATTCCGAGGGCGAGTATTCGGGCCACGGCGGCCGAGCCCATCGCGGCCTCCCCGAGGAGGTCGGAACCGAGGTCGCGATCTTCACGCGCGTCGGCGTCACCCGCATCATGCGCTATGCATTCCGGCTGGCGCAATCACGGCCGCGAAAGCTCCTGACAGTTGTTACAAAATCCAACGCGCAGCGTCACGGCATGGTAATGTGGGACGAAATCGCAGCCGAGGTGGCGCCGGAATTCCCGGACGTCGCCTGGGACAAGATGCTGGTCGATGCTATGACAGTGCGTATGACGTTGAAACCCCGGAGCCTTGATACGATCGTCGCCACCAATCTTCACGCCGACATATTGTCGGACCTTGCGGGCGCGCTCGCGGGCAGTCTCGGCGTTGCACCGACCGCCAACATTGATCCCGAGCGGCGCTATCCCTCGATGTTCGAGCCAATTCACGGCTCGGCATTCGACATCGCCGGCAAGGGTATTGCCAACCCGGTCGCCACCTTCTGGACCGCTGCCCAGATGCTCGAACATCTGGGCGAGAGCGCAGCGGCCGCCCGGTTGATGAACGCTGTGGAATCGGTGACGAGTGAGGGCGTGCTGACGCCGGACGTCGGAGGGACAGCGACCACGCAGGCGGTGACGGACGCCGTCTGCCGGACGATCCGCGGTTCCAACGTTTGACAGGTTTCCAATGAAGCTCGACAAGATCGACATCAAGATCTTATCCCAACTGCAGAAGAACGGGCGGGTCACGAATGTCGAGCTCGCCGACCTGGTGAACCTTTCACCGAGCCCTTGCCTGATGCGCGTCAAGAAGCTTCAGGCGGAAGGCTTCATCACCGGCTATTCCGCCCAGATCGATGTGTCCAAGCTCGGGCAGACTCTGACGATCTTCACCGAAGTCACGCTCAAGCACCACCAGCAGAACGACTTCGCGAGATTTCTCACCGCAATCCAGAAGGTCGATTCTGTTATCGAATGCCATTTGGTTTCAGGCGGTTACGACTATCTTGTGAAGTTTGTCACAGCGGGCATCAGCGAGTACCAGACGATCATGGAGCGCATGATCGAACTGGATATCGGAATCGACAAATATTTCAGCTTCGTCGTGCTGAAGTCACCGATCGTCAAATCCCATTTGCCTCTCGACGCCATATTCGACAGATGAGAAAGAGGCTGCCGCGCGCATGCGGCGGCAGCCTGGACGATCATCCCTTCATCGCCGACCGCACGTCCCGGTCCTCGAGGGTTTGATCCAGGGTCATCCGGGTGCGTTCGAGGATTCCATCAATATCGTCATCGGTGCAGCAGAGCGGCGGCGCAAAGCCGAGAATGCCGCTGTTGAAGGCGCGGATGACAAGGCCGTTCGCCCACGCGCGCTCGAAGATGCGGCGCCCCGGATCGGCCGCCGCCGGCAGCGGCGTCTTGCGCTCCTTGTCGGTGACCAACTCGATTGCTGCCAGCATGCCGCGGCCGCGAATGTCGCCAACCAGCGGGTGGTCGGCGAGCGAGCGAAGGCCTTCCATCAGGCGCTTGCCGGCCTTGCGCCCGTTCTCGAGCAAGCTGTCTTCGTAGAGACGCAGACATTCGAGCCCGACCGCCGCGCTCACGGGATGGGCCGAATAAGTATAGCCATGGCCGACAGGCGCTTTGCCGGCTCCGTCTGCGATAGTATTGTACACATGGTCCGAGATGAAGACGGCGCCCATCGGCACGTAGCCCGAGGTCAGTCCCTTCGCCGTGGTCATGAGATCAGGCACGACCTCGTCTTCCTCACAGGCGAAGAGAGGGCCGGTACGGCCAAAGGCAGTGATGACTTCGTCGACAACGAACAGGATGTCATGTTCCTTGCACACGGCGTGCAGAGCCTTCAGCCAACCTGTCGGTGGAACGAGGACACCGCCCGAACCCTGAATGGGTTCGGCGTAGAAGGCCGCAACGCGGCCCGCGCCAAGTTCCGCGATTTTGGCCCGCAGGGCCGCGACCGATGCATCGATGACCGCCTGCGGGTTGGAACCGACCGGATTGCGATAGGCGTAGTGCGAAGGAATTTTGTGCTGCCAGTCGTATGGCACGCCGAAACCCGCATGGAAAGCCGGAATCGCGGTCAGGCCGGACCCTGCCGTCGAGGAGCCATGGTAGCCATGGTCGACCGAGATGAACTGGTCCTTCTGTGGCGTGCCCTTGGCATGGTAGTAATAGCGAACGAAGCGGATCGTGCTGTCGATTGCGTCGGAGCCGCCAAGCGTGAAATAGACATGGTTCAGATCGCCGGGCGCCAGTTCGGCAAGCCTGGCAGCAAGGCGAATGGCAGGCTCGGATCCCAGCCCGAAATATCCCGTGGCATAGGGAAGCTCTCTCAGCTGCTTTGCGGCTGCTTCAACGATACTTTCCTGGCCGTAGCCGATGTTCACACACCATAGACCGGCGAATCCGTCGAGCAGGGTTTTCCCGCTCGCATCGGTCACCGTTGCGCCCTTGGCGGATTTGAGCACCCGCACGCCCGTCTCCTCGTGGCTCCGATAGCATGAAAACGGGTGAACCAGATGTGCGCGATCGAGTTCGATCAGTGAGTTTGCCAGCATTTCTTCCTCCGATTCAGCATAGTGCCTGATTTAACCGAGTGCCTGACTGACCAACGCATATGTGCGATGATGCGCCGGCTTGCTTTCCCTGTGCGTGGCCATGGAGCGTCGCATCGTGATCCCCCCGCCGACGTGCGCGAGCCCGCGCCAGGTGAGCCATTCAGCAAGATCCGTTGAGACGTCGGTATCGACACGCACGAACTTGCCCTGATGATGGGCGAGCAGAAAGTCGATCAGGGCCTTGGCCTCGGTACCGTTCCTCGCCACCACCGGGCCAATGACCAGCCCCCGGCCGAATGGCCGGATGGCGGAAAAGGCCTGGGCAACGCCTTCATCGCGAATGACAGCGAGCTTCGCGCGCTCGAAAACCCGTTTCATCAGCGCCGATCGGTCATGGCCAAATGCCTCGCGATCCAGCACCTCAAGGCGGGCAAGATCGCCGCTCTCTGCCCAGGATACACGGGCCGGCGCCGAAACTGCCAACGCCTCGCCCTGATGCTGCACGATCTCGCCAGTCGTGACGAAGCCCAGCTTCTCATAGAGCGGCAGGCCTTCCCGTGTCGCCGTCAGGCAACAGGTGCGCTCACCCGCCTTGGCCAGCGCCTCTTCCATCATCTTTCGGCCGAGTCCGCGGCCGCGCATCGCCGCATCGACGATCACCATGTTGATGGCGGCGGCATTGTCGCCGTAGGGGGTCATCATGATCGTCGCCACCACGCGTTCTTCTTCCAGGGCGACGATCCCCCGGCTGACCGATTGGGCCAGTTCCCAATCCTCGCGGCGATGCGGCCAATTGACTTGGCGAGACAACTCGACAGCACCTTCCAGGTGCCCCGGTGTCATCTCTTCAAGAATGATCTGTCGTGTGGTCATGATGAATTTCCAGCCTTCGTCTTCAGTGCTGACGGTAGACCACCAAAGACAGCAGTTCCTCCCGACCGGCAGCCAGGCGCGACGCGTTTTCACTATCCTTCGCCGCTCGTGCCGCATCTTCTGCCGAAGCATGGCCGACACGCCGCGCTGCTCCCAAAGCTCGAAAGGACAGCTGGCGCAACTCTCTGCCAAACCGGCGATGCAATACGAAACGATCTGCTTCAGGTCGCGGCGAATGCGGCCGTTAGTCTTCCAGATCTCCGCCTATGGTGATTGTGGTACAGGCACGCTGTGCCGAGAAAACCAGGAGGATGGTCGCCATGTCGACGTTCAGACCGAAATACATCACCTTCGATTGCTACGGCACGCTCACCAATTTCGATATGGCCGGTGCCGCGCGGCGCGTCTACGGCGAGCGCCTCTCCCCAGAGGCAATGGCCAGCTTCGTGGAGGCTTTTAGAGGCTATCGCCTTGACGAGGTGCTGGGGCCATGGAAACCCTTCCTCGAGGTGGTGCAGAATTCCATCGAACGCAGCTGCAAGCGCATCGGTATCCAGTTCAAACCCGAAGACGCCCAACGCATCTATGACGAAGTGCCGACCTGGGGTCCGCACCCCGACGTCCCGGCTGGCCTGTCCAGAGTGGCCAAGGAAATCCCACTGGTGATCCTGTCCAACTCCATGAACAGCCTGATCATGTCGAATGTGGAAAAGCTCGGCGCGCCCTTTCACACCGTCATCACCGCCGAAGAGGTTGGCGCCTATAAGCCGCTGATGAAGGGCTTTGAATACATGCTCGACAAGCTCGGCTGCGGCCCGGAGGACATCACTCATGTCTCGTCCTCCTTCCGCTACGATTTGATGACCGCCTACGATCTCGGCATCAAGAGCAAGGTCTGGGTGAACCGCGGCCACGAGCCCGCGAACCCCTTCTACGAATATACCGAGATCAAGGATATCGGCGGGCTGGCCGCCGCGGTCGGCCTGGAGCCCGTTCGGGAAGTTGCTTGAGGCCGGCGGGCCTCTGGCCATCGCGGCATTCGACGTATCGAAATGAGAAAGGGGCGGTTCGACCGCCCCTTTCTCATTGCTGATGCATTTCGCACAAAAGCATGCCCTCGGGCCTGGGATTGACCGAACCACCCCTCGCCCGTCGTCCCAGGGCAGAGCAAGGAGCGAGCGGCGCCGCGTAGACCCTGGCATCCATACAGCGGTGGACCTTCGCTGCCTGACGGTCGGGCAGCCAAATCTCCAACGCTGGCGATTGGCATAAGCCACCCCACCTTCGTCATCCTAGGGCGAAGCAAGGAGCGAAGCGACGCGGCGCAGACCCTAGGATCCATGCCGTTACGCCACCCGAAGCATGCAACGGCTCAGAACGCGCTTGCATGCGCAACGGTGCTCGTTACCCTTCTGCCGGCTATGCCACCAGAAGCGCGGCACGATCTACATCGGCGTCACCAACGACCTCGGACGCCGCATGCCGGAGCACAAATCCGGCACGGCTCGCGCTTCACCAGCCGCTACGGTTCCGGTCCGCAGGAGCACTGCCGCCAGGCAACGGCATGGATCCCAGGGTCTGCGCCGCGTCGCTTCGCTCCTTGCTCCGCCCTGGGATGACGAAGTGGAGGGATGCTTCGGCTAATCCCGGAGGTTTGCGATTGCCACTGAAAATCGGCCGCTGAAAAGGGGACTGTGTTCCAATGCATGTCGCGCTAAGGGATGCCCTCAGGCCTGACCCTGGGCCTGACCGAGGGTGTGCAGCGGTTTTGCGATAGCGACAGCATAAACAACAACCTAAAGCGCGCCGCATGAGGCCGGTCAAACGCGACGCACTTTAGTTCGCAGTTGCGACTTCGAAAGGCCTCTAATTAAGCCCGCCAACATGAAGCGTCTTGACCTCGAGATATTCGTCGATGCCGAGCTGCGATCCTTCCCGCCCCACGCCTGACTGCTTGACACCGCCGAAAGGCGCAACCTCGGTCGAGATCAGGCCGGTATTGAGCCCGACCATGCCGAACTCCAGCGCCTCGGCGACACGCCATGACCGTTTGAGGTCGTCGGTGTAGAAGTAGGCGGCAAGGCCGAACGGCGTAGCGTTCGCGATCGTGATGGCGTCTTCCTCCGTCTCGAAGCGAAAAAGCGGCGCCACCGGTCCGAAGGTTTCTTCCGATGCCAGCAGCATGTCGGTCGTAGCCTCCCCCAGAACAACGGGCCGTGCATATTGCCTGCCGTAGGGCACTGCCTCGCTTTGGGCGAGGATCTGCGCGCCTTTCGTCTTCGCATCCGCGATGTGACGCTCGATCTTGTCGATCGCGGCCGCGTTGATCATCGGGCCGATCTCAGTGCCCTCGTCGGTCCCCGCGCCAACCTTCATCCGCGTCACGCGCTGGCTCAGCTTTTCGGCGAAAGCGTCGTAAACGCCTTCCTGCACGAGAATCCGGTTCGCGCAAACGCAGGTTTGGCCGCCATTGCGGAACTTGGATACGATCACCCCTTCAACTGCGTTATCCAGATCGGCGTCGTCAAAGACGATAAAGGGCGCGTTGCCGCCAAGCTCCAGGCTCAGCCGCTTGATGCTATCGGCCGCGCCACGCATGAGCAGCGCACCGACGCGGGTCGAACCGGTGAACGAGATCTTGCGCACCGTTTCGTTGGCCATCAGCTCTTTGCCGATCTCTCCCGGCATGCCGGTCACGATGTTGATAACGCCTGCCGGGATGCCCGCCCGCTCCGCCAGGACGCCGAGCGCCAGCGCCGAGAATGGCGTAAATTCCGACGGCTTGATGACAACCGTGCAGCCGGCGGCCAGCGCCGGTGCTACTTTGCGCGTGATCATCGCGTTGGGGAAATTCCACGGCGTGATGATGGCACAGACGCCGACTGCTTCCTTGAGAACCAGAATGCGTCGATCGGCGGTGGGTGACGGAATGGTCGAGCCACCGATGCGGCGCGCCTCTTCCGCAAACCATTTCACGAAAGATGCGCCGTAGCGGATTTCCGCCGACGCCTCGGCAAGCGGCTTACCCTGTTCGAGCGTCAGCAGAAGCGCCAAGTCCTGTTCGTGCTGGCGAATGAGGTCGTGCCATCGCTCCAGCAATCTCGCACGCTCGGCATGGGTCGTCTTCTTCCAGCTTTTGAATGCCTCGGCCGCAGCACCGATCGCGGCCCGGGTGTCGTCGCCGCCCATATCGGGAACGCTGCCAAGAACGGCCAGGGTGGCAGGGTTGGTGACCTCGACGGCGGCCTTTGTATCCGCTTCCCGCCACACACCGCCAATCAACGCCTGCTGGCGGAACAGGTCCGCATCGTCAAACGTGCCAATCTTCGTTATCGCATTCATGGTCTTTCCTCTGCCCTTTCAGCTCAACGCCGCAAGCACGGCTTGCGTGATTGTTTCAGTCCGGTCCTTGCCTGCGATCGTGCCTATGCCCTGCGCGGTTACGGATTCGATCGCCGACATCACTTCTGCCGCAGCATGCCCCTCGCCCAGATGCTCGAGCATCATCGCACCCGACCAGATCGCGGCGATCGGATTGGCGACGCCGAGATGCGCGATGTCGGGTGCCGAGCCATGGACCGGCTCGAACATCGAAGGCGCGCTGCGATCGGGATTGATGTTGGCAGAGGCGGCGTAACCCAGCCCGCCCTGAATGGCCGCTCCAATATCGGTGAGGATGTCGCCAAACAGGTTCGAGGCGACGATCACGTCGAGGCTTTCAGGCGCCAGCACCATGCGGGCAGCCATGGCGTCGATGTGGTAGTGCGAGACGTCGACATCGGCATAGTCCTTCGCCACCTCGCGCGTGACCTCATCCCAGAACACCATCGAATGTTTCTGTGCGTTGGATTTGGTGACGGATGCGAGCTTCTTGCGGCGCGCCCGCGCCTGTTCGAAACCGAAACGCATGATCCGTTCGACACCTGCACGCGTGAAGATTGACGTCTCGATCGCCACCTCATTGGCCGTGCCGGAATGAACGCGCCCGCCGGCGCCGGAATATTCGCCCTCCGTATTCTCGCGGATGCACAGGATGTCGAAACCATCGGCGCGGAGGGGACCCTGAACGCCCGGCAGCAGCCTGTGCGGCCGTATGTTGGCGTACTGCGTGAACCCTTTCCGGATCGGCAGCAGGAGTCCGTGAAGCGATACTGAGTCGGGCACTTCCGCCGGCCAGCCGACAGCGCCGAGATAGATCGCGTCGAATTTTCGAAGGGTCTCGATGCCGTCTGGCGGCATCATTGCGCCGGTTTCCAGGTAGTAGGCGCACGACCATGGGAAGCGTGTGCCATCAAGGGCGAAACCGCCCCGTTTGGCCGCGGCCTGCATCACCTGCCATGCCGCTCCGGTCACGTCCTTGCCGATGCCGTCGCCGGGGATGAGCGCTATGTCATAGGTCTTCATCGATCGAGGTCCTCATTCGCACTAGCGGAACCATAGCGGACCGCGCGCCGCATTTTTCGTCGAGAATGAGCGGCCCGACAGCGTCGAATCGCGTCGGGCCGAACTTGGATAGCCGATTGTTCTGGAACCGCCGCGCGCTCTACTCGGCCGTACCTTGAGCACTGAACTCAGTCGTAAACGCAGACGTAGATCTTGCGCACGGTTTCGATGGTGCGCCAGACACCCACGAAACCGGGCTTCATCACGAAACTGTCGCCGGCGCGGTAAGTCTTGGTCTCGCCACCCTTCTCCTCGATTTCGATGAGGCCCGAAAGGATATGGCAGAACTCGTAGGTGGTGCCCTTGATCGAATGCGTCTCGCCGGGGGTGGCTTCCCAGACGCCGGTCAGAACCTTCTCACCTTTCGAGGCATCCTGCGCCCAGCTCTTGAAGGATGGAGTGCCGGAAATGAGCCGCTCAGGCAGCGGCAATGCCTCCTTCGGCGTGAAGGCGGGATTTGTGTCAATCGTGGTCAGCAGTGACATGTGGGTCTCCTGGTTAGTAGCCGAGTGTCCGATCGATGAGGCCGATCAGTTGTTCGCCGGCGCGGTGGCGCCGGACGTTGTCGACGGCGGCTTGCGCCGCCGTATGTGGTTGTGTCACCGAAGCAATGTGCGGCGTTATCATCACCTTCGGATGCGACCACAGCGGATGGTTTTCCGGGAGCGGTTCCGGATCAGTGACATCAAGCATCGCCGCAGCTACGTGACCGGTATCGAGCGCGTCGATCAGCGCGGCCTGGTCGAGTTGCGGACCCCTGCCGACATGCAGCAGCCGCGCCCCGGCTGGTAGCAAGGAGAAGAGTTTTGCATCGAGAATGCCGCTGGTTTCCGGCGTCAGCGGCAGCAGGCAGACGAGAATGTCCGTCTGCTTCAGAAAGCGGGGCAACTGATCGGCGCCGTGAAAACAGGTGACTCCCTCAATCCGCTTTTCGCTGCGGCTCCACCCGGCAAGCGGAAACTGGAATGGCTTCAGGCGTTCGATTGCCGCCTGCGCCAGCATGCCAAGACCAAGAAAGCCGACCCGGCGCTCAGCCGCCTGTCGAGCGGCAATCGGTTGCCAGAGGCACCTCTTCTGCTGCTCGAGATAGGCGGGCATCTCCCGGTGGAGCGCCAACACGCCAAGCGCGACGTATTCCTGCATCATGCGGATGATGCCGTCCTCGACCATGCGCACCAGCTTCACATGGCTCGGCACGACGTCCTGCTTGAACTGGTCGACGCCGGCTCCGATCGAAAACAGCACTTCCAGGTTGCGGTAGCAGGAGATGTCGTCCGGCACCGTCCAGGTGATGAGATAGCGCACCTTCTCCGGCTCCAACTCATCGCCGGAATGGAAGAATTCCAGATCCGGGAGTTCGCGCGCAAAAATCTCGCGGAACACCGCAGCACGCGCCGCATCGGAGTTGAAAAGAAATGCCATGGAACCCGCCCTTCCCTCAGGCCGCGAGACGCGCGCCGAGATCCTCGATCATGCTCTGGCAGGCAACAAGTTCACCGATCTCGATGTATTCATTGGGACGATGCGCGCGGGAAATTTCGCCAGGGCCGCAAATGATCGCATCGATACCGGCCTGCTGATAAAGTCCGGCCTCGGTGCCGTAACTGACCGCTGTGAGCGGCTCCTGCCCGGTCAGCTCGGTCAGAACGGCCGCTAGCTTGCTCCCATCCGCCGGCGCAAGGGCGGGATAGGAACTCAATTCGTGCCAAGCCACCTCGAAGCCGCTGTCGCGCAGATCGAAAAGCCGGGCTTTGACCGGCTCAAGCAGGGATGCTGGGGAAACGCCCGGCACGGCACGCACCTCGATATCGGCTGTGCAGTGGCCAGCGATGATGTTGACCGCCTGTCCACCGGCGATGACACCCACCTGCAAGGAAGAGTATGGGGGCTCGAAATTTTGATCGAGCGGGCCGCCCGTGAGCGATTGGCCGTAGGCCACTGCGTGCGAGATGACGCCGGCCATGGCGTGCACGGCATTCAGTCCGAGATCGGGGCGTGACGAATGGCCGGATCGCCCGATCACCTCGAGCCGCGCCGCGGCCTTTCCCTTGTGCGCACGCACAGGTTGCATCCGGCTCGGCTCGCCGACAATTGCGCCAAGCGGCCTCTCGCACAGGCTCGGCAACGCAGCCAGGAGATGCGGCACACCACGGCACCCCGCCTCTTCGTCGTAGGAGAATGCGAGATGGACTGGCTGCCGCAGGTTCATTGCCGCAAGTCCTGGCAGCGCGGCCAGTGCGCAGGCGAGAAAGCCCTTCATGTCGGTGGTGCCGCGGCCGTAAAGCCTGCCGCCCTCGCGACGCAGGACGAACGGATTGGAGCTCCATTCCGGCTCGCCGGCCGGCACGACATCCATATGTCCGGAGATGACGTAGCCCCGACCGCCACGCGGGCCGACCGTGACGAACAGGTTGGACCGGTCGCCCTCGGGACCGGGCAGAACCGTCACCTCGGCTCCGGCTGCCTGACAGTAGTCGCGGATCCAATCGACGATCTCACCGTTTGGCGTGCCCACAACTGAGGGAAACGCAATCAGGGTCGCGAGGATTTCTTCCACGTTCATGGCTGTCCGCTCTGCTTGCACACTGTAGGTTGCGACCAGCCTATCCCTGAGCAGCAGTGTTCCCTGCCGAATCGCGTCGTGCTTTGGTTGAAGATTGCGAAAAAACGCCTCGAACCAGCGAAACCTGCTGGCGTTCCCCTGTAATGCTGCTGCAAATGAGGCCTGTCGCAAACATGGCTATCGGCGCCAGGATTTAACACCGCGTGCCCTGGGCATTCGTTGAAAGACATTCGTTGAAGGAGCGGATCGACTGAGATGCAGAGATCAGTACGCCTGAAATCCTTTGAACTGGTCGCGCGAGACATCAATGATGTCGATGTTGATCTGCTGCATGCACTATCGATTTCGGTCCGCTGGCCGCATCGTCCCAAGGACTGGGATTTGTTGCGCCGCGCCGGCCACGGCATCGTCGCCGTTGACGGAATTGGGCGCGTCTTCGGAAGCGCGATGTGGTTTCCCCAAGGGGACGATTTTGCCACCATCGGCCTGGTGATCACGACGCCTCGCGCACAGGCGCAGGGAGGCGGCCGATGGCTCATGGACCAGGTCCTCGAGCAGTGCGGGGATCGCAATCTGGCCCTGAATGCCACCCATGCCGCCTATCCCCTATATGTGTCGCTCGGCTTCACGAACGAGGCGATCGTCTACATGCGCCAGGGCGAGATCCCACAAAAACTCCCGCCAATGCCAGCTCCGGATGGTGAATTAAGTGATCTGCCCAGCGGCAGACTTCGCGAGATCACCGAACTGGACGCGCGCGCATTCGGGACCAACCGTGCAAGGCTGCTTGCGTTGCTTTCGGAGGATGCCTCGATCGCCACTTTGAGTCGCGGCGGCGAGGTCGTTGGCTATTCCATGTGTCGCGAGTTCGGGCGCGGCCATGTGATTGGTCCCACAATAGCCCGAAACGACCAGGACGCGGTCCAACTCACAGCCGTCCATCTGAAGAAGCTGGCAGGTCGATTCGCCCGCGTCGATACGCGCGAGAAGGATGGCGTGTTTGCCGAGTTTCTGCAGCAGAGCGGCCTCGGCATTGCCGAAACAGTGACGACGATGTCCAAAGGCCGCCGCTTTCTGAACCGCGAAAGCAACGAGCCCTGGGTCTATGGATTGGCCAGCCACGCCTGGAGCTGAATGCCAGCACGCTATCGCCGATGCCGCTGGGCCGCTCCGGTCCCGTCAACGCTCTCACAACGACTCCAGCGCCCTGGACATGCGTTCGAGCCCCCTGCGCAACAGCGGACGAGGGCAACCGACATTGAGGCGAATGAAGCCTTCACCGCCGGGTCCATAAACCCGCCCGTCGTACAAATTGACTCCGGCTCGGTCGACGAAAAACCGTTGAACGCCTCCGACCTTCCGATCGAGCCCGCGCGCATCCAGCCACACCAGGAAGGAAGCGTCCGGCCGCATCGGTGTGATGCCCGGCAGGCGATCCTCGGCGAAGTTGAGGACGAAATCGACATTACCGCCGATGTAGCGCGTCAGCTGATCCAGCCACGGCGCGCCGGTGCTGTAGGCGACCTCTAGCGCCAGCCGTCCAAAGAAGTTGGCATTGACCATGAACGATGCCTGCATGGTGGCCAGAAGCGCCTCGCGCCGCTGCTTGTTGGCCACCGACACGGTTGCGGAGGGCACTCCGGCCAGATTGAAGGTCTTCGTTGGAGCCGTGCAGATGAATGACTTTTCCGCGGCATCCTCCGAGAGGGACGAGAAGACGATGTGCGGGCGATCCGACAATCTGATATCGCAATGGATGTCATCGGATATGACAAGGATGCCGTAGAGCTCGCAGACATCGTTCAGCGCCGTCAATTCCCCGCGCGTCCACACCTTTCCAGCTGGATTGTGCGGATTACACAACAGGAAGGCCTTGGCGCCGGCTGCCAGTTTCGCGAAGTTCTCCAGGTCGAGTTCATATCGGTTATCCTGCAACCTTAGCCTGTTGACCAGCAGCTTCCTGCCGTTCCCCTGAATCACTTCGAAATAGGGCGAGTAGATGGGAGACTGCACGATCACCCCGTCCCCGGGCTTCGTGAAGGTCCGAAGCATCGCGGCTACCGACGGCATGATCGCAGGCGCTGGCAGCAGCGATTCCAGTGCCGGCGACCAGCCGTGCCGACGCGCGAACCATGATTGCACAATCTCGTAGTGACGGGGGTCGCGGCGGGTATAGCCATAGATTCCATGGTCCGCCGCTTCCCGCAGCCGCGCGATGACGGTTTCAGGCGCGCGAAAATCCATGTCCGCGGTCCACAGCGAAAGCAGATCTTCGCCCTCGACTCGAGGCGAGAATTCGTCCCACTGATTGGCCCATTTGACTGACCCAAACTGGTGGCGATCATAGATCCTGTCGAAGTCGATCATTCCAACATTTCTTTCCGCAACCGTCGGTTGCGATGCATCTGCACAAGCCATTGCCTGGTTTCCGGTGTGGTTTTCGCCGCTCGCGGCTCGAACTCTTGGCGGGCTATTTGAGGATTTGCGCCACGTGCCTCGTTGCTGAAACTGCCTGTCGCATACTCCGCTTCCTAGCTCCTGTGGCCACGCGCCAACGCGCGCTCCATCGACTGCGAGTACCGGGACATTCCAAAGCAGAAGATCCAGTAGACCAGCCCGGCGAAGAGATAGCCGGTCGAGGAGATCGTCGGCCCAGCCCAGTTCGGGTCGACACGCGCCGTTTCGACGGCTCTCAGGAAGTCCGCAATGCCGACGATCGCTACCAGCGTCGTGTCCTTGAACAGCCCGATGAAGGTAGAGACGATGCCTGGGATAACGATAGTGAGCGCCTGCGGCAGGATGATCAGACGCATCATGGTGAAATAGCTGACGCCGAGCGCCTTTGCCGCCTCATATTGCCCCTTCGGGATCGCCTGAAGGCCGGCGCGCACCACCTCTGCCATGTAGGCCGACGAGAACAGCGCTATTGCAATCAGCGGACGCAGCAGCCGATCGGGCGTCAGATAGTCGGGGACGAAGAGCGGCATCATGAAATTCGCCATGAACAGCACCGTGATGAACGGCACACCCCTGACGACCTCGATGAAGATCACACACACTGCTCTGACGAGGGGAAGCTCCGATCGTCGGCCAAGCGCGAGAAGCACGCCGAGCGGCAGCGAGAAGACGATCCCCACGATCGACATGAGCAGAGTGATGAGCAGCCCACCCCACAAGACGGTATCGATGATCGGCAGATCGAGCGACGCGATGCCCCTCAACAGCACGAAGGCGACGGCCGGGTAGGCAACAAAGAACAGCAACGCCGCCACATTGCGCCGCGGCGCCCGTTTCCACAGCAGCCAGAAGATCAGCACGGCGCCGATTGCCAGCGTCAGGTCCACCCGCCAGCGCTCGGATACGGGATACGCCCCGTAGCGGAGATAGTCGAATTTCTCGACAATGAACGGCCAACAGGCGCCGTCAGGGTTGGCGCGGCATTCTTGCTGTCCGCCTGCCCAGACTGCGTCCAAGGCTGCAAAACGCACGAACTGATGCAAAAGCCATGCGGCGAGAACTGTGAAGCAGATCGTGAGAACGCCGGAGAACGGCGTCGAGAACAGGTTCTTTCTGATCCAGGTTGCCGGGCTCGGCCGGATTCCAGAAGGCGGTGCCATAGGGGCCAGAAGCGGAGCGCTAACGAGGGGCGGATGCAGGGACTGGCCGCTCATTCATCACCTCTCGACGATCGCGAAACGTTGATTGAAAGCGTTCATGGCCATCGACATGACGAGGGAGATCGCGAGATAGACCGACAGCGTGATCGCCATCACCTGGACGGCGGCGCCGGTCTGGTTGAGCACCGTCCCCGCGAAAATCTGAACGAGGTCGGGGTAGCCGATAAACACCGCGAGTGAGGAATTCTTCGTGAGATTCAGGTACTGGCTGGTCAGCGGCGGTATGATGATGCGCAGTGCCTGCGGAACGATGACCAGGCGAAGCGTTTTGCCCGGCGCAAGCCCGAGCGCATGGGCAGCTTCGGTTTGGCCTTTCGGCACAGCCTGGATTCCGCTGCGGACAATTTCCGCGATAAAGGAAGCGGTATAGACGGACAGACCGATCAGAAGAGCCGCGAACTCCGGATAAAGCTGGTGCCCACCCCGGTAATTGAACCCTTTCAACTCTGGCGTCACGAACGACACCGGCGAACCGACCAGGAGGAAGACGATCAGAGGCAGTCCGATCAAGGCAGCGAGGCTGACCCAAAGCACGGGCAGCTGCTTTCCGGTGCGGTTCTGTGCGCGCCTGGCGTAGGACCAAAAGGCGACGCAAAAGATGCTGGCCGCCAGGACTGCAAGTCCCACGCTACCTGCTCCTGCGTAGAGCTGGATTTCCGGAATGATGAGACCGCGATTGTTCAGATAGATGCCGCCGGGGAGTTCGATCGACGCCCTCGGCGCTGGCAGCGCTTTCAGGACTGCATTGTACCAGAACAAAAGCTGCAGCAATAACGGGATGTTGCGTATGATCTCGACGTACGAAGCCGCGACCTTTGAAACGATCCAGTTCGGTGACAGGCGGGCAATGCCGACTACAAAGCCCAAGACTGTAGCCAACACGATCCCAAGCAAGCTCACATAAAGGGTGTTGACCACACCTACCCAAAACGCCTGGCCGTAGGTGGAGAGCGTGTCGTAGGGGATCAGTATCTGATTGATGTCGAAGCCGGCGGTCTCGTTCCAGAAGCCGAAGGACAGCGGAATCCCGCGTGCCCTCATGTTCGACGCAGTCTGAACGGCAATGCCCACGGCCAAAGCCAGCAGGCTGGCCGCCAGTAAAAGCTGATAGACGATGCCGCGGACCTTGGCGTCGTGCAAGGACAAGCTCCTGCGCGAGGGCGCGGCGAGCAGCACGTCGGACATGACCCTGTTCCTGTGTTGATGTGGACTGAGACGCCGGCGCAATCGCTGGCGTCTTGTGGACCAACCCAGCCTAGCGGATCGGCGGGGCGTACTGGAGACCGCCCTCACTCCAAAGAGCGTTCAGGCCGCGCTCCATCTTGAGCGGCGAGGCCTTGCCGATATTGCGATCGAACACTTCGCCATAGTTGCCGACCTGCCTGACAACGTCCACGGACCAGCTATCGCCAAGCCCGAGATCCTTTCCAAGGCTGCCCTCCGCTCCGAGCAGCCGGCGAATGTTCGGGTTGTCCGACGACTTCATTTCATCGACATTCTCAGAGGTTACACCCAGTTCCTCGGCAGCAACCATGACAAGGAGCGTCCATTTGGCCACGTTGAGCCAATGATCATCGCCCTGCCGCACGGCTGGCCCAAGCGGCTCCTTGGAGATGAGTTCAGGAAGCACGATGCTGTCGTCGGCCTTCGCCATGCGCTGGCGCGACGCATTCAAGGTGGAGGTGTCGGCGGAGAGGACGTCGCAGCGGCCTTCGTCGTAGGCCTTTACGACGGCTTCTTCATCGGCAAACCCGACGGTCGAGAATGTCATCGAATGCGACCGGAAGTAATCGGCGAGGTTCAATTCTGTCGTCGTGCCCTGGGTGACGCAGATGGATGCGCCATCCAGATCCTTGGCCGAACCGATGTTCTCCGCTTTGCGGACCATAAAACCCTGGCCATCGTAGAAATACGTCCCCGCAAAAAGTATTCCGAGAGACGTGTCGCGGGATGATGTCCAGGTTGCGTTATGTGCGAGTATATCGATCTCGCCCGACTGAAGCGCGGTGAACCGGTCCTTCGGCGTAAGCGGAATGAACCTTACCTTCTGCGCATCGCCCAGAACCGCTGCTGCAACAGCGCGACAATAGTCGACCACGAACCCGGTCCATTTGCCCTCATTGTCCGGAAGGCTAAATCCGGCCGTCGCTGAGTTGGTTCCGCAGGTCAGAACTCCGTTCTTCCTAACATTGTCGATCGTCGCGGCGGACGCGTTGGATACAACGAGCCCTACCGCTGCTCCGACCAGACTCTTGAGAATTGCTTGCATCTTGGTTCCCCTTATTTTTTTGTGGAGCACCAAGGTTGCGCAGGCCTCATTATTGGTCAAATTCATTCTCGTCATGTTGACTATGAGGTCTGCTCATACAATGGCTGCACTCGTAATGGTTTCAGCCGTGTGTCTCCTGTTTATTTCTTCTGTTCTCTCTCAGAAACAATCTCTCTCTTTTTAATCTGTGACTCAGAGTAGATGTTTGAGAGAACTTCTTTGAGCCAGATCGTCCCTGGGTCCGTGGCCATCTGCGGATGAAGGAGCAACCACGCGCTCACATTTGGGATCGGCAGGGGCGGCGAAAGGAGAGTCACTTCACTCGCTTTATCAAGGATTTGGAGGATTCCGTCACCACAATGAGCAACAAGTTCGGTGCCTCGCAAGACCCACGGAAGTGCCAGATAATTCGATATCGTCGCGACCACGTTCCGCCGCAAACCGAGCTCCTTGAGCGCGGCATCCGCAAGTCCGCTGGAAACACCATCGGCGGAAACCTGCAAGTGAGACGCTGACAGGTATGTCTCCAATGACATCGCCGAACTTGCGATTTGGCTGCCGCTCCAAACTGCGCAGAAGAGACGATCCTGGCCCAGTTCGACCTTTAGGAGGCTTGGGTCATCCTTGATCACTGCTCCAGTCAAGGCACAGTCGATCTGTCGAAGATGAACCGAGGACGGGATATCGAGCCCGTTCGCTGGAATAATATTCAACGTGGCACCGGGCGCCTGCCTGGAAAACTCCCGGAGAAGACGGGGTATGATTATCATCGCATGGTAGTCGGTGAGTCCGACACGAAAGTTCCGCCGCGTGGTTGCGGGATCGAAATTTTGATGGCGATCAATCGAGGCTCGAATCGTTGCCAATCCGGCCGAAATGTCTGGCAGAAGCTCGACCGCGCGCGGGGTCGGCCTCATAACGCCTCCATCGCGCGTGAACAGCTTGTCGCCGAAAAGGTGCCGCAGCCTGGATAAGGAATGGCTGATCGCAGATTGCGTTCTTCCCAATTCGCATGCCGTGCGCGTGACGCTTCTTTCGCGCATCATGACGTCGAACACGCGCAGCAAATTCAGGTCGAGGTCATCGAAGCTCATGAGATTGCCCATGAATGGTTTGTCATGAATGGTTTGTCATGAATCAGCACCGAAAAATGACGGCCACAGAGAGCCGATAAGGCCTTGGGTTTCATGATGAGGCGAGAACGCTCGATTGCTGGCCCTGCCCCCGCCAGGGGTTTGCAAGCACATTGTGCCTTTGCTCGGGGCCTCGAGTCTGACGGATACCGGCTGGATTGCCGTGGGCCAAAAGGTAGCGGAACCGACCCGGCATGCAGCCGGTTGAATCGGCATGAAGAGTCGTCCTCTGACAACCAGCAATGCAAGGCAACATCATGAGCATTCTGCAGAGTACCAAGAAAGCCGTCGAGCAGGTTACCGGTTGCGCAGCACCGGGCAGGCAAGAGGTAACCGATCTTGTAAGGCGGCGAAAAGCAAATGAGTTTTGGTTCAAGGATGATGGCCTGGTCCCCAATCATCCGTTTTGGCCGCTTGTCGTCTATCGCAGCGCAGTGAGGCTGCCCGAAGAATTTGATCCCGCAGCCGTCTCGGAGGAGCTTTTTGAGGCCAATGGATGGGGGGATAGCTGGCGGAATGCCATCTACGACTACGTTCACTACCATTCACGAATACATGAGGTGCTCGGGGTTGCGGCCGGTACGGCCAAAGTCCGGTTTGGAGGCAAGAAGGGACGAACCCTGTCACTGAAGGCCGGCGACGTCGCGGTTCTTCCGGCCGGCACCGGGCACCAATGCCTTTCGGCGTCCGACGATTTTCTGGTTGTCGGCGCCTACCCTCCATTTGGGACCTATGACGAATGCACGACTGCCCAGGACCATGATGGCGCGCTGGCCACGATCCGGAAGGTAGGTCGTCCACGCAAGGATCCCGTCTATGGGAGCAAAGGGCCGCTTCTGCAAAATTGGAAGAAGACTTGAACTAGGCGCAGATCGATCGAAGACAAGCACAGAATGCAAGAGCGTGGGAGTGCGCAGCTCAGGCTACCGGCCGAGCGCCGCATTGCAATCAACTGTCCGTCGGCGGCAGGTGAACAACCATCCACAGCCCGGCATCACGGTCGCACGGCCGGCGTCTCGACCAGAAGGCCGCGGGCCCGCTCGGTCAGATGGAGCTCCAGGTCGACGAGTTCGGCTGCGCCGAATGCGAAGGGCTCGGCTCTGACCCCGATCATGCAGTTGCGCAGGCGCCGCTGCAGCGAACCGACCGTCTGCCACTCCAGTCGGTAGAGCGGATAGCCGGTCGGATGCGCCTGCGGGATGACGCTGCCGCCGAGCCGTTTGCCCCAATTGTCGTCGTGGCAGGAGGCGCAGGAAAGCTCGAGCTGTCCGATGCGGCTCTGGAACAGACGCCGGCCGTTGTCGCGAAACCGCGCGAGCCGGGCGTCGGTCGCCGGTGTGATTGGCATGCCGCGCGACTGATGCGTCACATAGGCCGTCAGGGCGAGCAAAGCCTCGGACTCCGGCGCCAGCGGCTCGCCCTGCTGCCGCTGCGCTCGGCAGGAGTTGATACGTCCGGCAAGGTCGATCGGCCGGCCCGTCGCCGCATCAAAGGCCGGGTAGCGCGCGGCAACGCCGCGCATCGTCTGACGCGCATCGTCATGGCAGCCGGAGCAGGCGACATCCGCCCTGCCCTGCGCCTGTTGCCAGAGCTGCTCGCCCTGCAGCACCCACAGCATGCCGGGATTGCTCATGTCGTCGGCCTGCAGCGCCTGCGTCTGCGGCGTCATGAAGTCGAAGCCGGAGCGCTTCTCGACGTCTTCGATGCCGGCGGCGATGGCAATGCCGCAGACGACCACCGCGATAATCCCCACCAGGCCCCAGAGGGCGCGCATCAGTTCACCGTGATGGTCGCCGACGCCGTTTGGGTCTTCCCGGCATCGTCGCTCCAGGTGAAGTCGATCGTGCCGCTCGTCGTGGCAACCAGCGTGAAGGCAATGAACGGGTTGGCCGATACGGCTGGAAAGAGATCCGCCGAAAACGCCTCCTCGCCGTTGTAGGTGCAGGCGAAACGGCGGATAATGTCGCGGGGGATGTTGGAGCCGTTCGGGCCGATACGATAGCCGGTTTCCATGGGATGGGCGATCATCGCCTTGATCTCGACGACTTCGCCCTGCTTGGCCACTTTCGGCACATTGACGAGCGGGCGCGCCATTATGAAAGGTCCTCGATACAGGCAGCCAGCGTGACGATGGCGCTCGCCCGGCTCGACCAGAAGCTGCCGTCGCTCATCTCTGCGACGGCGACAACGACCTGCGAGGTCGCGAGCCGGATCCGCGTCGAGACGATGGCGCGGCCGGAGCGCGGCCCGAGGTGGAAAACCGCGACATTCGCCTCCGGGTTTTTCTCGTTGAAGACCGCGATGCGCCGGACATGGTCGTCTTCGGTCATCGGGCTCTCGACGACGATTGCGATCCCGACCGCGTTGCCGTTCTCGACCAGAGGCGGCAGGTCGAGCCGGACGCGGCCGTCGAGAACGTTGGCTCCGCCGGTGAAGGTCCGGATCGCTTCCTCAAGGCTCGGACGGGCAACGGCCCAGCGCGGCAGGCTGATCACCAGCAGGCCGGTCATGCCGGCCCGAAGAAACTGCCGCCGTCCGACCAGGCCTGCGTAAACTCCCGGGCCTGCGTAAACTCCAAGCGGGTCTTCGTGCATGATCACCCCTTCAGCGTCGTGAGATAAGCGACGATATCCTCGATATCGGCGCCGCCCAGGATCGGCTTGCTGCGCCAGACGGTGGCGACACGCCGGCCCTGCTCATCCGCGATCCGATAGTAGGAAGGCATGATCGTGTTCGGCACGAGCCGCTTCATGTCGACCACGCGCAGCCGGATCTGGCCTTCCGAAAGTCTTGCCCCAACGCCGGCCAGGTCGGGGGCCAGCGTGCCGTGCAGATGCGCGTCGGGAAACGGCCCGCTGTGGCAGAGCGTGCAGAGGCTGCGCTGCCGGTCCGCGATCAGCGCGGCGCCGCGCGCCGGATCACCCTTGCCGCCGACCAGAGGCTGCATGATCGCATCGCCGGTCACGACATAAGCCCCCGTCTCCTCGCCGGCACCGGGCGAGGCCGCAAGCTGCAGTCCCATCAGAGCCAGAAAAGCCACCCTCATCATCCGAACACTTCATTGGTAATCGTCCGGAACCAGTCCTGCGCATAGGCCGCTTCCAGTTCGCGGACGGAAAGCGGCGCTTCGAGCGGGCTGGTGCCGCCCGCACCCTCCACCTCGGCAAGCAGGCCGTCACGCGCCTGGTAGACGCCGGCGATCGAAATCCCGTAACCGGGCGCGACCAGGCTGTAGCAGGTGTTGATGAGCTTCGGCTGCGCCGGCGGCCGCTCCCTGACCAGGGCGGCGACCGCCGCGGCGCAAGCTTTTGCCTGGGCGTTGGCGCTGAAGGCGGATTTCGGCATCGCCCCGCCGATCGCCGCGTCGCCGATGACGTGGATCGCCGGCTGCAGGCGGGACTCGAAGGTGACCGGGTCGATCGGGCACCAGCCCGTCTGGTCGGCAACGCCGGCCGACTGCGCAATCGCGCCGGCACGCTGGGGCGGGATCACGTTGGCGACATCGGCCTTGTGATTGCCGAACTCGGTCACCAGCGTCCTCGTCGCCGGGTCGACTTCTGTCACCCTGCCCCCCGACGACAGCGGCACCCATTCGATCAAGCCGGGATAGAGCTCTTGCCAGGCCGCTTCGAACAGCCGCTGCTTCGAAAAGCCGTCCTTGGCGTCGAGGATGATCAGCTTGGATCTGGGCTTGCTGGTCTTGAGATGATGCGCGATCAGGCTTGCCCGCTCGTAGGGACCGGGCGGGCAGCGAAACGGATTGGCTGGCGCGGCGAGGATGACGAGCCCACCGTCCGGCATCGCTGCGAGCTGGTCGCGCAGCAGCAGCGTCTGCGCGCCCGCCTTCCAGGCATGCGGCATGATCGCCGTCGCCGCCTCGTCGTAGCCCGGCAAGGCGTCGAAGCGCAGGTCGACGCCGGGCGCCAGCACCAGCCTGTCGTAGTCGATGTCGGTACCATCCTCCAGCCGAACACGCCGGCGCTCGGCATCGACGGCGACAGCCCGCTTGCGGATCAGCGCGATGTCGCCGAACTGGTCATAGTGGAAGGTCTGCGCCTCGATGCCGCGCAGCCCGGCAATCACTTCATTGCTGAACGGGCAGGCCAGATAGGCGGCCTCTGGCTCGATCAGCGTCACTGCAAGATCGCGATCCAGCCGTTTCAGCGCGCGGGCGCAGCTTGCCCCGCCAAAGCCGCCGCCGACGACGACTACGCCGGGCTGCGTCTGTGCGCGCAGCTGCGGCGCGGCAAGGACGGCCGCGGCGACGCTGGCCGCCACGCCGCCGATCAGGGCTCTACGGCTGGGCATGGCGTGCGGCCTCCGGCTTGGCGAGCCATTCGGCGATGGCGCGCGTCTCCGCCTCGGTAAATCCCCTGGCGATGCGGTCCATGACCGTCGCCTTGCGGTCACCGGAACGGAAGGCTTGCATCTGGGCGACGATGTCGTCTGCCGCGTGGCCGTCGAGCGAAGGGATGGCTGAGCCGAGCGCCGCCGGCCCGTGACAGCCGGTGCATGCCGCAGCACCAGGCGCCGCGTCGGCCCATGCCGGCGCGCTGGCCAAAAGCGCCGCAAGCAGGACAGGCGCGAGCGCCGGTCCGCCGCGCCTGTCCTTCACGCGCCTCATATCATGCGAGGTCATGGTTCTTCAGCGGCAGCGTGCGGATGCGTTTTCCGGTGGCGGCGAAGATCGCATTGAGGACAGCCGGCGCGGCGACTGCGATGGTCGGCTCGCCGACGCCGCCCCAGAAGCCGCCGGACGGCAGGATGATCGTCTCCACATCAGGCATTTCGGCCATGCGCAGGACCTCGTAGCTGTCGAAGTTTTCCTGCTCCATGCGCCCGCCATTGACGGTGCATTCGCCGTAGATGCAGGCGGAAAGGCCATAGACGAAGGAGCCCTCGACCTGCCGCTCCACCTGTGCCGGGTTGACGACATGACCCGGATCGGTGGCCGCCACGATGCGATGGATCCTGAGCTGCCCATCGGTGACCGAAACCTCCGCTGCCGCCGCCACATAACTGCCAAAACCCATGATCTGCGCCAGGCCGCGGTGAACGCCGGCCGCGGGCGGGGTGTCCCAGCCGATCCGTTCGGCGACCGCCTCCAGCACGGCGAGATGTTTTGGATGTTTGGCCATCAGCTTGCGGCGGAAGGCGAGCGGGTCGACGCCGGCGGCATGGGCGAGTTCGTCCATGAAACACTCGACGTAGAGCGCGTTCTGGTTGAGGTTGACGCCGCGCCAGAAGCCCGGCGGGATCGGTGGGTTGCGCATGGCATGGTCGACAAGCAGATTGTCGACCGTATATCCCAGCGTGCCTTCCGTGCCGCTGAGGACCAGGCCCTGGAAGACCACCGGGTCCATGCCGTTCTGCATGCCCTGCGGCCGCACCGCGGCAAGGATCGACTGGCCGGATATGCGCATGTGCAGAGCGGTCAGGTTGCCGTCCGCGTCGAGTGCGCCCGTCAGCCGGCATCTTGTGGTCGGGTGATAGGCGCCGTGCAGCATATCCTCCTCGCGCGACCACATGAGCTTTACCGGCGTTCCCGGCACCTGCCTGGCAATGCTGACCGCCTGGCGCACATAGTCCTGGAAGTTGCCGCGCCGGCCGAAGCCGCCGCCGAGATGGATCTTGTGCACCTCGCATTGCTGCACCGGCAGGCCGGCGGCCTCGGCCGCTGCAGCAAGGCTCGCCTCGCCATTCTGGGTCGGCACCCATACCTCGCAGCGCTCCGGCGTGTAGAGCGCCGTCGCGTTCATCGGCTCCATGGTCGCGTGGTTCTGGTAGGGGAAGGCATAGGTCGCCGTGACCGTCCGGCCGGCGGCGGACAGGACAGCACCGGCGTCACCTTGCCTGGCGCCGATGAAGGCGTCATTTGCGGCGAGCCCCTCTTCGAGCATCGCCGCGATCGAGGCGCTGGTGACCTGCCTGTTGGGGCCTTCGTCCCAGACGATCGGCAAAGCATCGAGAGCGGTCTTCGCCCGCCACCAGGTGTCGGCGACAACCGCAACGGCGGTCTCGTCGACCTGAACGACAGTGCGCACGCCCGGCATGCCCGCCACCGCCGCCGCGTCGAAACTCTCCACCTTGCCGCCGAAATACGGGCAGGCCCGGATCGCCGCGTTGAGCATGTTCGGCAGCTTGAGATCGGCGCCGTAGACCTGGCTGCCGTTAAGCTTGTCGGCCGTGTCGAGCCGCGGCAGCGGCTTGCCGGCTATGGTCCAATCCTTCGGGTCCTTGAGCGTGACATTGGCGGTCGGCGTCATTCGCGCGGCGGCGGCAGCCAGCTGTCCATAAAAGGTGGCGCGATCCGACGCTGCATGCGTGACCATGCCCATCCTTGCGGTGCATTCGCTGGCCGGGACGCCCCATTCGGCGGCCGCGGCGGCGATCAGCATCTCGCGCGCAACGGCGCCGCCAATGCGCACATACTCATGCGACTCGCGGATGCCGCGGCTGCCGCCGGTCGAGAAATTGCCCCACACGCGGTCGCGCGCCAGGTTCTGGGCCGGCGACGGGTATTCCGTCGTGACCTTGGACCAGTCGCAGTTCAGCTCCTCGGCGACGAGTTGCGCAAGGCCGGTCAGTGTCCCCTGCCCCATCTCGGAGCGGGCGATGCGGATGACCACCGTATCGTCGGGCCTGATCACCACCCAGGCATTGATCTCCGGCGCCGCCTCGCTGCCATCGGCCAGTGCCGGCTTGATGAACGGCACGTTGAATCCGAGGGACAAGCCGCCGGCTGTGGCGGCCACGCCGATGATGAAGCTGCGGCGGGAGAGGGAAATTGTGGCGTTCATGACTGCTCTCCTCAACCGCGTTGCGTGGCTTCGCCGGCCTTGGCGGCCAGCTTGATCGCGGCGCGCACCCGGTTGTAGGTGCCGCATCGGCAGATGTTGGTGATCTCGGCGTTGATGTCCTCGTCCGCGGGGTTCGCGTTCTGCATGAGCAGACCCGCCGCAGCCATGATCATGCCGGCCTGGCAGTAGCCGCATTGCGGTACGTCGAGCGCCAGCCAGGCCTGCTGGACCGGATGCGAGCTGTCCGGCGAAAGCCCCTCGATGGTGGTGATTTGCTGGTCGGGCTCGACCGCGCTCACCGGAAGCACGCAGGAGCGCGTGGCGACGCCGTCTATATGGATGGTGCAGGCGCCGCAGGCGGCAACGCCGCAACCGTACTTCGTTCCGGTAAGCCCGATCTGCTCGCGGATCACCCACAGCAGCGGCGTGTCCGGATCGACCTCGATGTCACGTGGCGTGCCGTTGATGATCAATCTGGCCATTGTGCAATCCTTTCGATCAAAGGCTGGCGAGGACCGAAGTCTGGATGCCGCCCCTGGCGACAAAGACCGGACGTCCCGGCTAGCGACGAGGCCAAGTTAGGCGGGAGCTGTCGCAGAACCTTGTCCCGAACACCGGCAGTTCATCGCAAGTTGTCGCGGGCGCAGTGCTCTGATACATTTCGTTACACTTCTCACGCTTTGTTGATGTCGGGCGAGATTGCCGCCATGGCGCGGAAGGTGATCATCCGTGTAGACGCAAACTAGATATCGTCGATACTGACCGACTATTCAGCGGCGACCTTGGAGCATTGCATGGAAGTGGCGCAGCACATTGCGGTCGTCGACGACCACAGGGACATCCGCGATCTCGTGGGGAAATACCTCACGCAGCAGGGTTATCGCGTCAGCGTCGCCGACAGCACGGCCGCGCTCAAGCGGCTGCTCGACCGCAGCCTGCCCGATCTTATCGTCCTCGACGTCATGATGCCGGGCGAGGACGGCATTGCCGCCTGCCGGCACGTGCGCGGAACGGTCGACGTTCCGATCATCTTCCTTACCGCCATGGCCGAGGAGGTCGACCGGATCGTCGGCCTCGAGATCGGGGCCGACGACTACCTGACGAAGCCGTTCAATCCGCGGGAATTGCTGGCGCGGATCAAGGCTGTGCTCAGGCGCGTCCACAGCCTGCCGCCGCAGCGCGGTCGGCTCAAGTCGAACGCGCTGCGCTTCGACCGCTGGACCCTGAATGTCGGCCGCCGCGAGCTGGTCGGGCTCGACGGCGTGGCGGTCGCGCTCAGCACGGCCGAATTCCGCCTTCTCACCGCTTTTATCGAGCATGTCGGGATCGTGCTCAGCCGGGATCAGTTGCTCGACCTCACCGTCGGGCGCTCGGCCGACGGTTTCGACCGGGCCGTCGACAACCAGGTGAGCCGGCTGCGCAAGAAGATCGAGGCGGACCCAAAGAATCCAATGCTGATCAAGACGCACTGGGGCGGCGGCTACTGCTTCACCGCCGAGGTGGCCCAGGCATGATGCTGTTATGGAGACGCAGCCTGGCGGCCCGCTTCCTCATGCTGGTGCTGCTTGCGCTCGCCCTGTCGCAGGCGATCACCTTCCTGATCTCTTGGGACGAGCGCGGACAAGCCCTGCACGCGGCGGCCAAGGGCGAGTTCGTCAGCCGCACGTCCTCGCTTGCCATTTTGCTGGACACGACGCCGCCCTCGCTTCGACCCGACATCCTCAACGTCAGCGGCACCGCCTATACGCGCTTCTGGACCTCGCACGACGGGCCGAGCAATCCCCTCGCCTGGCAACAGGAGGCGCTGACGCAACTCGCCAAGCCGCTGCCCGGCATTGCCGCCAAATATGCCGCCTACATGAACGGGCAGGCCTCGAACGCGGTCGCTGCCGCCGATCCTTCGGTGCCGCCGCGCATGCTGGACCTGTCCGGCAGTGGCAGCCCGTTCACCCGACCTGCCAAGTTTCTTTATCTGGACGGCGCCCCAAACGGCATGGGGCTTTCCGTCCGCCTTGACGACAGCACCTGGCTGAATGCCGCCTACGCCAAGGTGATGCCGAGCGCCTTCTGGACCGCGCAATCGGCGATATCGCTGGGGCTCACCGCACTCATCCTGTCCGCCATAGCGATTTTCGGGGCGCAGGCAATCGCGCGTCCGCTGCGACGGCTCGCCAATGCCGCAGAACTGTTCGGCCGCGGCGAGGCAGTGCCGCGGCTGCCGGAATCAGGGCCGGACGACATCCGCCAGACCGCAGAGGCGTTCAACCGCATGCAGGAGCGCCTGCAGCGCTTCGTCGAGGACCGCACGCGCATGCTGGCGGCGATCAGCCACGACCTGCGCACACCGCTGACCTCGCTCCGGCTGCGCGCCGAGTTCGTCCAGGATCACGATCTCCAGGAGAAGATGCTGAAGACCATCGAGGAAATCCAGACGATGACGGAAGCAGCGCTCGCCTTCGCGCGCGAGGACGCCGCGGTGGAGGAGACGCGAACCGTCGATCTTTCGGCGCTGGTCGGCAGCCTCTGCGACGACCTCGAGGAGCTGGGCCAAAACGTCACCGTCAGCGACGGGCCCAAGGTGCTGTATCGCTGCCGGCCGGACTCGCTGCGCCGGGCGATCCGCAACCTCGTCGAAAATGCCGTCCGCTATGGCGAGCAGGCCAAGGTGAGCCTGGTCAGGCGCACCGACAGCCTGGACATCGTGGTCGAGGACGCCGGGCCCGGCATTCCGCAAGCCGACATGGAACAGGTGTTCGCGCCCTTCTTCCGCCTGGAGCAGTCGCGCAACCGGGAGACCGGCGGCGTCGGGCTCGGCCTGTCAATTGCCCGCGCCATCGCCCGCCACCACGGCGGCGACATCGTGCTGGAAAACCGGAGCAACGGCCTTCGCGCGATCATCAGGCTGCCGCTCATCGACATGGCCAAGCAGCTTGCCCCGGCGCCGGTGCCTGAGACGAGCCCTCCGACCGGACTGCGATCCTTGCCGGCTTGACCGAAACCCATCCCGCGATCGCGCCAGGCCCGCTGCATAGGCTCAACGGGTGATAGATTGGCCCGAGTTCGTCCCGCCCGCGAGAGACTCGCCTCCGTCAGCGACCAGTGCATGGCCGGTCATGTAGGACGACTTATCGGACACCATGAACAGAATGACCTCGGCGATCTCGTCGGTCGTTGCGAAGCGGCCCATCGGGACGATGTTGGCGATCGCGTGCTCCAGCGCTTTGCGGCCGCCGAGTTGGTCCGTGTAGGGATCGTTGAACGGCGTATCGACCCAGCCGGGGCAGAGCGAATTGATGCGGATGCCGTAACGCGCGACATCCAGTGCGATCTGGCGGGTCATGGTGATCGATGCGGCCTTGCTGGTGATGTAGGCGGTCATCGCTCTGTCGAGGAAGACGCCGGAGTTCGACGACGTATTGAGGATGACGCCGCCGCGCTGTCTCTTCATGACCGGTAGGACTGCTTGGCAGGCGACGAACTGGGCATGCACGTTAACCGCCCAAGAGTGATCGAAACCGGCGCCGTCGATCTCCTCGACGCTGCCCGCGACCTGCACACCGGCATGATTGTGCAAGATGTCGATGCGCCCATGTCGATCGGCCACGTCCTGGATGACGCCGACGACGGCTGCATCGTCGGTGACGTCGATACGGATGGCCTCGCCGCGCCCGCCGGCGGCGGCGATGGAGTCGACCGTGCCACGCGCGGCATCGAGATCGCGGTCAGTGACGATGACCGTCGCGCCCTCGCGCGCCATGGCTTCCGATCCGGCCTGACCGATGCCGGAGCCGGCACCGGTGACGATGGCGATCCGCCCCTGAAGTATCATTCGATTTTCCCCTAGTACCGGCGGCGAAACAGATTGCGGCGCTCGTAAACGGCGACCGCTTCGTCGATCAGCGCCGCGATGGTGTGCGCGCCGTATTCGCGACGCAGCAGCTCGGCGCGCTCTTTGAGCAGATGGGCTTCGGGAATTCGGCCCGGCCGCAACATTTCATAGGTGTCCAGAATGAGGTCTCGCGGGACGGAGACGAGGTCGGCGGCGCGTTCGAGATTGAGCGCAAGCCGGTCGCGGCCCGCATCGCGGGCGATCGATGCCTGAAGTCTGAGCACGTCGGCCGAAATCCGGATGTCTTCGGCACCGATCCGTTCCGAAATCACTGCGTCGAGCGTCAAATCGGCAAGCGGCATGCCCGACGCCGACACCGCCTGATCGGGCGCGTTCTCGGAGATGGGATAGAGGTCGAGAGGGGATGTCACGGACGAAGCCCTCCTTGTCCGATTGCAAACGCGACATCGAGCGGCGGGGCATCCGGCACTACCAGCCCGGTCTCTATCGCGTAGAGCATGGCGACGCGCACATGGTAGCGGGCGCCAAGCGCCTGACCTTCGGTCGGCACGATGACGGGTTCCGGAGCGAGCCCCAGCGCGTGGAGCGCGGCGTTGCGGCCCATTGCGCGGTAGTGGTCGAGCGTCGTGATCGGTGCATTCGAGAACAGTTCGATGTTCATGTGCGGCAGCCGGTCGGCGCGGTGGATGACTGCGGTGCCCTTGGCCTGGATGCCGATGGCATAACCCGAGCCGGAGAGGCGCGCCGCGGTGAGGCCGAGGAAGGACGTGTCGGCGGTATGTCGGATGCGGACGAGGCGCGGCACGCCGCCGCCCTCGCTCACACCATCGGTCAGGGCCAGCACCACGTCGATCAAGTCGTGGCCGGCTGTCGTTTGCGTGAGCTCGTTGCCGAATGCGGGGCTGAGGCCAATCACCACCTCGCGCGGATCCGTGCCTTTCCCGGCCTCGCCGCCTGGAATCAGCCATGGCTCCGAGGTCGGGTCGACGCGACGCTCGCTCTCCAGCACCTTCTCGCGTGTCTGAACATCGCGCACGCCTCGGACCGCTTCCCATCTAGCTTCGGACATCCGATATCCGCTGCCCGGCCCCCGGTAGTCGTTGGGATCGTTGAGCGCGCTGATGACCTTGCCGTCGCGCAGGATGGCCGACGTCTGCAGATAGTCGCCGGAGATGCGCTGGCGAAGCATCAGCAATAGGTTCTCGGCCTCGCGCCCGAAGCCCCGTTTGTGCAGCGCCCGCACCACATCCACCGCCGTTAGTCCGCGATCGCGAATGGCTTCGCTGATGCGCGTGACCTCGCCTGTCGAGAAGGTTTCGGTATCGAGCGAGCCCGAGGCGGCGGCGACGGAGAGCATCCAGGCTTCCGGCACTTCGGCGAGGCCAAGCTCCTGGAAGACGGCGGCCAGCGCCTTGATCGCTTGCATGCGGAGCTCGCGGATATTGCTCTCCTCTATGGGCGTCAGCCCACCATCCGCCTCGAGGTCACGCTGCAGAGCGAGGAAGTCCTCGACGTCCTCGCCGTTGAACAGGGATGGGTTGAACGAATTGTCGTATTTGCGGATCGATCCCATGCCGGAACACAACAGGTCGGAGCCGGCCATGAGGAAGGGCGTGATCTTGGCGCCAACCCGGATCTCGGACTCGCTGACGCGGGTGTCGTTGCCGGAGGCGCATTCAAGGCCGAGCCAGACGGCGATGAGGTTTTCGGCCATGAGCTCGCGCATGCCCCCCGCCATCGAGACGGTCAACGGCGCGCCGTCGATGCCGCCGTTCTGCGTTCCCTGTACGCCCATGGCGCGCTGCAGGCAGAGGCAACGGGCTTCCAGGTAGAGAACGGACTGATGTTCGTGAAAACCCATCAGCAGCTCGGAGGATGCGCCAGACGTGCAGCGTGCCTTGATGCCGCGCGAGGCGTAGGCGGCGGTGAGGAAAGCCTTGGACCAGGGTGTGTCGTCGCCATCGACGAACGCAGCTTCCGTGCCATAAACCGATACCGTCTCGGCATAGGAAGTGAAGCCAGCCAGGCCGATGCGCAGCTCTTCCGCTTCCTCGATCGAGCACTGGAACAGAACGCCGCCACGCCCAACCGACGCGCCGACAGCGCAGGCGACGGCGTTGGCCCAGGAGTTTGATGCGACGCGCATCGTCGTCTCGATCTCGTCGAAGCCGAGCGCCACGGCAACGGCGGCGTCTGCTGCAAGCTGCAGAGGATCATCCTTGGCGTTGGTGACGTGTGCCTGGTTTCCCGGCGTGCGGCGCTGCCGCATTTTGGAATAGGCGAAGGTGATCTCCAGTGACGACAAGTGCGACACGACGGAAGCCAGCTTCGCCGGCGTCATGCCGCGAGCCAGCCGCTCGAGCCTTTCGCGCGGCACGTTGATGTCGACCAGCATGCGGGCGACTTCGCCCGAATCCATTGCCATCGCCTCATCGATCAGGCCGAGATCGAGATGATGTGCGGCGATGAAGGAATCGAGGATGTCGAAGTCGGCTTCCGGCTTACCGTCGATCTCGACCACGCGTCCGTTTTCGACTCGCGCCGACGGCGCGGGGTCCCACGGGCTGTGAAAGGTGGCAAAGCCCGCTTCCGGATCCTCCGCGGCAAAGCGGTCGTGCCGCAGCGGCCGCGCGTCCCATTCGTCGAAGCGGCGCCAGCGCGGGGGCGAAGTCATCGCGTTCCTCCCTCATGTCGAGCGCTCAGAACCATCGCAGCCATACAAGCTGGATGAGGATGAGCACGATCACGTCCCAGAAGATCACCTCGCCGATCGTGAACCAACGCTTCACGCGGTTGACGCGCCAGAAGCCGAGCCAGACGATCGCGGCCAGAATGAACGGGACAAAGCTGGCGGCGGTCACTCCACCCTCTTTCCCGTGGCGGCGTCGAAATAGTGCAGCGCCTGCTTCGGAAAGGAGACGCTCACCGGCTGTCCCGGCTCGATCGCATCGCAATTCGTCTGGGTCCGCAGCGTGATTGCCTGCCCGCCCGCGTTTTGCAAGATCAGCAGCGCGTCGGGTTCGATCGCTTCTTTCACGTCCACGGTAAGCGTCATGGCTGCCGGTGCATTCGACGCCACGAATTCGATCTGCTCCGGCCGGATGCCGAGCGTGATCGGCCCGTCGAGGCGATCGACCGAGCAAGCCACGGCGCCAGCCTGGAACAGGCCGCCCTTGACCACTCCGTCGATCGTGTTCATCGCCGGGCGGCCCATGAACTCGGCGACGAAGCGGTTGGCAGGCCGGCGGTAGATCGTCTTCGGCTCGTCGAATTGCACCAGCCGGCCCTCCTTCAGCACGGCGATGCGCGTCGCCAGCGTCATCGCCTCCTCCTGGTCATGCGTGACGAAGACGAAGGTTTTGTCGAGTTGGCGGTGCAGGCGGTTGAGCTCGGTGCGCATATGCAGGCGCAGCAGCGCGTCCAAGTTGGAAAGCGGTTCGTCCATGAGGCAGATCGCCGGTTGCCATACCAGGGCGCGCGCTACGGCGACACGTTGCGCCTGGCCGCCGGAGAGCTGCGCCGGCTTGCGCTGCAGATAGGGGGCGATGCGCAGAAGCTCGGCAACGTCCTTCACCGAACGCTCGATTTCCGCGGCGGCCACTTTGCGGATGCGCAGGGGATAGGCGATGTTCTCGAAGACGGTCTTGTGGCTGTAGAGTGCGTAGTTCTGGAACACCATGCCGATGCCGCGGAAGCGCGGCGGCACGTTGGTCACATCCCTACCTTCGATCTCGATGCGGCCGCTCGACGGCTGCTCCAGCCCGGCGAGCAGGCGGCACGCAGTTGTTTTGCCAGACCCGGAGGGCCCAAGCAGCACGATGAATTCGCCGACATCGAAGTCGAGATCGAGCCGATCGAGCGCGACGGTGCCGTCCGAAAACCGCTTCGTCACTTCCTTGAACGAGACTGCCATTGGATGCTCCGCTAGTCCTTAGCCCTTCACCGCGCCGAAGGTCAGGCCGCGCACGAGGTGCTTCTGGACGAGAAATGTGAAGACGATGATCGGCAGGGTGGCAACCACTGCCACCGCGGCGACCTGCCCCCACAGGGTGCCGTGTGGCGTGATCAGGCCGGGAATGCCAACCGTCAGCGGCCGCCCCTCGAACGCCACGAGGATAAAGGCGTAGAGGAACTCGTTCCACGACATGATGAAGCAAAGCACCGCTGTTGCCGCGAGTCCGGGCGCGGCCAGCGGCACGACGATGTGCACGAATGCTCCAAGCTTCGAGCGCCCGTCCATCATCGCCGCCTCGTCGATCTCCTTCGGTATCTCGGCGAAGAAGCCGCGCATCATCCAGACGACCAGCGACAGATTGAAGCTCGTATGGGCAATCACCACGGCGTAGATCGTGTCGGTCAGGCCGATTGTGGTGAAGAACAGGAAGAGCGGCACTGCGATCGCGATCGGCGGCGCCATGCGCGTCGTCAGGAAGAAGAAAAACAGGTCTTCCTTGCCGGCGAAATCCGTGCGCGCGAACACATAGGCGGCCGGCGCGCCGATCAGGATCGACAGCGCAGTCGATCCCAGCGAGATGATCAGCGAATTGAAGACGAGTGGGAGATATTCCTTGTCGATGAAAACCGCCGGATAATTGGCGAAGGTCGGCATGAAGAACCAGGTCGGCTGCGTCGAGAGGATATCGAGGCGGCCCTTGAAGGACGTCAGCAAGATCCAGACGTACGGCGTAAGCGCAAGCACCAGTACGCAGGCGAGGATTCCGATCGCTAGGACCTTCCAGGATTTGCTCATGGCCTGACCGCTTGGTCCGCCGACTTCCAGTACACGGCCTTGTAAAAGATCGAGCACATGATCAGCACGACGAGGTAGACCATGAACGAGACCGCGGCGCCGTAGCCGAGGTTCCAGGTCTTGAAGTTGACGCGGTAGGCGTAGATCGAGAGCAGTTCCGACACGGTACCGGGGCCGCCGCCGGTCATGATGAAGACCTTGTCGAACTCTTTGAAAGCGTCGATGCCGCGCAGCAGAAGCACCAGCGCGATGATCGGGCGCATCAGCGGCAACAGGATGTCGGTGAACTGCCGCCACGGCCCGGCACCGTCCATTGTCGCTGCCTCGAAGGGCGAGCGCGGCAAGCTCATCAGCCCGGCCAGGATGATCAGCGTCACGAAAGGCGTCCACTGCCAGACGTCGATGGCGATGATGGTGGGCATGACGAGCCCCGACGACGAGAAGACGGCGCTGGAACGCGACAGCAGGCCAACGACCCGCAGGTAGTGCGTCGCCATGCCGAAGTCGCCCTGCAGCAGCAGGCGCCAGATCAGCCCGACAGCGACAGGAGCTAGCATCATCGGCACCAGCAGCAGCGTCGTCAGCAGACGCTGCCGCTCGATGTAGCGCCAGATCAGCCATGCCAGCATGAAGCCGAGCAGGAACTCGATCGACACCGCGACCAGGACAAAGCGGATGGTACGCCAGAAGGACCCCCAGAAGATTGCATCCTCACGCACCAGCCTGCGAAAGTTGTCGAAGCCGACGAATACGCCCTTCTGGTCCGGATTGGCGAAACTCAGGTCGGTCATCGCCGTGTAGACCATGTAATAAAAAGGCCCCACGAGAAAGACGAGGACGAGCAGCGCCGCCGGCAGGATCAGTGGCATAGATGCGCCGCGGTCGAGCAGGAACTGTCCGCGCGAAGGTCGAGTGCCTTTGGTCATGATATGCCCGGCGTTCTCCCGCGGGTTGTCTTCCACGGGATTAGGATAGCAGCCCTCACTGCACCGGATATTTCATCGGTGCGCAGGCCCCGAGCAGCGCCGAGATCTCCTTGGCCGATTCATCGAGCGCCGCCTTTGCTTCCTTCTCGCCGGCGAGATAGGAGGACAATTCGCGGACCAGGATGTCGGTCATCTCGCTCGCCTGCGGGATGGTAGGCTTCGGCTTGGCCACCTCATTGGACGCCATCGAGGCCTTGGCATACGGCAGCTTCTGCACGTCAGTGGATGCATAAACATCTGGCCTTGCGGAAGCGCCGCCATTCAGATGCTGGTTGAGTTGCTGTTCGTACTCCAGCATCCACTGGATGAAGAGGTATGCGGCCTCTTTGTTCTTAGACGTCGTTGGAATGAGGTATGACCAGCCCTCCACCTGAGCGACCTTGCCGCCTTCACCCTGCGGCACGATGTCGAAACCCATCTTGCCGACGACCGTCGACACGTTCTCATCGACGGCAACGGCGTAGGTCGCGTCGTTCCACATGATGAGCTCGGCGACCTTGCCCTGCTGCATCAACGCCATGACGTCGTCCCAGAAGTAGTTGAGCGTGTCCGGTGGCGAGAAGGCCATCAGGCTCTTGTAGTATTCGGTAGCGGCAATGGCCTGCGGGCTGTTGACGATGACCGGGCCGCATTCGGAGCCCGACTTCACCTCCAACATGTCGCCGCCGAAGGAGTAGAGGAAGTTCAGCCACTCGTACCACAGCGCTTCGTGGCGCTTGCCCTGCAGTGCGGTGCCGTAGAGACCCTGGTCAGGGCGGTTGAACCATTCGGCGATGTCGCGATACTGCTTCCAGTCCTGCGCCGGGCCGAGGTCGTAGCCGTACTTGGCCTTAAAGCCGTCCATCTCCTTGGCGTCGGTCAGGAGATCGGACCGATACCAAGCGTACATTGTGAGCGCGGTGAACGGAAAGCCATAGGCCTTGCCCCCGTACCAAGAGATTTCCTTCCAGAGACCCTGGTACAGCTGTTCCTCCGGCTTGAACTCGGGGTCGCGCAGTGTCGCCGAGGTCATAAACTGCTCGATCGGCTCGACATGGCCGTTGGTGACGAACTTGCCGACATTGCGGTGCTGCTGGAGGATGAAGTCGTAGCGGCCGCGCTTTGAGTTGAGGTCGAGCATCACCTTGCTGGCGGTCTCGGACGCCTCATACATCTCGATCTCGACCGTGATGCCGGTGCGCTTCTCGAACTCGGGCGCCAGCTTCTTCATCGCCTCGAGCGGCGGCAGCGCCTCGCCGATAGTGCGGATCGTGGTGCCCTTATACGGCGCCGCCGCTTCCTCCAGCGTCCAGGCACCGGCCTGTCCGGCAATGCCGAGCGTCGCGAATGCCGCGAGCGCCGGTGCCGTTATCAACATGCGTAGGCGTGAACTGTCTCCAAACATCGAGATTCCCCTTGGTTAATTGTCGTTGCGGTGCTGTCCACATTGGCTGGGCTTGAATGCTGGTCCGCCGGGGATTGGCCGTGCCCGGCCGGCCGTGAGATCTGTGGCGTGTTGGCGGCGATCGCCATTCAGGTCCTCCACCACTGCACGCGGAATCGCCCGACTTGTCCGAGAGGCCTCAGGTCCGCAAGGCCTTAGGATGTCAGTATATGCTATCGACGCCTGCCTGCGTAGCTCTTGTTGCGAAGAAGGCATATTCCACAAACTTGACAAAGCCTATAAGAGCATGCCGTTCGTGGGATATTTCCCTTACAGTGTAATCCAAAACGCATATGCCTTTCGGGATAGGAGCGACGGTGAGGGACGAAGCCTCTGAAGCAGCGTCAGGCAGGCGACTGCTGTCGCATCCCGAATGGTTCGACGCCCTCGGCGAACTTCTCGCGCAGGTGGGATCGCACCAGTTCCCGGACGCATTCGCCAAAACCATCCATCGTCTCGCACCATTCGACTACACGGTGAGTTTCGCTTATAGCGGCCCGGGCAAGCCGCTGTGCGTGCACCACACCTTCGCCCCGAAGCAGTTCGAAATTCACGTTCGAGAATACGAGATCGGGCCTTACCTACTCGATCCGTTCTATAAGGCGACGGCGAACGGCACGCGGTCGGGAGTTTACCGGCTGTCCGACCTTGCACCCGACCAGTTCTACAAGAGCGAATACTACAAGTCCTATTACGTGCAGACCGGACCGGTCGACGAGATCGCCTTTTTCACCCCCGGCAAGGACGGGTGGATCATAGCGACGTCGCTGATGCGCGCGCCCAGCCGCCAGAATTTCACCGCGCACGACCTGCGCACGCTCCGTATCGTCGAGCCCTTGGTCCGGCGCATCGTTGAGATGCACTGGCGCACCGACGAAAGGCTCAAGACCGCGACGCCGGTCGAAGACGACAAGTCAATGATGCGGCGCACCGTGCAGGATGCATTGGGGGCACGCGGCATGCCGCCGCTGACGCCACGAGAACTGCAGGTCGTCGGCCTCGTTCTTGAAGGTCACTCCTCCGAGTCGATCGCCAACCTGCTGGGCATCTCAGCCGGGACGGTCCGCATCCACCGCAAGAATATCTATGCCAAGATGCGCATATCCTCTCAGCGCGAACTATTTGCAATCTTCATCAAGGCGCCGGCGACCACCTCGTGGCCGGTCACGTCTGGGTAGGCCGGCGCCGCTATTTCGCGGCCGATCGACGAGCCAGGAAGATGGATGCTCCAGCTATGCCGCACAAGGGACGTTGGCATGCCCTCGGCATGATGCATCCTACGTGTCATCATGAGTTGTGCTATGGCACTGCGCTGATGTCCGCGATTTCGGTCTTACATCAGGCCCAGCACCGCTGCGGCGACAACCAGATAACGCGAAACTTTCGCCAGGGCGACGATTGCGACAAAGCTCCAAAGCGGCTCGCGCAAAACCCCGGCGACCACAGTCAGGGGATCGCCGACGATCGGCATCCAGCTTAACAAGAGCGACCATCTTCCATAGCGACGATACCAGTTCGTGGCGCGGTTGAGCCTCGCCGGACGCAGTGGAAACCAGGGCTTGTCCCGGAAGCGTTCGATCCCTCGACCAAGTCCCCAGTTCACCGCCGAACCAAGGATGTTTCCTATGCTGGCGACAACAACCAGCATTGTGGGCGAGAAGGAACCGGTGGCGAGGAGCCCGGCAAGAGCAGTCTCCGACTGCGCCGGAAGGATGGTCGCCGCGGCGAAGGCAATCGCAAACAGGCCGCCGTAAGCGGCAAAGACATCCATCTACGTTTCGCCTTGCGGAGCAGGCGTCAGGGTTGCACGTCGATCACGACCATGAGTCCGCCACCACCTTTCCTCAACAACATTGTTGTAGTTCGCATGATGCCCGATATCCGGGATGGATAAACACTTTTCCGGGCCGACGCGGCTGCTAGACGCGACATCGCCTTCCCCATCGCCCCAAAACCACAGGATAAGGCCTTCCGGTCGCTGGCAAGGTCAATAGCTTCCGCCAATGGCCTCTGAACTTTAAGGGGCACGGATATGCGGTCGGAAGATCAAGTCATAAGCAGGGCCCGTTACCAACTCCATCAGCCGCTCGGCGGCAAAGCCGATCATCTCGCGCAGGATATCGGCGTCGGGGGTCTTCTCTGCGAGCGTGCGCAGGTTCATCATGTCGCGGGTCATCGGTCGTTCCCTTCGAACCAGGTTGTGTCAGCACCCAACCCTACCGAAGAACATCGATGACCGCCGCTACGCCGCTCGCTCGCTACAGCGCTGTTGAGGGCGCGCTCGCGAGCGGCTTCGCTACCGCCGACCTACACCACGCGGTGGGACACGACCGACTGGCAGGCAAGGCCGAGCATGACCGTTTCGCAGTCTGCACTGCAGCGGTCTCAACAGGAACCGTCCAAATGCACCGTACTTTCCGGCGGATCTTAGCGACAATGTTGATTGCCTGGGGTGTCGGCTACGCTGCCGGCTACGCGCAGGCGCAAAACCCGCTCATCATTACGGCACCAGTCTCCGGTCAGACTATTGATGGGACGCTCTCCTTTTCCGGGACGGCTGCCGTCAACAGCATCACACGGCGCGGAACTATTCGCGGGCAGACCAATACGGGGGTCGAATGCCGAGGGACAACTACCATCAACCTTACCTTTTCGCGTGGAGAAGGAACGATGGTTTGCGGGCAACTCTCAACCCGATTCGTGTTCTCGCTGACCAGCAGACAACCTCCAGCTGGCACAGGAACAGGAATCCTTTCCGATGGGCGAAAAGTGGTCGTGAGAATAGGACGATGATCCCAAAGCGACAGGCACGTCCTCTATCGAGAAGTGGCGGGCCGATCGATGACCTCCCGCGCCGAAAAAACTCCAGCTCACGGAGAATAGGTTCCATGGCCGTTCTCTGCTGCTTGACTCTCAGCCTTTTTCGCGGCAGGTTTCGATCAATAGGTCAGACCAATTTACCGATCCGGGATCAGCCAGATGATTCCGTTGAAGTAGAACTGGGTAACAATGCCGATCCAGGCCGTTGAACCGCGTCGACTTTACCGACAGATCGCCGATCAGCTCAGGCAGTTGATCGACGCGGGCGAGTTCGCAGTCGGCGATCGGCTGCCGACCGAGCGCGAGCTGGCCGATCAGCTTGGCATCTCCCGCCCGACCGTCCGTGAAGCGCTGATCGCGCTCGAGGTCGAGGGGCGCATACGCATTCGCGTCGGCTCGGGCATCTACGTCACCGAACCGCCGCGTGCCGAAATTTTGACGGCAGAAATGGATGAAGGCCCGTTCGAGCTGTTGCGGGCACGCGAGTTCATCGAAGGGGCGATCGCCGCCGAAGCCGCCCTCCATGCTCGGCCGATCGACATCGAACATATGGACGACGTGCTGCGCCGCATGGAGGACATACCTCGCCCGACCAGGATGACGATCGCGCTCGATCGCGAGTTCCATACGATGGTGGCGGGCATTCTCGGAAACGCCGTTCTGGTGCGCTGCATCGGCGAGCTCTTCGATCAGCGCATGAACCCATATTTCGAACGCCTGTCGAGCTATTTCGAGAACAGGGAGTCCTGGCGGGCCGCCGCGGAGGAGCATCGCGCGGTGCGCGACGCGATCGCGGCGCGCGAGCCTGAACGGGCCAAGGCCGCGATGCAGGAACATCTGCGTCAGTCGCAACTGAGATTCTCACGCAATTTCGGTGAGAAATCCGCGGCCAGGGAGGCCGCGGGATAGGAGTCCGCCGACCGGGAGGGTCCTGTCGGCACCGTCAATCCATTCACAGGGAGGAATATGATGTTGAGGAAATACGCCGTTCTGCTCGGCACGATCGCTGCAATCGCTCTGCCCATGGCTTCGGCCTCTGCACAAACCGCGCTGAAATGGGCCCATGTCTACGAAACGTCCGAACCCTTCCACACCGAGTCGGTGTGGGCGGCAGAGGAGATCAAGAAGCGCACCGACGGCCGCTATACGATCGACGTCTTCCCGGCTTCGCAACTCGGCAAGGAAGCCGACATCAACCAGGGGCTGACGCTCGGCACGGTCGACATCATCATCTCCGGATCGAGCTTCGCCGCCCGCGAATACCCGCCGATCGGCGTGACCTACTTCCCGTTCACTTTCCGCGACGCCGATCACCTGCTCGCTTACACCAAGAGCGACAAATACAAGGAGTTGACCGCCGGCTTCGAAGAGGCCTCCGGCCATCACATCACCGCGACCACCTACTACGGCACGCGTCACACGACCTCCAACCGGCCGATCGAGAAATGCGCCGACATGCAGGGCCTGAAGATCCGCGTGCCTGATGTGCCGGCCTATCTCGCCATGCCGCGCGCCTGCGGCGCCAACACCGCACCGATCGCCTTCGCCGAGGTCTATCTCGCCTTGCAGCAGGGCACGGTGGAAGCGCAGGAAAACCCGCTGACGACGATCGACGCCAAAAAATTCTACGAAGTGCAAAAGCACATTATCCTGACCGGGCACATCGTCGATCATCTCAACACGCTCGTGTCGCAATCGCGCTGGTCGCAATTGTCGGACGAGGACAAGGCGATCTTCACCGAGGTGATGCAGGAAGCCGCCGCGCGAGCGACCAAGATCATCGTCGATCGCGAGAAGGCTCTGGTTGATACCTTCAAGGAGCGCGGTCTCACCGTTACCGAAGTCGATCGCGCCGATTTCGAAAAGAACGTGATGGAGAAGGTGACGTTCGAGGAGTTCGGCTACCGCAAGGAGGACTGGGAGGCGATCCGCGCCGTCAAGTAACCCGCATCGATCCGGGCCCGGCGCGACAAGCGCGTCGGGTCTGTCGAGCCCGCTGTCCAACAGTGCCCGGAGCTTGCCGATGACCCAAGAGGTCCACACCCAGGTTACAGCAGAAGAACTGGCGCATGCCTTCGAGGAAGAAGCGCCGCCCATCGATCTGTCGCGATACGCGGTGGAGGACTGGGTCACGCTCGCCGTGTTCTGGGGCATGTCGTTCTGCGTGTTCCTGCAGTTCTTCACGCGCTACGTCATGAACAACAGTTTTGCCTGGACCGAGGAGATCGCCATCAACTGCCTCGTCGTCGTGGTCTTCCTGGGCTCGGTGATGTGCACGCGCACCACGCGCCACATCCACGTCGACGTGCTCTATCACTATCTCCCCGCTGGGGCGGGGCGCTACCTGGCGCTCGCGGTCAATGTGATTACCATTTGCTTCTTCGCCTACATGTCCTGGCTGCTTTGGCGCTATGTCGGGATCGTCCACCGCGAGCGGATGGTCACCATCAACCTGCCGCGCAATGTCGTCTTCTACGCCGTCTTCGCCGGTTTCGTGCTGATGATGCTGCGCGCAATCCAGGTCTTCATCGGCAACATTCGCCGCGGCTATTCGGCGCTGGAGCGCCCCGCCGCGTTCGACGGATTGGGGGAATAGGCCATGCTGCTTCTGATCGGAGCCTTTCTCGTCCTGATGCTGATCGGCGTGCCCGTCGCTGTGTCGATGGCGGTGTCGTCGCTGCTCTATCTCGTCTTCTATGGCGTGGCGCCCGACATCATCGCCGCGCAGCGCATGATCGCCGGTGTCGAGAGCTTTCCGCTGCTTGCCGTGCCGTTCTTCATCTTCGCCGGCAATCTGATGAACATCGCCGGTGTCACCGGGCGAATCTATTCGTTCGCGCTGGCGCTTGTCGGCTGGATGAAGGGCGGCCTCGCGCAGGTGAACATCATCGGATCGGTGGTCTTCGCCGGCATGTCGGGCGCAGCCCTTGCCGATGCCGCCGGCATCGGCACCATCGAGATCAAGGCGATGAAGGACCACGGCTATCCCGTGGAGGCGGCGGTCGGCGTCACCGCCGCCTCCTCGACGCTCGGCCCGATCTTCCCGCCGTCGCTGCCCTTCGTCATCTATGGCATGATGGCCAACGTCTCGATCGGGGCGCTGTTCATGGCCGGCATCCTGCCCGGCGTCGTCATGACAGCGCTGATGATGGTGACGGTCGCGATCTTCGCCCACCGCCGGGGCTGGGGTTCGGACACGCCGTTCAAATTGAACCGGCTCGCCGCCGCCTCGATCGAGGTCGCCGTCGTGTGCTGCTTTCCGCTGGCGGTTTATGTGCTTGTCCAGACGGGACTGTCGCTCAACATTGCTGTTGGCATCGTGCTCGTCATCCTGATCGCCTGCGACTGGTATTTCGACTTTTCCGCCGTCATGGCGTTGATGACGCCGATCATCCTGATCGGCGGCATGACCATGGGCTGGTTCACCCCGACCGAAGCGGCCATGGCCGCCGTCATCTGGTCGTTGTTTCTCGGGCTCGTGCGCTATCGGACGATGACACTCGCAGCCCTCGCCAAGGCCAGTTTCGACACGATCGAGACGACCGCGTCGGTCCTCTTCATCGTCACCGCGGCATCGATCTTCGCCTGGTTGCTCACGGTCAGCCAGGCGGCGCAGCTGTTCTCGGTCTTCATCACATCGCTGACCGAAAACAAATGGGTGTTCCTGATCCTGGTCAACATCCTGATGCTGGTCGTCGGCTGTTTTCTCGACACGATCGCCGCCATCACGATCCTTGTGCCGATCCTCCTGCCGATCGTGGTTCTCTACGGCATCGATCCGGTGCATTTCGGTCTGATCATGACGCTCAACCTGATGATCGGTCTGCTCCATCCGCCGCTCGGCATGGTGCTGTTCGTCCTCTCGCGGGTCGCAAAACTGTCGGTCGAGCGTACGACCATGGCAATTCTGCCCTGGCTCGTGCCGCTGATCGTCGCGCTGATCCTGATCACCTTCGTCCCCGCCATCACGCTGTGGCTGCCGACGCAAATGGGGCTGATCCGTTGATCGACAGTGCAATCGCAGCGACGCTGTTTGGCCCCGAGGATCTGCGCGTCGTCGAGCATCCGCTCGGCCCCCTCGCGCCCGGAATGGTGCGCGTGCGCTTCGGCGCCGGCGGCATCTGCGGTTCCGACCTGCACTATTTTCGCCATGCGCGGACCGGCGATTTTGTCGTCACATCGCCGCTCGTGCTCGGTCACGAGGTCGCCGGAGAGATCGTCGAAATCAACGCGGACGCGCCAGGACTTGCCGTCGGTGATCGCGTGGCGGTCAACCCGTCGCGCTGGTGCGGACAATGCTCCCGATGCGCAGAGGGCCGCGCCAATCTCTGTGAAAACATCTATTTCATGGGCTCGGCGTCGAAAACGCCGCACATGCAAGGCGGTTTTGCCAGCGTGTTCGACGCCACGCCGGCGCAATGTGTCAAGGTTCCGCATGCTGTCGCCTACAAGGCGGCGGCGCTCGCCGAACCGCTCGCCGTCAGCCTGCATGCTGTGGCGCGGGCCGGCGACATTGCCGGCCGCAACGTCATCCTGATCGGCGCCGGCCCCATCGGGCTCCTGACCATGCTCGCCGCCAGGCTCAAGGGTTGTGGCGAGCTCACCGTCGCCGACATAGCCGAGGCGCCGCTCGCCTTCGCCAGCAAACTTGGAGCAAACAGGACGATCAACCTGTTCGGCGGCGACGACGAACTCAAGGCGCTCGCGGCCGACACGACGATCGATGTCGCATTGGAGATTTCAGGCACCGCCGCCGGTCTCGCAGCGGCGATCGCCAGCGTCCGGCGCGGCGGCACGGTCGTTCAGGTCGGCAATCTGCCGGGTGGTCAGATCCCGGTGGCCGCCAATGCGGTGATGGCCAAGGAAATCAATCTGAACGGCACGTTTCGTTTCGGGGCGGAATTCAACGAGGCCGTCGACCTCATCGTCAGCGGGAATATAGATGTCCTGAAGCTGGTGACCGCCGAACGCCCCCTCTCCTCGGCCTACGATGCGTTTGCCCTGGCCGCCGACCGCTCGCAGAGCGTCAAGGTGGTGCTGACCGCCGACTGAGGCGTTTTCCCGGCGCCTCCCCATCAGGGGTCGGTTCCGGTAGGGCGAAATGGCCCTCTAAGCGCTCTGCTCCTTCGGCCACAGATAGTAGCCGGTCAGTAAAAAATGTGCGCCCAGGCCAGCGGCGAGATGTGCGCCAGAAGGTCGGGCGCTACATCGTATCCCTCGTTCCGTCGTTCCGCGACGGCCGTGGCCGAGGCGCGAGCGTCGCGCCATCAATGGCCGCGCGGTCACTTGGTCCCGATGCCAATATTGACGGGGTTTCTCAGGATGGCCGAGCCGTCATCGCCGGCCCGGTCGCGCACCATGCGGTCGAGCGTCTGGCGAATGACTCCGCGCTCGCTTTCGCTCAACGCGAGGCTGCCAAGCACTTCCTCGACAATTGGATTGCTCCACACGATCCAGTCCCATAGCTCAGCACCTGAGTTGAAGACCGTGCTTTCGGTGATCGTCTCGACAGTGACGTCCTTCAGTCCGGCCTTCAGCTCGCGGGCAAGCCGCTCCGGATCGCTGAGCTGAAACGGTAGTGGCGGCGGGTCGAATGGCGGACCATTAAACCCCGGGCGTACTGATTGAACGGCCCCGACCAAGAATGTGAGGAAGTCGATTCGATGCGGGTCGCCATAGGCAATGACCAGCACCCGCCCTCCAGGTTTGACAACCCGCGTCATCTCCCGAATGCTCCTCGGCATGTCGGGAAAGAGCATGACCCCAAACTGAGATCCCGCGGTGTCGAAGCTGTCGTCGTCAAAGGCAAGCGCATGCCCGTCCATTACGCGGGTGTCGATTTCCAGGCTTTCCCGGCTGGCGCGCTCTCGCAGCAGGCGGAGCATGACGGGAGACTGGTCGACAGCGACCACCTCGGCACCGATCCGAGCTGCCGGAATACTGAGCGCGCCGCTGCCGGATGCAATGTCGAGAAAGCGCCTGCCGGGGCGGAGCCCTGCCCTGACCAGACTCTCATTGCCAAGCCAGATCTGTGTTTCGGTATTCGTCCGATCGTAACCCGAGGCAATTCGGTCCCAAGCCTCGCGTGTGTCCGGCAGCGCCTGAGGAACCGCGGATTCGGCCTCGATAAGCGCAGCGCGCAGCACCTTTACAAATGCGGCAGGCTGTTCGATCGGCGGATCATCGGCTGCGCCGTCGATAATGTGGAGCGGCCACCCAAAACGGACGCTCGCGGCTTCCGCTACAGGCAATGGGGTGGCAAGATCGTGCCGCCCCCAGATCAGGAAGGTCGGGATTCTGATGCGTGCCAGTTCTTCTGATAAGATTGCGGGAAATCCGAATTGCTCCATCAGACTTTGCTGGGTCGGCTTCAACTCTGGCGCCTGCGCGCGATCGAGATTGTAGGCTTGCAGCCGCTCCCAGCTCTCGCCCATATGATTGCGCAGCGCGTCGAGGTCGAAGGCGCACTGCTGCCAGAGGCGGTCATGGTTTTCCGGACTTGGCTCCGTGATGAACGCGGCGAGGGCCGCACCGAATTCAGGCGCCGGCTGAAACGGCGCGAGGCCGAGCGCATCCGACAGCACCATGCAGCGGAGCTTGTTACCATGCTTGGCGGCAAAGCGGGCGGCAATTGCGGCGCCGAGAATTTGGCCGACAAGAATGGGCGGTGTCGGGCAGGTGCGTTCGATGAGTTCGCCAAGCCACGCGAGCACACGATCGGAATGGACCGGACCCTCGATTGTCCCAGACGCGCCATGGCCCGGCAGATCCGGCGCGATCACGTGATGTGTTCTCACAAGCTCCGGGAGAATTCGCAGCCACTTTGCTGCATGTCCTCCTGGGCCGTGCAACAGCACGATCGGTGGTCCCGCGCCGCCCTCCAGTAGCTCGGTTGAGATGCCGGCCAATTCGAGCCGCCGTTCGGCGATCGGCAGCCCGGTGAGCAGGCGCTTGCGGGCAGCTTCTCCGGATATGCGGTTCGATTCAATTGCCGCCGGGGTGGCGGTGTAACCTTCAACGTGAGACATCATGGCCTCCCTCCTGTTGATAGTAAGATTTCGTTTTGCACGTGCCGCCTGGCCGCTTGGGCTGCTCACGCGCTGGAGCGCGCGCTGCGAGCGGTTGACACGCTGTTCTCGGTTCGCGCGAGCCCCAATCCGAACCAAAACGTCCAAAGCGCCACACAGAATCGGTATGTGACATCGCTTCCTCCTTTCATCGTGGCCGGATGTTTGCCGCGCGATCACCGAGTCCGTCCTGCAGTCTGCAGGCGAGTTGCGCCGAGGCGCCGCGCATCCATAGCCGACAGGTGCAAGCTTAGGGCGGAAGGGAGGGCGGCGCTTCGGGCGAACCACCCAATGGCGCCGATGACGGCATGGGTGATTCCACCCATGCCGGGCGCGCTCAGACTAGGCGGTGCTCGTAGGCCCAGGCGGTGGCGGCGGTGCGAGTGGGGACGTCAAGCTTGTTGAAAATATTGCTGACGTGCCTGTCCACTGTCTTCCCGCTCAAATGCAGTTCGTTGGCGATTTCCTTGTTGGTTTTGCCGGAAGCGATCAGGCGGAGAACCTGCAGTTCGCGGGCAGAGAGGCCGCGGGCTTCGTCCGGCCGCGTGTCAAGCAGTGTGTCGATGCGAGAAACGTCGGGCGTGGCACCAAGCTGCTGAAATACTGTCCGGGCTGCCTGCAGCTCCAGTACCGCACCGTCGTTGTCACCGAGGGCGCGGCAAGCCAGGCCCATTATGACGCCTACGCGCGCTGCTTCGTATGGCGCGTCGACTTGCTGCCACGCCTCGATTGCCTGGCGCAGCCAAATCGCCGCGGCTTGCGCTTCGCCGTCTGCCAGTTCCACCGCTCCCCGCGCGTGAGCGCCAAGGGCGCGCAACGGTTCGGTTCCGTAACTTTCTGCAGCGTCCGCCAGTTCGTGGCAGGCGCGTCGTGCTTCCTCGATGTCGTCAGCCGCCAGCATGATCTCGACGTGAGCAGGCAGCAGCCGAATGCGCTTCACTTGGTCGGTCGTCGCGGCCATGACGCGCCGGCTTGCCGCCGCAGCCGCATCGATGTGCCTTTCGGCCAACCGCAACAGGGCAAGGCCCGGCTGCGGTTCGAAGCCATATTGGCTTGCATTCCGATATGCCTGCTCGGCCGCGTCAACGTCTCCGCGAAGGCGGTGTACTTCCGCCAGCTGGTACCACGCCCCAGCCGTATCTCTCCGATTGTTCGACTGCGTCAAACGCTCCACGGCCTGCTGAGCTTCGTCGATCGCGTCCTGCCATGCGCCGCTGAGCCGCTTGATCTCGGAGCGATGCATCAAGCAGGTGCCGCTGAAACTGACCAGCTGGGGCTGTTCGGAGCACCATCGTCCCAGAGCGGAAGTCCATTCGCGTGCGCGGCCCAGAGCATGGACTTGCTGACACGCTTCGATCACGCTGCAGTAGATCAAGCCGGTAAGCAGCGGCGACAATTCGCCGGCCGTGACCGAAACCATCGCCTCGTCGAGGAGCGCGAAACCTTCCGCGGTTCGCCGCTGTCGCAACAGAACACGGCCCTGCAAGTGCCGTGCACAGACCACCAGATCCACGTCCGCAAAGCGCTCGCCAATCTCGATTGCGCCGCTCGCCGCAGCGTAGGCCGCCTCAAGGTTGCCCGAAGCAAGATGCTGTTCGACGTGGGGCAGCATCAGGTAACCCTGTTCGGCACAATCATGTGGCTCGCGTTCGAGCAGCCGATGCGCCCGTCCAAACCAGCCGGCCGCCTGAGCCATCTCCCCACGAAAGACAAGGCGCAGGCCACGCCAGAAGGCGCAGCGGGCGGCCCGATGGCACTCGCCCGCGTCCAGATATGCATGATGGGTTCGCTCCAGGGCCCGCAGGTACTCCTCGTCGCGCCCGGTCAAATAGGCCGACATCGCCAGCCGTTCGAGATCGTCTACTGCGAGCGGAGCCGCTTCGCCGGCGCGCGCGAGGAACCGATAGGCGTCGTCCCACGCCCTTTCTTCGTAAGCCTCACGACCGAGGGCGAGCTGATCCGTCTCGTCCAAGGACCCGCTGTTGAATTGCTGTCGATCTGACCTGCCCATCGGCGTTGGTTCCGGAGACGAACAGAAATCCTGGCCATCAATGGCTGCTTTGGAGCCACGGTGAAGTATAGCATGCACGAACGCGAATGACCCGGAATGCACTTAAAAGCGCTCTGTGCATGGGAATGAGTCACACCATGCCGTCTACTAGGTCCCCGTCCAATCACCGTTGTACGGCGGAAACCGGCCATATCCCCGTCGTGTGAACGTTGCCATGGGGCTTGGGGTGTCATTTCACCCCTACCGGAATCGACCCCCACCATCTGTTATCAACCGTTCCAGTCTCAGCCTGCCGGCCCGGTTTCCTTCCTGTCGGCCTGCTTGCGCGCCCGCGCAAACTGCAGCCCGGCGACGCCGGCCGTCGCAGCGAGCGCCAGGCCGATCGGAATGAGGCTCGAGGGCTGGTCGGCCTTTCTGAGCACCGCCACCACGTCATACCCGACATCCAGCCCGATGCGCTTGGCGTAGGATCCGAAATCGACATTGCTGATCATCAGCGCGTCGCCCGCTTGCGTGATGGTAAGGCCGATGCCGCGCAGCCGCTCCAGCGGCTCGCCCGGCTCGCCGAGCGGCACGTTGACCGTCTTGCGGACATCCTCGCCCATGAGGTCGACACCCTCGACGACGAAATTGATGCGGCCATCGGCCGGCGTCTGCGCCACCGCCGACAGGAACTCGCTCGCCGGCAACTCCTCGTAAGGCGGCGACACCTGGTTGAGCCACCAGTCCGGCCGGAAAAGCGTGAAGCAGATGAGCAGCAGCGCCGCACTTTCCCAAAGCCGGCTTTTTGTCACGAACCAGTTCATGGTCGCGGCCGAAAACAGCAATATTGCGATCAGCGACACCGTCGCCACCCAGATCGTCTGCGGCCAGGTGTCGACTCCGATCAGCAGCATCGCCGGATTGAAGATGAAAACGAACGGCAGGATCGCCGTGCGCAGCGAATAGAGCGCGCCCTGGAAACCGGTGGCGATCGGGTCCTCCTTGGAGATCGCCGCCGCCGCGAACGCGGCCAGCCCGACGGGCGGGGTGATGTCGGCCATGATGCCGAAGTAGAAGACGAACAGGTGGACCGCAATCAGCGGGATCGGCAATCCGGCCTGGGCGCCGAGATCGACCACGACCGGGGCCATCAGCGTGGCGACCAAAATGTAGTTTGCGGTGGTCGGAATGCCCATGCCGAGCACAAGGCTGATCGCGGCGATGAGGATCAGCATCAGGATGACATTGCCGCCGGAGATGAACTCGACGAGTTCCGTCATCATCAGGCCGAGACCGGTCAGCGTGATCGTGCCGACGACGATGCCGGCCGTGGCGGTGGCGATACCGATGCCGATCATGTTGCGGGCGCCGAGCGCCAGCCCGTCGATCAGGTCGTCCCAGGCAGCCCGCACTGAGGCGGCGAGATTTCCTTTGCGGAACAGCGCCATCAGCGGCTTGCGGGTGGCGACAATAGCAAGGATTGAAACGGTCGCCCAGAACGCCGAGAGGCCGGGCGACATCTGCTCGACCATCAGGCACCACAGAAGCACCGCGATCGGGATGAGGAAATCGAGCCCGGTCCGCGTGACGTCCCAGGCGCGCGGCAGTTCCAGGATTGGGGCGTTCGGGTCGTCGAGTGCGAGATCCGGATAGCGCGAGGAATACCAGACCGAGGCGACGTAGAGAGCGACGCCGGCGAGCGCGAGCAGCGGCGGCGCGGCTCCTCCGAAGACAGCCTGGATAGCAACGATGCCGTAATAGACGAGACAGACGGCAAGAATGCTGCCCGACAGTCCGAGCCCCATCCGCAGCATCCGCTCTCTTGCCGGCGTCGGACGCTGCGGGATCGTCTTCAGGCCCATCTTTATCGCTTCGAGATGAACCATGTAGAGCAGCGCGATATAGGAGAAGACCGCCGGCAGCAGTGCGTGCTTGACGATCTCCGAATAGGGAATGCCGACATATTCGACCATCAGGAAGGCGGCCGCGCCCATGACCGGCGGCATGATCTGGCCGTTGATCGAAGCCGTAGCCTCGATGGCGCCCGCCTTGACGCCGGAAAGGCCGGTGCGCTTCATCAGCGGGATGGTGAAGATGCCGCCTGAAACCACGTTGGAGACGGACGAGCCGGACACGACGCCGTTGAGGGCCGACGAAACCACGGCGACTTTCGCCGGGCCGCCGCGCAGGTGGCCGAGCAGGGCGATGGAGATCTGCATCATCCAGTTGCCGGCGCCTGCCTTTTCCAGAAGAGTGCCGAACAGGACGAACAGAAAGACGAAACTCGTCGACACGCCAAGTGCAATACCGAAGACGCCTTCGGTGGTCAGCCATTGATGGTTGAGAAACTTGGTGAGTGATGCGCCGCGATGCTGAATCACGTCCGGCATGTACTGGCCGGCAAAGGTGTAGAAGATGAAGGTACAGGCCACGACCACCATCGGCAGGCCGAGCGCACGGCGCGTCGCCTCGAGCAGCAACAGGATGCCAACGGTGCCGGTCACCAGATCGAGCGTGGTCGGCTGGCCCGGCCGTCCGGAAAGCACGACGTAAAAGAGAAAGAGGTAGGCGCCGGCAAATCCGCCGACCACGGCCAGCACCCAGTCGAGCAGCGGCACGTGATCGCGGGGCGAGGATCTTAGCGCCGGATAGGCGAGGAAGGTCAAGAACAGCGCAAAGCCGAGATGGATGGCGCGCGCTTCGGTGTCGTTGAGGATGCCGAAGCCGAACACGAACGGCAAAGGCGAAGCGTACCAGAGCTGGAAGAGCGACCACGCAACTGCAACCCAGAGTAGAATGCGCCCGACCGTTCCAGCCGGATGCCGGCCACCCGTGTCGGCCTCCGCGACAAGTTGTTCGAGCTCTTCGAGATCGACGCCGGCCGGTTGTGCCTTCACTTCGCTCATGACGTCGTCTCCTGTTGCGGATGGCCCCGGCGGATCAGCTGGACCCGCCGGACCGTCGTCAGGTCACGAAGCCTACTTCAACCAGCCCTTCTCCTTGAAGTATTTTTCAGCGCCCGGATGCAGCGGCGCGGAATTTCCTTCCGCGACCATCTTGGCGGGATCGAGATTGGCGAAGGCCGGATGCAGCGACTTGAACTCGTCGAAGTTCTCGAACACCGCCCTGGTCAGTTGGTAGACGCTCTCATCGGGAACCTTGGCCGAGGTGACCAACGTGGCGAGCACGCCGAAAGTCCCGGTATCGTCGGGATTGTTTGCGTAAAGACCGCCTGGGATGATCGCCTTGGCGTAGTAAGGATTCTCGGCGACAAGCTTGTCCACGACCTCTCCAGTCAACGGCACAAGCTTGGCGGCGCAGGTAGTCGTCGGATCCTGGATGTTCGCTGAAGGATGGCCGACGCCGTAGAAGAACCCGTCGATCTTGCCGTCGCAGAGCGCCGGCCCGTGCTCGTCCGCTTTCAGCTCCGATGCGAGCGAAAAGTCGGCCAACGTCCAGCCCATCGCACCGAGCAGACGCTCCATGGAAGCGCGCGTCCCGGAACCGGGATTGCCGACGTTGAAACGCTTGCCCTTGAAATCCTCGAACTTCGTCACGCCGGCATTGGGATGCGCCAGCACCGTGAACGGCTCCGGATGGATCGAGAAAACCGCGCGCAGATCGGTATGGGCGCCACCGTCCTTGAACGATTCCAGCCCCTTGTAGGCGTTGTACTGGACGTCGGACTGGGCCATGCCGAAGTCGAGTTCGCCTTCTTTGATCGTGTTCACGTTGAATGCCGATCCGCCGGTCGATTCGACCGAGCAGCGGATGCCGTGTGTCTTGCGATCCTTGTTGAGCAGCCGGCAGATAGCGCCGCCGGCGGCATAATAGACGCCGGTGACGCCACCGGTCCCGATGGTAACGAAATTCTGCTGCGCCATTGCGCTGGCCGAAAACAGCAGCGCCGCCGACAAGGCGGCGATCTGCACTCCGAGGCGTGCAGTCCGGGCATGTTTCATCTGGTTCTCCCTTGGTACTTTGCGTGCCGTCGCGGCCGTCCGGTGTTTTGGTGTCAAGGCACGTCGATGCATGCTACGATTGTTGCGCTTTATCAATCAAGGGAAATGCTTGTTACAATGGACGGTCGGGAGATGGGTTTCGACGCGCTTTTGGCGCGCATACTGACCGAACTCCCAAAATTGAGCTCGGAGTTGCGCAAGGCGGCGCGCTTCCTGGTCGATCATCCCGACGAGGTGGCGCTGGTTTCCATGCGGGTGCTGGCCTCGCGATCAGAGGTGACACCGACGACCTTCGTGCGACTGGCGCGGCGACTGGGTTTTGGCGACTGGGCGGCGCTGCGCAAGCCGTTCGAAGACCGGCTGCGCTCCGGCAAGACGCCTTTCGCGGCAAGGGCCGATGCGCTTGTCAGGCGCAGGTCGGAGACGATCTTCGCCGAATCGCTGAGGACAACGGTGGCCAATCTGGCGACGGCCGAAGCGGTCAACGGCAGCGAAGAAATCGCAAGGGCCTGCGCGATACTGGAGAAGGCTCAGCGCATACGTGTCGCCGGGTTCCGAAGCTGCCGCGCGCCCGCCCACGCGCTCGTCTATCTCTGCCGGATGTTTCGGCGCGAGATCACCCTGCTCGGCGGCGACGGCGGTGCGATCGAGGCGGAACTGGCAGCGCTTGGAAAGAAGGAAGCGGTCGTCGCGATCGGCTTTTCGCCCTATTCGCGTGAACTCGGGCCCGTGGTGGAGGCTGCGCAACGACACAGCGTTCCGATTGTCGCGATCGTCGACAGCATGGCTGCTCCGATCGCGCGGCATGCGCAGGTTGTCTTGCGATTCTCTACCGACAGCCCGTCCTTCTTCCCGTCGGTAGCCGCAGCCATGGCTATCGTGGAAGCGCTAGCCGCAACGATGCTGGCGCGCAGCGGGCCGGCAGCCGCGGCTCGTGTCAGGGAGACGGAATTGGAGTTACAGGCGTTCGGGGCCTATCTGCCGGAATGAAGAGCGCTGGCGCTATGCCACTGCAGCGTCTATCGCGTCGCCGAGCCGTTCAACAACCGCGTCGATTGCCGCGGCGTCTATGATGAAGGGCGGCGCCAGCAACACATGATCGCCGCGCACGCCGTCGATCGTGCCCCCTGCGGGATAGACCAGCAGGCCGCGCGCCATCGCCTCGCGCTTGATCTTCGCATTGAGCTTCCGCTTCGGTTCGAAGGGCGCCTTGGTCGAGCGATCCTCGACCAACTCTACACCCATGAAAAGGCCGCGCCCGCGAATGTCGCCGATATGGGCATGGTTGCCGAACCGTTCGCCCAGTCGCCGCGAAAGATGCTCTCCCATCGCCCGGACATTAGCGAGCAGATCGTCGCGAGCGATCACCTCCTGGACGGCGAGCGCCGCCGCGCAGGCCATCGGGTGACACATATAGGTGTGGCCGTGCTGGAAGAAGCCGGAGCCTTCGGCGAAAGCGTCGAAGATGCGGCGCGAAAGCAGCACCGCACCGATGGGCTGGTAGCCGCCACCGAGGCCTTTGGCGATCGTCATCAGGTCGGGCGCAACGCCGTCCTGCTCGCAGGCGTGCAGCGTCCCGGTGCGGCCCATGCCGCACATCACCTCATCGAGGATGAGGAGCACACCGTAGCGGTCGCAGATTTCGCGAACGCGCCTGAAATAGCCGGGAACCGCGGGCACAGCTCCTGCTGTCGCGCCGACCACAGGTTCCGCGACGAAGGCCATGACAGTGTCCGGACCGAGTTCGAGAATTTTATCCTCGAGCGCCTGGGCAGCGCGCAGTCCGTAGGCCGCCTCGCTCTCACCGGCTTTCTGGTAGCGGTAGGCATAGCACGGGTCGATGTGATGCGTGTCGATCAGCAAAGGGCGGAATTGGGCGCGGCGCCACTCATTGCCCCCGGCAGCGAGAGCGCCGAGCGTGTTGCCGTGATAGCTCTGGCGGCGGGCGATGACGTTTTGCCGCTCTGGCCTGCCGGTCTCGACGAAAAACTGGCGGGCCATCTTGAGCGCCGCCTCCACCGCTTCGGAGCCGCCGGACACAAAGTAGGCGTGGCTGATACCTTGTGGCGCGCCGGCGACGAGCTTGTCGGCCAATGTCTCGGCCGGCTCGTTGGTGAAGAAGCTGGTGTGGGCATAGGCGAGCTTGTCGGCCTGCGCATGGAGCGCGGCTGTCACCTCGGGATGGCCGTGGCCGAGGCAGGAAACCGCCGCACCGCCTGACGCGTCGATATAGGCACGGCCATCGCGGTCGAACAGTTCGATGCCCTTGCCGCCCACCGCGACGGGCCGGCTCGCATGGATCTGGCGGTGCAGGATGTGTGTCATGCCTTCCCCGATTGACGATGGCGCGATTTGCAGCGAACCTATCATGCAACATATGTTACACACTGCGCAATACTGAAACAAATGGACTGAGCCTATGACCGTCGACAGGGACGCGACCGGCCCCGGACTTATCGCACCGACGGCAATCGCCGTTGCGCCGAATGGTGGACGGCGTGGCAAGCAAGACCACCCTGCCCTGCCGATCGGCACCCAGGAATTGGCCCGGACCGCCGCCGCCTGCCTTGAGGCCGGCGCCGCCATGATCCATACCCATGTCCGCGACCGCGACGGCGGCCATTTGCTCGACGCGCACGCTTATCTCGAGACGACGAAAGCGATACGTGATGCGGTGGGCGAGCGGCTGATCATCCAGATCACCAGCGAAGCGATCGGCCGCTACCAGCCGGCCGAGCAGATGGCGGTGGTGCGCGCTGTCCGCCCTGAGGCGGTTTCGCTGGCGCTGCGTGAACTGGTGCCGGACGCCGCCCATGAGACCGCTTTCGCGCAGTTCCTGGCGTGGTTGAAGAGCGAGCGGATCGCCCCTCAGATCATCCTTTACGCGCCCGAAGAGGCGTCGGCCCTGGCCGCCATGGAGCAGCGCGGGCTGGTGCCTTTCAACGACATCCCGGTGCTCTATGTGCTCGGCCGCTACACGCCGGGACAGGTTTCGCGACCGGCCGATCTGCTTCCCTTCCTTGCGCAGGACCGCCCGCGCTTCACGCACTGGATGGTCTGCGCCTTCGGTCGGCAGGAAACCGCTTGCGTTACGGCCGGTGCGCTGCTGGGCGGTCATGCCCGCGTCGGCTTCGAGAACAATTTTACTCTGGCCGACGGCACGACTGCCAAGGACAATGCCGCGCTCGTAACAGCGACCAAAGGCGCTCTGACTGCTTGCGGCGTCAGGATCGCCCAAGCCAACGACCTGCGCGCCGCTTGGTCGATCCAGGGCTAACCCTCGCCCGCGCGCCTCGTCGGTTCGTCACATTTGTCGAAAATCTCTTTGCTACGCTGCAACCGAACTTTTTGGCTGACGTTAAGGTTGCAACAGGCGCTGGGGAGGCCTTTATGCAGACGTACCTCGTCGAACAAATGGAGGGCGATGACGTGATTACGGTGCGTGTCATCAACGCGCCTAGCCCCTTCAAAGCCGCCGCCATGTCGACAGATCGACATGTTACGCTGCGAAGGTGGGAAAAGGATTGGATCCGAGTAACCGACGAGAACCGGGGACAATTCTTTGCATACAGCTTTGTCTCCGACGCAAACCCGGACAACAGCGGGCTTGTAATAGCACCGAATAAATCAAGAAAAGCCCAAAAAGCTGATCAGGGACACGAGTAAGCGCCACCTTTTTTGCTTCTTGCTGGAGCGCGCCAGAACCGTGAACACCGCGAATTAAGCCAGCCGTTGCGGCATGGCTGACGCTCACGGCGTAGTATGTCCCACAACCACCCTTCCCTCGCCGGCTTCGTTCGTGACCGCCCGGATCCCCTCGAAGGACTTGGAGCGCTCCAGCAAACGCATGACCTGCCGGTCCTGGCCGAGACCGACCTCGAAGAGCAGAATGCCTCCGCGCCGCAAGTAGCGCGGCGCGTCCTTGATCACCCGCATATGGATGCTCAGGCCGTAGGGGCCGGCTGCAAACGCTTCACGCGGCTCGAACTCGGTCAGATGCGCGCGGTCGCCCTCGAGCCGCTTTTCCGAAATGTATGGCGGGTTACAGACGATCACGTCGATCGTGCTGTCGAGTTCCAAGCCCGAGAAAGCACTGAACAAGTCACCCCTCAGCACCGACACGCGATCTGCCATGTTGTGATGGGCGACGTTGCGGCGTGCGACCTCGACGCATCCATCGGTGAGATCGCTCGCCCAGACCTGCGCGGCAGGGACGTAATGCGCAATGGCGCAGGCCAGATTGCCGGCCCCGCAGCACATGTCGACAACCCGCGGCGCCGACAGGTTCATTTGCCGCAGAACATCAAGTGCTGTCGTGCCGAGCAACTCCGTCTCCGGCCGGGGAACGAGCGCACCGGGCGCGATGAGCAACTCCAGCCCCATGAAGATGGTGCGGCCTCTGCGGTAGGCTTCGGCGACACTGATCTCTTCGCTCACAACAGCTCCCTCCCTGTCTTGCCGGTCGCGGTGCCCGACAATTGAGTGGAAGTTAAACCACTAAGTTCCCGATCGACAATCGAAAAACACGCCTCGCCATGGGCATTGGCGATCGCGAGCTATCGGCATCGTCTCAAGGCGTTGGCACATGGTCCTGGAGGATAGGAACGGAAGATTCGACGTGTTCAGCGGTTCCCGTTGACAGCGTTCAAAAAAAGAGGAGCCTTACCTGCCTTTTAGGATTATATTAGCAAGCTGGGCTTGCGGTGTTGGGGCACCGCTGGCGTTGACTGGATGAATTGACGAGTGATTGGCCACGACTCCAAAGGCCGGTGACCGTTCAATCCATGCAGGTTTCGTTGGGGTAGTTCAATGTATCGAATCGTCATCGCCGACGATCACGGCCTGTATCGTCGTGGCCTGCGCTTGGCTCTGAGCGCAGGCATTCCAGGTGTGGAGATATTTGAGGCGTCGTGTTTCGACGCCGCGCTCAGTCTGCTGGCCGAGCAGGCGTCCGTTGATCTTGCGATCCTGGACCTGAACATGCCGGGATTGTTCAATCAGGAAGTGCTCAGCGGCATTCTGTCGGCTTATCCGGATACGCGATTTGCCATCGTTTCCGGAAACGATTCACGCTCGGAGATACTCACGGCTCTGTCGATCGGTCTCCACGGCTATATCGTAAAGTCGCAAAAAGACGAGGAGGTCGTCATGGCCGTCAACGAAATCCTCTCGGGCCGCATCTACGTCCCTGCACTTCTGTCGCGCCCCGGTGCTGCGCAAACAACTCACGTACCTGCTCCCGCCGAGCCTGTCCCGCAGCGACGCACCAACACCGGCAATCTTGGCAGGCTGACCTCGAGGCAAAAGGAGGTCCTCAAGCTGATGGCGGAAGGGTATTCGAACAAGGAAATTGCGCGCGATCTGGAGATCGCCGAAGCCACGACGAAAATCCATGCCGCTGCAGTTTTGCGTGAGCTTGGGGTGCGGAATCGGACCGAGGCTGCCGTTATGCTGAAGACGTGGTTAACGAGAGATATCAACTAATTACAGCACCACGTTCTTTTGATACGCAAGGGGCCTTGGCCGCTGGCGTCAGGGGCCGATTTCCTTGCGTGACAGCCGCAGCGAATAGCGCAGCCCGTGATCCGTCATTTCCAGCTTGGGTGAGTGACCGACCAGCGGCGCCCCATCCACTCCGATTATCATTGAACCGAAGCCATGGCGGACAATTTTTGAAGGCGGCCGCCGCCGCCCTGATTCCACCCAATCGAACACGATGTCACCGCCCGCATCTTCCGATGCGAACGTCCAATTTACCTCGACCCGGCCCTTTGAATCGCCAAGCGCTCCATGTTTCAAGGAATTGGTCGCAAGCTCGTGAACAATCATCGCAAAGCTCTCGGCGGCGCCTCCCGACATCGTAACCGAGGGACCGCCGACAGATATTTCGCGTGTCCCCATATACGGTTGCAGCTCCTGGACAACGAGATCGTGAAGCATCCCCGACCCGCTGCTGTTGCCCGAAAGCAGCAGATGCGTTGCCTCGAGCGAACGAATTCTGTCGATCAGCGTCTCCTTGTACCTGGCGATATTGTCCTCGGGATCATTGACCATGTTCACCAGTGCCGTGATCACCGGGAACAGGTTAATGAACCTGTGGCGTTGCTCGAGCATGATGCGCTCCCGCTTCTTTGCCGCGGCACGCAGCAGCGTGGTTTGCCGTCGCTCGGTCAGGTCGGCGGCCACGCCGAGCCGCTGTAGACGATCATCGTATTTCTCTTCCCTTCCGCGCAGAGCAACCCAGCGGATATGTCCGTCCGGTCGTCGGACGCGAATCTCGACGTCGTAGTTGGTGACCGATGCGAGCTTTCTCGATACAGCCAGCTTTGGCCAGTCCGCCGGATGAACGACGGCCGACAGTTCCTCCAACCGGCGGCTGCCGGCCGAGGGCAGTCCGAGAATGTCCCAGAACGCACCCGAACCGGTGACGATGCCGTTTTTAAGGTCGATCCGCCACGTGGCCAGGCGTCCAGCAGACAAAGCGAGATCCAGCCACTCCTTCTGAGCCCGAAGCGCTTCGTGCACGGCTCGTCGTCCCGAGATATCGTCGACCACCACGAAAATGGTCTCTGAGAGAACCCCGTCGGGCACGGACAAAGACAGCGTTAGCCGCGCCCAGAATGCCGAACCGTTCTTTCTTGAGAGACGCACCTCCGAAGCGAACGAAGCAGAGTCTTTGCCCAGGCCAGCCAGCAATTGCGCCAAGGCATCACGGTCGTCCGGATGGACGAGTGTCTCCAGCTGCAGTTGGGCAAGCTCGTCCTCCTCGTAGCCTGTCATCTCGCTAAGGCGTCTGTTGGATTGCAGCAGCTCACCTTTCTCGTTGATGTTTGCGAACCCCATTGCGGCGCGCTCGAAAGCCCAACGATAGCGGCTTTCGGTTGCTTCGACGGCAGCGAGCCTGGCTTCGGCTACCTCCAGCAGCTCACGTACGTCCTGCCGCAGCCGATGGAATGTCATGGCAATCACGCAACCGGAAATCAGCAGCAGAATGGCGCGCGCCCAATCTTCGCCGGAGATCTGACCATGCAGGGTGCTTCGTGTCCACAAGCCGGCAACCACCATCAGGACCGTTGCCGCAAGCGCAGGACCACGGTCTTCAAGGTAGGAAATGATAATAATAGCTGGAATAAATTCCAGGAAACTCGACCCTTCTCCGATGTATGCTGACGCTTTTGTTTCAAATATCAGCGTAGCAGCCAGCACCGATGCGGAGGCAATGTGAGTTAGCAGTCTGCCCGTTGGGTTCAAATCCGACCTGCGCGACTGCCAGTTCATCGACATCGACTACTACCTTTTGACTAGGCCATCGAGACTAGAGCAAAAAACGTACAACCTAGTCCGACTGCGGGATTGCCATACCACTATCACAGCGCGCATTTTATCAAACAGGGGCGAACAGAACTCATCAGAATATAACGAGTTTCAAGACAGCAGGGAGCGCATTTTTTGCGAGCCCTGCGCAAGAAGACTGTTCGTAAATCCCGGGCACGTTACTACGGACTGATGGACCTTTGGGGAGGTTGGAAAATGGCTATGATCGTTAGATACAGTGATGCCGTTGCGGGCGACCGGTACATCACGACAGGAGTCAAGTATAACCCTGACGAGCAGGTGACGCGGCCCTCGTATGCTTATCCTTCAGCTCGTGCATCAGATCGGCCGGAGACCGGGGGCGACGAACCAAGGAGACGCAGCCTGGAATCCGTCACCGGCATGCTTGATCGCCTTGGCTGTGGTTATCTCGTACTAGACCGCGACAGAAAAGTAATCGAATGGAACGCGGCCGCTCTAACCACGCTGGAGCGCCCCACACCGGAGCGCCCCACTCTGGAGCACAAAGGCGAAGCGGCTGATACAGCCAGTGCACTTTCGGTAGCCCTAAGGCGGCTGGTCGCAAATGTTCCGGCGCCTTTCCTGCCGGGCTCCCTTTCCTGGGTGGTGATCCGCAGCACAGGTGACAGGCCGGTGGTACTGAAAGAGAACGGTCTTATCGCCCCCGATGGAACCAGCATCGTGGCATTGCTTGGCCGTGTGAACAGGTCGGGGCCAAACCCTCAGACACTGCAAAGGATGTTTGGCCTGACGAGCGCGGAAACGCATCTGGCTCTGCGTTTGGCTCAGGGCGATGCGCCGTTGGAGATCGCCCGCAGCTGGCGGCTCAGCCGCACCACGATCCGCTCACAGCTTGCGTCGCTGTTCGCCAAGACCGAAACGAGACGTCAGGCGGAACTGGTGGCTCTTCTGGGACGCATTTCGGTCTTGCCATGATTTTGGGGTCGGCCTGGATCCAGGCGCCCGGGCATCCTGCCCACCGACGCAGATCGCCGCTGTCGCGGTGCTGCTTGCTCGCCAACTGGGCTGGTCGGTAAACTGGCACCTGGGAGCGCTGGCGTCTATCGCCGAGGCGTGTATGCGCTGTCCATCTTTTCGCCGCGTATCGGCAGCGCTATGTCATCATCCAGGAGCCGGGTGATCCGGGCAAAGCCCTTAAAAGCCTTTCTTGCTTCCTCGGCAGACATCTGACTTGCCAGTGCCGCAGCGCAGCAGTTCAGCGCGCATTGATACACCGGGCCGCGCCTACCCTTCGGCCAGTGGCGCAAAAACGTCATCGCTTCGCTGACATTGTCGATTTCTTCCACAGGTTCTCCGTGCCCGCGCGCAATGCGCACCGGCGTATAGAATTGCAGGCGATTCATCTTTTCCTCCCGTCGATCGCGATGCGTTCGATCGAACCTAGTTAAATTCACGGCCAGCCAATTGGTTCCCGGCAAAAACGCCCACGGCCTTGATAAACGGCAGCGGGCCGGCTGGGTGAATCGCCAGTCATCGCCCGACTCCTTGCCGTTGCGGAACGTTCGGGGGAGTGGTGCATTTCGACATCAGCGATGGTCTTTCTGGGAAATGCCAGTCTATGAAAATAGCCCATGTGGCGCCGCTCCACGAATCCGTGCCGCCTCGGCTCTATGGAGGCACGGAGCGCATTGTCTCCTATCTGACTGAAGGCTTGGTGGAGCTAGGCCATGACGTAACTTTGTTCGCCAGTGGCGATACAAGGACCTCGGCAGAATTGGTGCCGTGCCGCGAGCGTGCGCTGCGTCTTGACCCAAGCCCGCTGAAATCCGAGACAGCCGCCCACCTTTCGATGCTTTCCGAGGTGAGGAAACGAGCTCAAGAATTTGATATCATTCACTTCCACCTCAGCCATTTCCTGCATTTTTCCTTCTTCGAGCACATCCATGAGCGGACGGTGACGACGCCGCATGGCAGGCTCGACTACGTCGATCTGGCGCCGGCCTATGAGCGTTTTCCGCGCTTTCCGATGATCTCCGTGTCCGGCAGCCAAAGGACGGGGCTGGCCGACGCCAACTGGCTGGCGACGATCCACCACGGGCTGCCGACCGAACTCTACAAGCCGGTTTTCGAGCCGAGCCCAGGGGCGCCCTACCTCGCCTTCCTTGGCCGGATGTCGCGCGACAAGCGTCCGGATCGTGCCATCGAGATCGCGCTGCGCTCGGGGCTGAAACTGAAGCTTGCAGCAAAGATCGGCGACGACGACCGGGCTTATTTCCGCAACATGGTCGAGCCGCTGGTCGACGGCGATCGTGTCGACTATGTCGGCGAGATCGAGGAAGACAAGAAGGCGGAATTCCTCGGCAACGCGGCCGGCCTCGTATTCCCGATCGACTGGCCGGAGCCGTTCGGTCTTGCCGTTATAGAAGCGATGGCCTGCGGCACGCCGGTGATCGCCTGGAAATCCGGCGCCTTGCCGGAAATCGTCGATCAAGGCGTGACCGGTTTTATCGTGGATTCCATGCAAGGCGCGGTTGCCTCTGTGCCCGACCTGCTGCGGCTCGACAGGCGGAAGGTGCGAACTGTCTTCGAAAGGCGGTTTTCTGCCAAAAGAATGACCCGCGACTATGTTTCCGCTTATGCGCGCCTGATCGGCGCCTCGGCCGAAGCAAGAGCGTCGTGAGCGGCATTACCTCAAAGGGGCGAAACGAGAGGGATATGTAGAGAATGGCCCAACTCGACGAGCGCCAGCTTGATCCCGCGGTAGCACTTGCGTCCCTGGACGCCACCGCACCTCGAGAGCCGCATCGGCTGTTCGCCCTCAAGCAAGGCGATTGTTTTGCCGTGGCCGACGCCTACGGCGATATCCGCGGCGCCGGCGACGGTTTCTTCCGTGACGACACGCGAGTGCTTTCCGAATTCCGGCTGACCGTCGGCGACCGGCAGACATCGCTGCTCGGTGCGTCGCTCAGCCAGGACAATGTGCTCTTCACCTCCAACCTGACCAATCTGCCGATGCAGAGCGTCCGCGGCCGGGACATTCCGCAGGGCGCGATCCATATCGAACGCGTCAGGCTGCTTTGGCAGGACCGGCTGTTTGAACGCATCACCCTTTCCAACTACAGCCAGGAACACTCCATCATCCGCGTCTCGCTGCATTTTGCCGCCGATTTCCGCGACATGTTCGAAGTGCGCGGATCGACAAGGCTGAAGCGCGGCATGGCCCATGCTGCCAAGACGGATGCGACCTGCGTGCTGCTGCGCTACGACGGGTTGGACGGGCTTGCGCGGATATCGGCGATATCGTTCTCGCAGGCGCCAGACCAGCTGACGGGCGACCGAGCGGACTTCCTGATTGCCGTGACTAGGCGCAGCGGCAAGGTGCTGTATGTCGAAGTCGGTCCCGAAACGGCGGAAACACCGAACCGCGATCGCTTCCGCGCCGCCGCGGCCCGGGCTCGCTTCGGCATGCGGGCCAAGCGTCGCCATGGTGGTACGGTGCACAGTTCCGGGCGCGTCTTCAACGATTGGGTCGAGCGCGCCCGCGCGGATGTGGCGCTGCTGACCACTGAGCTTACGACCGGACCCTACCCCTATGCGGGCATCCCTTGGTTTTCGACGGCGTTCGGCCGCGACGGCGTGATCTCCGCCTTGCAGATGCTGTGGCTCAACCCGGGCTTGGCGCGAGGCGTGCTGGCCTTCCTTGCCCAGCACCAGGCGACGGAGACATCGCCGTTCAGCGATTCGCAGCCGGGCAAGATCATGCACGAGACCCGCAAAGGCGAAATGGCGGCGCTGCGGGAGCTCCCGTTCGGCCGCTACTATGGCGGTGTCGACACGACGCCACTCTACATCCATCTCGCCTGCGCCTATGCGGACCGTACCGGTGACATGGCGTTCGTCGACAGCCTGTGGCCGTCGCTCTGCGCTGCGGCTGAATGGATCGAGGAGGCAAGCCGGCCGACCGGTTTCGTCACCTATCAGCGTGCCGCCGAGTCCGGCCTCGCCAACCAGGGATGGAAGGACAGCAGCGATTCCGTCTTCCATGCCGACGGCCGAACCCCCAAGGGACCGATCGCCCTGGTGGAGGTGCAAGGCTATGCCTTTGCCGCGTTCCGGGGGTTGTCGGAGCTCGCCCGTCGCCGCGGCGAGATCGACAGGGCCGATCATTGGGAGAGCAGCGCCGAGGCCATGCGCGCCGCTGTCGAACGCCATTTCTGGCTGGACGATCTCGGCTTCTACGCGTTGGCGATCGACGGCGCCGGCGAGCCCTGCAAGGTGCGGACGTCGAATGTCGGGCACCTTCTCTATGTCGGCCTCCCCGCGCCGGCACGGGCGCAGATGGTCGCCGACCAGCTGCTTTCGGCGTCCTTCCATTCGGGCTGGGGGCTGAGGACGCTCGCTGACGATGCTGTGTTCTTCAACCCGATGTCATACCACAACGGCTCGATCTGGCCGCATGACACCGCCATGTGCGGCGCCGGTCTGGCACGCTTTGGCGAGCGCGAAAGCGTGATTCGGCTGATGAGCAGCACCTTCGAATCGGCTGTCCATTTCAACATGCGGCTGCCCGAACTGTTCTGCGGCTTTACCCGCGCGCCGGGCGAAGCGCCGATCGCCTATCCCGTCGCCTGCCTGCCGCAGGCGTGGTCGGCTGGGTCTGCCTTCATGCTGATGCAGGCCTGCCTCGGCCTCGAGATCGACGGCTGGGACGGCGAAATCCACGTCACCCGTCCCAGGCTGCCGATTGGTATCGACATGCTCACGCTGAGGCATCTTGGCGTTGGCACCAGGAAGGTGGATCTGACATTCCAGCGTGTCGGCGATAGGGTCGTCGCCTTTCTCGCCGACCGGCATGAGGGGTTGGTGCCGCTCATCGTGCGGACCTAGTTTGGCTTACGCATGGAACCAGCCGCCGGGCTGCAAATTAGCGGAACCGATGGCCCGTCCGAGCGTTCCGACGCACGGCAGCTGATTGGCGGCCGCGAATTCGAAAAACTAACAAAATGGCCACCGACCGGCCGGAGAAGATCGTTGTTCCCATGTCAGACTTTGGCATAGAGGTGCTCTGGGTTCTAATCATTGCAAGCCTTGGCCTTTCCGCTGTTGCCCTGGTGTTCTCGATATCCCGCCGGCGCCACATACCTGCGGCCGCATCCTCCGCAGGCGATGACCTGGCTTCGGAAGCGGCTCGCACGGTGCTGCGGGAGTTTGAAAAGAATGGCCACTCGGCCGATGCAGCGCTGATCACATGGTCGCCCGACACCTTGCGCAAGATCCTGGCCGACGATCTGCCGGAGACGCAGGTGATCGTCGTATCCAACCGCGAGCCCTACATCCACAACACCAGGGATGATGGCATCGAGCTCCTGGTGCCGGCCAGCGGGCTGGTTTCGGCACTTGAGCCGATCACCCGCGCCTGTGCCGGCACCTGGATTGCGTATGGCGGCGGATCAGCGGACCGTTTCACCGTCGACGAGAACGATCGGGTCGAGGTGCCGCCTGGCAATCCGTCCTACACGCTGCGCAGGGTCTGGCTGACCGAGGAAGAATACCAGGCCTATTATCTGGGCTTCGCCAATGAAGGTCTGTGGCCGCTTTGTCATATCGCCTTCACCCGCCCGATTTTTCGCGCGTCGGATTGGCAGGTCTATGAGGCCGTCAACCGGAAGTTCGCCGATACGGTGGTTGCCGAAGCGCGCAACAAGCGGCCGATCGTGCTGGTTCAGGACTACCACTTCGCGCTCTTGCCGCGCATGATCCGTGAGCGCCTGCCCGAGGCGATCATCATTACTTTCTGGCATATCCCATGGCCCAACTCGGAAGTGTACAGCATCTGTCCATGCCGTGAACGGATCCTGGAAGGTTTGCTCGGCAGCTCCATCATCGGCTTCCATACGCAGTTTCATGCCAATAATTTCACCGAAAGCGTCGATCGCACCCTGGAAAGCCGGATAGAACGGGCGGACGCGGCGATCTCCCATGGCGGGCAAACGACTCTGGTCCACGCTTACCCCATTTCCATAGAATGGCCGGCCGAACTGCTGGCAAGATTGCCGGCTGTCGAGGAATGCCGTGCCCGTGTCCGCGAAAGATTCGGGCTGCCGGCGAACGTCAAACTGTGCGTCGGCGTCGAGCGCCTCGACTACACCAAAGGCATTCCCGATCGCTTTCAGGCCTTGGACGAATTGTTCACGCGACATCCCGAATGGGTAGGCAAAGTGGTTTTCCTGCAGGTCGCGGCGCCGAGCCGGGGCACATTGCCGGCCTACCAGCAACTTCATGACGAATGCGTTCGCTATGCCGAAGAGCTCAACCAGCGCTACGGCGGCGAGAATTATAGTCCCGTCCTGTTGCTCGCCGAACATCACTCGCAGGAGCAGGTCTACGAGATCTATCGCGCCGCCGACATATGCATGGTCACCAGCCTGCATGACGGCATGAACCTGGTCGCCAAGGAATTCGTCGCGGCGCGCGACGACGAACAGGGCGTGCTGCTGCTCAGCACCTTTGCCGGCGCTTCGCGCGAACTCCTGGAGGCACTGATCGTCAACCCCTATGATGCGACCATGATGAGCGAGGCGCTGCTGCAGGCGTTGACCATGTCGCCGGACGAGCAGCGCGAGCGCATGCGGCCTATGCGCGAGATGGTCCGCGACAATAACGTCTATCGCTGGGCCGGCAGCATGCTGCTGGACGCTGCGCGCCTTCGCAAGCGCGGGGTGACCGGCAACGGCGAGCGGCCATCCAACCGCAACAACGTCGTTTCCATCTTCGAGCGGGCGCGAAAGGCGGCGTCGTGACAGACCTTCGACTGCCGCTGGCCCCCGACCTGCCGGAAGAGCAATGGGCGCTTTTTCTCGATATCGACGGCACCTTGCTGGAACATGCCGCTCATCCAGACGCTGTCTTCGTCGGTGACGAACTGCGTCAGCTTCTCGGAAATATCGAGCGAAGGCTGGGCGGCGCCCTCGCCTTCATCACCGGGCGTTCGGTCGCTGCCGTGGACAGATTGTTTCATCCCCTGAAGCTGCGCGTTGCAGGGCTGTACGGGCTCGAGCATCGGTTGACGCCGGACGGTCAAGTCGACATTGCCGACGCTCCGGCGGATATCGCGGCTCTTGCCGACGAGATTGAAGCCGAACTGGGTGGACGCAAGGTCTACATCGAGCGCAAGGGACCGGTCTTGGCCATCCATACCCGCGCTGCGCCGCAACTACTTGCCCGGGCTACGCAGCTTGTCGAACAGGCACTGACGCAGCTTCCGCCTGGGTACCGCGTGATTGCGGGAAACGCGGGCGTGGAACTCATGCCGCTGGAAGCCGTCAAAGGAGCTGCCATCCGGCGTTTCATGGAAATCCAGCCCTTTGCCGGCCGGCGCCCCGTATTCCTCGGAGATGACACCTCTGACGAAAACGGTTTCGAGGCAATAAACGAGGCCATCGGCATCTCTATCCGCGTGAAGCCGCGCGGGCCTACGGTTGCAAGCTATGGTCTCGACGACGTGACCGAGGCAATAGCCTGGCTCGATGCCAATTTCGGCGCGGCGCGGGTGTCCTGATCGCGACCCCGATGATCATTGGACAGGCTCGCGCCATGCCTGATCCCATGAACGCCGATTGGTTCCGGTTCAGCCGATCTTCCCGTCCACGATGTGAATGCGGCGATCCACGCGCGCCGCCATGTCGAGATCATGCGTAACTGCCACGACGGTCTTGCCGCCCTCGCGCACCAGGTTCTCCAGGATTGCGAAGACCTGCTCGGAGCTCTTGCTGTCGAGGCTCCCCGTCGGCTCATCGGCGAGGATAAGCGGCGGGTCGTTGGCGAGCGAGCGTGCTACCGCGACGCGCTGACGCTGGCCGCCCGAGAGTTGGTCAGGCCGCTTGTCGAGATGTTCGCCGAGTCCCAGGGATGAGAGCAGTTCACCGGCCCGTTCGCGCATCTGAGGACGCGCCAGCCGGCCAAGCTTGCGCATTGGGATTTCGACATTTTCGCGCGCCGTGAACTCCGGCAGCAGAAAGTGGAACTGGAACACGAAGCCCAGCATCGAAAGCCTGGTCCGCGCGCGCTCCCTTTCATTCATCGGCTCGGCGTCGCGGCCGCCTATTGTCAACGTCCCGGCGGTTGGCCGGTCGAGCAGCCCCAGCAGATAGAGCAATGACGATTTTCCGGAGCCGGAGGGACCGGTGACGGCGACGAATTCCCTTTCGTTGATCGCCAGCGTGATGTCCTTGACCAGCGTGACGGGAACCGTCTCGGGCAACACGCGGGTCAGTTTCTTGGTCTCGATGAGTGCGCTCATGACGCGCCTCTGATGATCTCGACGGGGTTCAGGCGCGCCGCACGACGCGCCGGCAGGTAGCCGGCCACTGCCGCCGAGCCCAGCGCGAAAGCCGACGCGATGACGTAGTGCATCAAGCTCCAGGCGATCGGCAGGCGGGTCATCTCCTGGCCGGTCGCGGCGATCTCGAAACGCACCAGCGACAGCGCATAGGTCGTGGAGACGCCGAGCAGCCCGCCGAGCACGGAGCCGGCAGCGCCGATCGCGACGCCTTCCAGCAGAAAGAGCCGGCGCATGTCGGATTCCGGGAAGCCAAGCGACTTCATGATGGCGATGTCGCGCGCCTTTTCGTGCGTGATGGTGGAGATGATGTTGTAGATGCCGAAGCCAGCGACCAGCATGATCGCGCCGACAACGGTGTACATGATGACGTTGCGTACGACGAGCGCTTCGAGGATCGATTCATTGGCCTCCTGCCACGCCACCGCCTTGTAGCCCAGTTCGGCCTCGGCGCGCTGCGCTACCGCCGGAGCGCGGTCAGGATCGTCGAGCTTGATGCGGATCTCGTTGATGGCGTTCGGACGCGCCGAGAGGATCTGCGCGTTTTTCAGAAGCACATAGGCCTCGCCTTCGTCGCGCGCGGTGGTGCCGGTGTGGAACAGGCCGGCGATCTTGAAGTTGCGCGACAGTCCCTCGGCAGAAACCGCCGTTATCGTGTCACCGAACCCGGCGCCGAGCCGGCTCGCCATCGTGTCGCCGATGAGCACGTTGTTGCCGCCCGCGGCAAGCGCCGAAAAGCTGCCTTCGACGAAGTTTCCGACAATCGGCGACACGCCGGACTCGCGCTCCGGTTCGATGCCAATGATCGCCGCGCCGACTTCGCGGCTGGAAAAGCGGATCACACCCTGCGTTTTGAGGCTTGCCGCGAACCGACCCGGAATCCAGCTCTCCAGCCAGGAGGTCGCGGCGGTCGGGTTGATGATGCCGCGGCGATCGTCGCGCGGCCTGAGCCCGGAAATCGCTACTGTCGCAAAAGCATCCTCGGCCGGTTGACGGCGGGCTGTGCGCTGCTCGTCGGTGATGTCGACATGCGGCATCGTGTCGACGAGTTGCCTGACGAAATCGTCCTGCCCACCCTGCATCAGCGCCGCCATGGCAATGGAGAATCCGACACCGACCGCAACGCCGATCACGGCAACCAGCGTCTGGCGACCGCGGCCGGCAATGTGCGTGAGGGCGATGTCGAAGATGAGCGGCATCGTGCTTCATTGCTCCTGGGCGCCGGTGATGCTCACGCGCGCGCCGTTGGCGAGGTCGGCGGGATAGGGCGAGATGACGCGAGCCCTCTCATCGACACTCGAGAGAACCTCGATGCCATTGGTGGCGCGAATGCCGGTTCGGATTTCACGTTGCCAGGCCTTGTCGGCTTCGACGACGAACACCTTATTCCCGTCCACAGCAACGGACGGGATCAACAGCGCGTTTTTCGAAACGCGGATGACGATGTTCACGTCGGTCGACATGCCGATACGAAGCGGCGTATCGTCCGGCAGGCGGAAACGGACGCGATAGGTCTTCGTCACCGGATCGCCCTTGGGTGTGATGCTGTCGACCACGGCTTCCAGGTTCTGCCTGGGGAACGCGTCGGATCTAAGCAGCGCGTGCTGGCCGACCTCGACCCGGGGTATGTCCTCCTCGTTGACCTCGGCGACGACGAGGAGCGGCTTCGGCTCGCCGACCCAGAACAACACCGTGCCGAGTTCGGCGACCTCACCCACCTCGCCGTCCTGCCTGAGCACGACGCCGGCGCTCGGCGCGCGTAACACGTAGGAGTCAAGTCGCGCCTTCTGTCCGGCGACCAGCGCTTCGATCTGGCCGAGCTCGCTCTGCGCACGATCGAGAGCCTGCTGGCTCGCCGCACGCCTTTCGGCAAGCACCGTCAGCCGCCGGAGCTCTTCCTGGGCAAGCGCTTGACGCGCTTCGAGTTCGCCAAGCACGGCCCGGGCCTCGCTGTCGTCGAGGCTGGCGAGCACGTCGCCTTGTGCAACCCTCGACCCCTCGCAATTGCATTGCTCGACGATCCTTTCGCGAACCACCGGAGTCACCTTGGCCCAGGTTCGCGGCTCGACGGAGCCACTCGCGTAAACGATTTCCGCCGCGTCGCCGCGTTGTGGCGTCACCACCGAAACCTTGGCCGGTTGCCAAAGATACCAGGCGCCGAACGCAGCCGCGGCCGCGACAACAACGATGCCGACAGTCCAGCGTATCCGTCGCAAGGGACTCTCCTTCATGATCGAATCCGAATGTCCTGCGGTGACAGATAATAGCACTAGACCGACCGTCGGTCTATAAAAGTTGCATAAAGCTCCGGTTCGTGCTTCTCTTGCCCCACCTGCACTTTGTGAGGTTTGATTTGCCCCGAGTGATAAAGCCGCCGGAGATACGATCCGCCGAGCTCCTCGACTGCGCCCAGCGGCTTTTCTTCGAGCGCGGCTACGACAACACGACGGTGAACGACATCATCCGCGAGGCCGGCCTGTCGAAGGGCGCGTTCTACCACTATTTCGCATCGAAAGAGGCCCTGCTGGAGGCGCTCGCCACACGTCTCGCCCGAGACAGCTTCACCGAGTTGCAGCCCGTGCTCAACGATCCCTCACTCGATGGGCTTGGCCGTCTCAATGCCCTGTTTGCCGGCTCGCGGCGGCTGAACGTCGAGCTTGCTCCGCACATGCGCAAGACATTTTTCGTCCTGTTCCGGCCCGAAAACCTTGCCCTCTTCCATCGGGTCGACCGGGCGGCCAGGGAATTGGCCATGCCGATAATCACCGATCTGCTCAGGAAAGGCAGCGACGAAGGCATCTTCGACGTGCCCGACCCGGAAGCCTTCGCCGAGATGTTCTTGCAGCTGCGGCTGATCTTTCGGGATGTAATGCACCGCGCCCTGCTGAAGGCCGAGCAGGGCAATATCGACGAAGCGGCGCGGCTGCTCGACGATCGGCTGCGGCTCTACGGCATCGCAATCGACCGGCTCTTGAAGCTGCCCGATGGAACGATAGAAGCAGCGCAACCCGGGTTTGCCCGGGCTTTCCTCGAAGCAGGCCCGTGAGCCGCTGCCAGCGCTGTCCAGATCAGCGGGGCGCCAGTGAAAGACCTACACTCGCATTCTCTTCCGGCGTCGCGTTCCAGTAGCCATATGCTGCGGCGGTCTTCAGGAAATGCTGCATCGCATCGGCTGAGGGAGGATCAGAATGCCTGCTTTCCCCGGTGATCGGCCTGCCGATTTCCCGGAAGAACCGGCCTATCTGTGACGTGCTGACGAGGATCATCACGGCCGGCCCGGTCGACAGGTTCCGAAAGGCGTGCTTCGCCCCGCCCGGCACGTGGAAAATATCGCCCGGCCGGATGGATACCCAGACGAAGCCTTCCGGCGACTGCGAGAGCCCTTCGATCTCGCCGGAAATCTGGATGAAGGTCTCCGGGTCGGCGTGGCTGTGCAGCGGCACGACAACACCCGGCGGTATGGTGCCGCGCATGACGCAAGGCTCGTCATCGCGCGACGGTGTAAGAAACTGGACCACAGGTCCCAGCACGTCGAGCGTCTCGACATTGTATGGATCGACGAGATGGCCCTCGTGCTCGCTGACGGCAGTGTCGAGCATCGATCTCTCCTTCGTTATCCCGGCGTATTTGCCCATGCGCCGACAAGGGGCGGCAGCATAATGCACATCTGCTGTTTGACGGCCTCGCTGCGCAGTCGCTCGGCGAGCGTATCGACCCTCATTTCGGTGGCGGTCGCTGCGCCGACCGCCTCGGCCATCGGCAGCAGGCTGCGCAAGGTCTCGGCAACATAGTCGTAGACCGGCGAGTCGGGCCCGCTACCGGCGAGGCCGGCGGAATTCATCTGCGGCGCCGGCAGCCCTGCGCCGGCGAAGACCATCGGCAGCCTGCCACCCATGTCGACCTCGAAACCTGCCCGCTCGATCGTCTCGATTATCCAGCCGCGGCATTTGCCGAACAGCGGCGCCTCCGGAAAACTGCGGGTGAGCGGCATCGCCATTTCCTGGAAGGCGACGATCCCGCCCGGCCGAAGAAACCCGACAAGCCTGCGCAGGGTTGCGGCCGGATCGGGCAGATACATCAGGACGAGCCTGCCGATCACCGCATCGAAAGTCTCGTCGGGTGAGAATGTATCAAGCTCGCCTGTGGTAAAGCGTGTCCAGTAACACTGGCCGGATTGGGTGGCGCGCCGCTCGGCAATGTCTACCGCCCCCGCCGAGCGATCGACGCCGAGCACTCTTCCCGAGGGCCCGACCAGCTTCCCGGCCAGCAAGGAGACGTCGCCGACGCCGCAGCCAATGTCGAGCACGCGCATACCCGGTCCCAGCCCCGCGCGGCGCAGGAAATCCTCCGTAAGGTCGTGAATGAGCGCTCCCTGCAGTTCCAGGCGCTGGAATTCACGTTCCGTGTAGCCCAAGGCATAGGGACGCGGATCCGTGGTGCCCTGATCGCGGTCGATCTTCGGCGCGTATTGGCCAAGCAGATTGTCCATTATTGACTCCCTGATCGATTTATCTGGTTTTGACTTTTCCTGATCGCCGGGCATCCATCTGACCGCCCCGGTTGGACCGCCACGATCGGCGATCAGTGCTACAACGTGATTTCCGGAATCGGGAATTGCGTTACGACTGAAGCAGGCGGCCGTGTCTGACGTACCGCACAGGCGGGGAACACCCTGCCCCCGGATCTTCGGCGGCGACTACGTCTTCGGAGGCGACTACGGCTTCGGAGCCTGCGGCACAAACACAATATGCGGTGTCTTCGGCGGACGATCGGGCGGCACATAGCCCGGAACCGGCGTATCGTCCGCCGGCAGCGAAAGCACATATCGGTGGATGGCGCGCAGGTCGGCCTCGGTCATGGCACGCAGGTTGAACCACGGCATAGGCGGGCGCGTCTCGACTGTACGCGCTGACCGTACCCAGTCGTCCTCGCCCATGGTCCGCAAAAGCTGACGAAGATTCGTCGGGTAGATCGTCCCCCACGGCCCATTGAAGCCAAGCGAGTCGCCGATCAGCCATCGATCCTCGGGAACCTTGCCGGCCTTCTCCAGATAATTTGGCGTGTGGCAGTCGTTGCAGCCGCCGATTTTCACCAGGTATCGACCGCGCTCGATCGAATCGGTCGCCATCGCCGCACCCGTCTCATCTGGGTCGAGCTTTACGGTGGCGAGCAGCCCGCTCAGGCCAAGGGCGGCAATTCCGACGAGAGCCCATCGTGTCATCAGCTTCTCCTACCGGTTTCCAATTTTCGGGCCATGGTCTTCTCGGGATCCTGCTCTTCTCAGGATTATGGTCCGGGCCTGGACTGGAACATCGAAGGGCCCGGCTACAGGTTGATTTCAGCCAGGCGGAATTTTGGTTACGGTTGTAACGAGGACCCGGCCGACCGTGATCAGCCTGAATGCAGATGGCGGGCAAGGCATTGTGCAACAGAGGCCGACAGCAGCGGTTTCTTGATGACTTCGCTTATGCCGGCCGCCGTCAGTTGACGCGATCGCGGCGTGCGGCCGTAACCGGTCATCAGGACAATTGGCAGGTCAGACCGGATCTCATGCAACTTGCCGGAGAGCTCGACCCCGGTCATGTCAGGCATGACCTCGTCCGTCAGCACCAGGTCGAAGCGCCCCGGATCGGCACGGAAGGCATTGAGAGCCGCGGGGCTGCGGTCGAACCCGACCGGCTCGTAGCCCAGCGCGGCGAGCATCTCCTCGGCAAGTTGCATCAGCGGCGTATCGTCATCGACAACCAGGATCGTCTCGCCGTTGCCATACTCGACCAGAACCTCGGTGGCCTCGCCCTCGCCCTCATCCGCTTGTGCTGAAGCGGGTTCGATCTGCGGAAAATAAATCTTGAAGGTCGTGCCTTGGCCCAGTTGGCTCTTCACGTCCACCGCACCCCGATGTGCCGCGACAATTCCGTGCACCGTCGACAGGCCGAGCCCGGTGCCGTGCCCTGCCGGCTTGGTCGTGAAGAACGGCTCGAAGATGCGCTCGAGAGTCGCCTGATCCATGCCGCTGCCGCTGTCCCTGACGGCAAGGCGGATATAGCGGCCGGCAGGCAGGTTGCCGTGCGACAGCGCCTGCGCCTCGACGATCTCGGTCATGTCGAGAGCGATCTCCAATAATCCGCGGCTGTTCATCGCATGCGCCGCGTTGGTGCCGAGATTCATCACCACCTGCTGAAGCTCGGTCGGATCGCCCGTCATCGCGGCATCCGTGGCTGCAAGATGCGTCTCCACTGCAAGCGTGGCGGGGGACGAGGCGCGCAGCAGATCGACCGCCTCCGCAATCACGGGCTGCACCCGCAGCGCGTGATGCTGCCGCTCGCGGCGACGACTGAAGGCAAGGATCTGTTCCGTGACGTCCTGCGCCCGCCTGCCGGCCTTCATGATCTGCTGGACGTAGCGCCGCGCACGAGACTCCTTCAGCAGCACCACCAGCGCCATCTCGCTATAGCCGAGGACGGCGCTGAGAATGTTGTTGAACTCGTGCGCTATGCCGCCGGCCAGCGTTCCGATTGCTTCCAGCCGCTGCGATTGGTTGAGCCGCGCCTGCAGCGCTTCGCGTTCCCGTTCGTTGTGTTGGCGCGCGATGGCATTGGCGAAGATCTCGGCGGCGGTGCGCAGCAGCGCGATGTCGTCGTCGGTCCAATGCTTTTCGTGCGTTACGCCATCGAGAGCCAGAAAACCCAGCCGCTCTTCGGCATGCCACATCGGTATGCACAGCCACGATCGAATTTGATGCGCCTGCAGGCATGCCTTCTCCCGCCCCTCGGGAAGCTCGCCGACGCGGGGGACGTCGATGCAGCCTTGCCGTTCATGGTCCGCGAGCGTCCAGTGTGAAGCCAGTTCGATCAAATTGTTCGGCAGGCGGGCCGTCGAGCTTCCGCTCGGACGGCGATAGAAATAGCCGCTGGAAAGATCGGCATCGTATGTGCGGCTGACGAAAATCTGGGCACCGTCGAGCCCGGCATGTTCCACCAGGCGCGCGAGGCCCTTGCTGATCCCGGCCCGGATGCGGTCACGCGGCAGATTGATGAACTGTGTCGAGATCGAAGCGATCAAGCCTTCGAATTCCAGCCGCTCGCGCAGGATCCGCGCATTGTGGCGCAGGCGAGCGAACAGGTAAGCCACATAGCCCACCAGGACCAGCGCCGCGACGTAGAGCAGCGTCTGGAACCGCGCAGCCCGTGCCGCGGCGCGCCCATGCACATCAAGATACAGGTCCTGCAGAGCGCGGGCCCGTTCGCTCGTTGGCGCAGTCTGCAGGCGGGAGACGAGATCGTCGACCGCCGGAAGCCTGCTGACGATAAGCCGGCCGTGGGAGACAAGGGAGCGGACATCGCTTGCAGCCACGGCATCGACGGATGGCCTGGCCAGCCGGTCAAGCGAGGCGGTGACTGCCCTTGCCGCCTCCGGCCGGGGATCGCTGATGAACCGCGACATGGCGATCATCAGAGCTCCGATCTCGACCGCTCGAAGGCCGTCGCCCTCGGTCGTGAGCCGGCCGCTCATATAGTTGAAATAGTTCAAAGAGTTCTGCAGCAGCGCGTTGTCCGACTTGAACGCCTCGACGAGCGTTTCCTCGTCGCGCACCGCGGCGATGACATCGGCAATCCGCCTCTCGATGTCCGCCCGTGCTTCGCCGCTTGCGACGTCCCCGGCAGCCGGCAGCGTCCGCGTCGCCTCATTCAGGTTCTCGATCGACCGCACAAGCGGATCGTAGCTGCGCAACAGCCCCGCCCGTGCCCGCAACACGTCGCGCTGCAGGGCAGCGTTATAGAGGATAACGGTCCTGAGAGCGTCGAGCGTGCGTTCGTGGCGCGCGGCATCAGGAGCCGCGCCCTGCAGCAGGAGGTAGGTCAGGACGATGAGCAGGCACGCGACGACCGGCGCCAGGATGGGTAGCGACTTCATTGCTGCAGACGATCCGCTGCGCTGGTCAACGGCTGGCCGCGATATTCGCCCGTCAGCGTCGCAAGGAACTTGACGATGAGATCGGTATCGCGCTGATCGAGTTCCCGGCCGAGTTGGCTCCGCGCCATGATCTTCACTGCGTCTGGGAGCGATGCGGTGCGGCCGTCGTGGAAATACGGCGCCGTCACCGCGACATTGCGCAGGCTGGGAACGCGGAAGACATGGCGGTCGCTCTCGACGCCGGTAATGGCGAAGCGGCCGAGATCCGCCTGGGACAAGGTTTTCTGACCGGCGAAGGGATTCCGAAAGATGCCGAACTTCTGAAACAAATTGCCGCCGACATTGGCGCCCTGATGGCAAGCGATGCAGCCAAAGGCCTTGAACAATTGATAGCCATGCTCCTCGTCCGCCGTGATGGCGTCGCGCTCGCCCTTGAGATAGCGGTCGAAACGAGCGTTGGGCGTGATCAGCGAGCGTTGAAAGATGGCCAGGGCGTCGAGCACGTCCGTCCGGCCGGGAGCCGCGCCGTAGAGCGTCACGAACCGCCGCGAATAGTCCGGGTCGGAGCGCAGTTTCGGCAGCAATTCTTCCCAACTCGTGTTCATCAGCCTGTCATCGAGCAGGACTGCCTCGTTCTGCTCGATGACACTGCGGAAATTGCCGCGCCAGTTCAGCCGGAAATTGAGCGCTGCGCTGAAGACGGTCGGCGCGTTGAAATCGAGCTGCCCGCCATCCGCCGCCGTGGAACGAGCCCTGCCGTCGTCGCCGCTGAAATCGAGCCTGTGGCAACCGCTGCAGGCGATGACATCGTCATGCGACAGCCGGACATCGTTGAACAGGCTCTCGCCAAGCGCGATCTTCGCCTGGTCGGAAGGACCAGTGCCCATTATCGGAGCAATCGGCTCGCCGATCGGAGGGGCCGGCTGATTGACCAGGGCCAACGCAAACGGTGCCGCCGCTGCCAGGCAAAGCGGAACCAAAAGCCTCGCCCGAACCTTACCAATCTGCCCATACGCCATCGAGTGAGCCTGTGGTATCCGATCACGAAGATTATCGGTGCTTGCCAACAACTCGCCGTTAATCGGCGTTAAGTCTAATAAAGCAACGGCTCGGTCATGGGTTCCATACCTGCGGACGGTCTGAGATGTTAGCCGAACAGAACACTCGCTGCGAAGAGCAGTCGAAAGGCACAATCGAACCGGCAGCGGCGGCGAAGCATATCCTTGTCGTCGATGACGACCCCGAAATTCGCGAGATGCTCACCAATTACCTGGAGAGCGAGAATTTTAGGGTTAGCGCTGTTGCCGACAGCCGGGCCATGTCGCGCGTCCTCAATGAAAGACCGGTAGAGCTGGTGCTCCTCGACATGCGGCTTGCCGACGAGGACGGGTTTGAAATCATGCGGCAACTCGGCAGTCCGCCGGAAGCGCCGCCCATCATCATCATCACCGGCCACAGGCGCGACGAAGTGGATCGCGTCGTCGGCCTGGAGCTCGGGGCTGACGACTACATCACCAAGCCCTTCAGCCTCAGGGAACTGCTTGCGCGCGTTCGCGCCGTGCTGCGGCGATCGGGGTCAACACGCCAGCAGTCGCCTGGCAAGAAGCCCAAGCGATACCGCTTTGCCGGCTGGGAACTCGACATGCGGATGCGGCGCCTGAGGTCGCCCGCTGGCGAAGCGACGCCGCTGACCGCCGGCGAGTTCAACCTGCTGGCGGCCTTTCTGCAATCGCCGCAACAAATCCTGAGCCGCGAGCAGCTTCTCGCTGCCAGCAGGATTCACGACGAAGAGGTGTTTGACCGCAGTATCGATGTGCAGATACTGCGACTGCGCCGCAAGCTCGAGGTCAGCCCGAGCGAGCCGAAACTCATTGTCACCGAGCGGGGCGCTGGCTACGTCTTCGCTGCCCCGGTCGAGGTGCAGTGACTTTCGAGGTGCTGTGCTTGTCGACGTCCCGTTACTGGCAGGGGTCAAATAGGAACGTTCATCGCCTCAGCGCATGCACGCTATCAACATTGCCGCCGCCTATCGGCAGAGCCATGTCGTCGTCGAGCAAGCGCGTGATGCGGGCGAAGCCGGTAAAAGCCTTCCTTGCTTCCTCTGCCGACATCCCGCCCGCCAGAGCCGCGGAGCAGCAATTCACCGCGCATTGGTAGACTGGCCCACGCCGGCCGACTGGCCATCTACGCAAGAACTCCATCGCTTCGGCTACGCTATCAATTTCTTCGGCAGGACTTTCCTGCCCGCGCGAAATACGCACAGGCGTAAAGAATTGCAGGCGATTCATTGTTTCCTCCCGGTCGATCGTTATGGGCCTGATCGAACCTTTTGAACTTACTGCTGACCATGTGTTTCCGGCAAACAGAACCCGATGATGAAAAACTCGGGCCAAAAACGAAGTCTTTCACATCACTCGACCGAAATCGAATCACCAAACATGACAAACATGTGGCGAACCGTTGCCCGCCGCGGCACTGGGACTTCAATTATCCCGAGTCGGGGCCTGGAGGCGCTCAACCCGCATTTGAGGTATGCGGATTACGCAGCCGGATTTGGCTAGCCGCAGCAGACCCCTTTGGGATCTCTTCTCCGTCAAAGCGTCAGTGGATCGAGGCAGGGAACTCCTAAGGGCTGGAAGTGCCTCAGGTTCCCAGTCAGGAGCGTCAAGAAGTTCGCTTTAGCGGTCGCAGCGATGAGAATGTCAGCCAGCCCTGGATGACTCCCTGCGGCTGTGGCGGCGTCTTCCATGAGGCCTGCCTCCAACGCCACCGCCGCATCGATCGGTAAGATTTCCGCGCTGTAGTCCGTCATGATGCCCAGCAGCCACGCCATTAGCGTCTGAGCCTTCGCCGTGGCTCCCGAGCGGTCGAGCTTGGCGATGCCTCTCCGAAGTTCGTGGAGGGCAAAGGCAGGCACAAACAAGTTGCCCGTCTGCTGCAATAGCCAAGCTGCCGCATTCGGGGGCAGCGGAGGCTTTCCCGGCGCGGTCGCCGACAGCACCGAGGTGTCGAAAAGGTATGAGGTCAAAGGTTAACCTCGCGGCTTTGCTGGGTGCGGTCGCGCTCCGGTTCGAAGCCCTCGGGGCAACCGGGGAACGACAGCAGGTATTCCGCGAGGCTGGGCTTCTCGGGGTAAATCTTCCTCGCTTCGTCGATCGGAACGATAGCTGCCACTGGCTTGCCGTGCCTCGTGATCGTGATTGGGTCGCCGGCCTCGGCCGCATCGACGAGTGCCGTCAAAGTGGCCTTGGCTTCGCGAATGTTGATGTGTTTCACTGCTGTTGCCTCCATTGTGGTTGCACGCAACTACATTTAGCAAATCCGTCGTCGATTGCAAGTGGACACTTCTCGGAGAACAGGCCATTCCAAAACTTCGATCACATCTCGAAGGAAGTCGCGGACAGTTTCGACGCCAGGATTTCCAATTTACCTCTCCCAGGAGAGTGAACGGGGAGAAGGGGGCTGGCGGCAACCTTGGCACCCTTTCCGCAACGCTGGAAATTGGCGAAATCTTTTGCGAAGGCGTCTTTCTCCCCGTCGCTCTACGGGGAGAAATGCCCGGCAGGGCAATGAGGGGCAGCGCCAGCTGAGGTGATTTCCCGGGGTAGAGTTGTCCTGCGCTGTCAATGTAGGCGCCGCCCCTCATCTGCCTGCCGGCATCTTCTCCCCGTGAACGGGGAGAAGGGGCTGGCCGCAACCTTGGCACCCTTTCCGCAACGCTGGAAATTGGCGAAATCTTTTGCGAAGGCGTCTTTCTCCCCGTCGCTATTCGGGGAGAAGGGGAAGCCCTATCCGCCGACCATCTCGGCCAGTTTGCGCACCGTGTTCCAGTTGCGCGAGGTGCCGATGCCGAGCCGTTTATGACTTATCGCCGCCACAAGACGCGAGCTTGGCGTCTCGCGCGAAAAGAAAATCCAGATGTCGCCGCCGACCGCCTGCATCCGCTCAGCCTTGCCGATATAGGCCTCCAGCGCCGCGACGGCCTCAGCCGGAACGGGCTTGCGCATCACGCGCACCGCTACCTGATCCGCGGCGGCAGCCGATTCGGCGGGAAACGGATTGCCGGCAGCAAGCTTCAACCAGTTATCCGCGCGGCGCACGATGATGTCGACATGGCGGCCGAAGGTCTTTTGGAACGCCGTCTCCAATCGGCGCTCCAGCACGGCAATCTCTGTTTCTTTCGTCTCGAAAACCAGATTGCCGGTCGCCACCAGCGTGCGCGGATTGTTCAGGCCCAGGCCTTCTGTCATGGCCCTGAGATCGGACATGACGACACGCCGCCCCTCGCCCAGGACGATACTGTAAAGCAGAGCGACGTAGGTTTGCATGCTAGCCCGGATATCTCACGATAGCCTGTCGATTTAGACCAAGCGGCTCTGCTCCACCGCTGCCTCGATGAAGCTGGCAAACAGCGGGTGCGGGTCAAGCGGCCGGCTTTTCAGCTCGGGATGATATTGCACGCCGATGAACCAGGGATGGTCGGGATATTCGACCGTTTCCGGCAGCACGCCGTCCGGCGACATGCCGGCAAAAACCAGCCCGCAATCCTCGAGCCGCTCCTTGTAGTCGACATTGACCTCGTAGCGGTGGCGGTGGCGCTCGGAAATCTGCGTGTCGCCATAGATCTCGGCGATCTTCGAGCCCCTGGCGAGGTCCGCCTGATAGGCACCGAGCCGCATGGTGCCGCCGAGATCGCCGGTTTCCCTGCGCTTCTCCAGCATGTTGCCTTTCAGCCATTCCGTCATCAGGCCGACGACCGGTTCCTCGGTCGGACCGAATTCGGTCGACGAGGCATGCTTGACGCCGGCCAGCGAACGCGCTGCCTCGATGCAGGCCATCTGCATGCCGAAGCAGATGCCGAAATACGGCACTTTTCGCTCGCGGGCGAACTTCGCCGCAAGGATCTTGCCTTCCGCGCCGCGCTCGCCAAAACCGCCGGGGACCAGAATGCCGTGGACCTTTTCCAGCCACGGCGCCGGGTCTTCTTTCTCGAATATCTCGCTCTCGATCCAGTCGAGCTTGACCTTGACGCGGTTGGCGAGACCGCCATGCGACAGCGCCTCGATCAGCGATTTGTAGGCGTCCTTGAGGCCTGTATATTTGCCGACGACGGCGATGGTCACCTCGCCCTCCGGGTTGTGGATGCGTTTGGACACCGCTTGCCACGGCTCCATCCGCGGCTTCGGCGCCGGATCGATGCCGAAAGCGGCGAGCACTTCCGAATCCAGCCCTTCATTGTGATAGGCCATCGGCACGTCGTAGATGTGCGGCACGTCGAGCGCCTGGATGACCGCGCTCTCGCGCACATTGCAGAACAGCGACAGTTTGCGGCGCTCTTCCCTGGGAATGGGGCGGTCGGCGCGGACCAGCAGGATGTCGGGCGCGATGCCGATGCCGCGCAATTCCTTGACCGAATGCTGGGTCGGCTTGGTCTTCAATTCGCCCGCCGTTGGAATATAGGGCATCAGCGTCAGGTGCACGTAGACGGCGTTGTTGCGCGGCAGGTCGTTGCCAAGTTGGCGGATCGCCTCCAGAAACGGCATCGCCTCGATGTCGCCGACGGTGCCGCCGATCTCGCACAGGACGAAGTCATAGTCGTCATTGCCGTTGAGAATGAAATTCTTGATCTCGTCGGTGACATGCGGAATGACCTGCACGGTGGCGCCAAGATAGTCGCCGCGTCGCTCCCGCTCGATGATATTCTTGTAGATGCGGCCCGTGGTGATGTTGTCCTGCTGGTTGGCCGAGCGGCCGGTGAACCGCTCATAATGGCCAAGATCGAGATCGGTCTCGGCGCCGTCATCCGTCACGAAGACTTCGCCATGCTGGTATGGCGACATCGTGCCGGGATCGACATTGAGATAGGGATCAAGCTTCTTGATGCGCGCGCGATAGCCTCGCGCCTGCAAGAGAGCCCCAAGGGCCGCTGCAGCGATGCCTTTTCCGAGTGAGGAAACCACGCCGCCTGTGATGAATACATATCGCGCCATGGGAGTCATCGCTTAACGCGGCCGAATTGATTCCGCCAGAGAAAAAACCGCCGCGAAGGCTTTTTCCCAAGAAGGCGCCCTGATGATGCTCGAACCAAAGCAAAAGGGCCGGCGAGGCCGGCCCTTTTGTTAGACCCGTCAAGGCGTCAGATGATGACGACCTTGGTGCCCACTTTCACCCTGCGATAAAGGTCCATGACGTGCTCGTTGATCATGCGGAAACAGCCGTTGGAGGAGCTCGTCCCAATCGACTGCGGCGCAATGGTGCCGTGAATGCGCAGATGGGTGTCCTTCTTGCCGTCATAGAGATAGATGGCGCGGGCGCCGAGCGGGTTATCGCCGCCGCCGGGCATGCCGTCCTTGTACCGGCCGTAATTCTTCGGCTCACGCTTCTGCATCTCGAGCGTCGGGATCCAGCGGGGCCATTCCTGCTTGTCGCCGACGGCGACCGTGCCCTTGAACTGCAGGCCGTCACGACCGACCGCAATCGCATAACGGCGGGCGGTCCAGGAGGATTCGACGAGATAGAGGCGGCGCGCGCTCGTATCGATGACGATGGTGCCGGGGCTATAGCCGGTGAACTCGACCTCTTGCGGCACGAACTCCGGCTTCACCTTGAACTGCTTCCTGGCTTCCTTGCTGGCGAGCGCGGCATCGAGGGCGCGGGTCTCGGGGAGCAGCGACATCGACGGGGACGTGCCGCCGAACAGGCCGGCGAACAGCCCGACGCGCTGCGGCTTCTGTCCGACCGGCTCGCTGCGCAATTCCCCGTTGTTGCCGGTCAGCGCGACGTTCATGGCCTCGGCGGGAATTGCCTCGGCCGACTGGATTGCAGCGATGGGTTGAATCGGTTCGATGATCTTGACCGGCCTGGCATCGGCCAGCCTGGCCTTGCCAGCGGACTTATCCTTCTTGGCGAGGCCCTTCTTGGCAAGAAATGCCTGCCGTTCCGCGTCCGACCTGGCTTTGGCCGCCTCGCGCATCGCCAGCTTCCTTGCCTCGATCGCCTTTACTCGAGCAGACTGCTTGTTAGCCGCGATCTTGGCTTCGATCTTCCTGATCTGGGCAAGATCTGCCGCGCTCGGGTCTTTTTTCTTCTTGAGGAGCTTGAGTTGCGCCGTGTCGCTTTTGGCGGCGACGTAGACGACGTCAGTTGTGACTGCGGATTTAGGGGCCGAATTGCCCGCCGGCATGGCCGCGTAAGCGGGCGCACCAAGGCTGAGCACGGCCCAAAGGCCGGCTAAAATGAAGCTGCGAAGCTGCATGGCGAAGATCCGATCGTTCAATGCTTGTTGCCACGGCGTCGCCCGGCGTCCCCCAAGGACCCCGAATGTGCCGCGCGCAATCTATAATCGATTAATCGGAGACGCCTCAAGCGCCCTGGCGTGCCGCGCCCGGTCGAATCCTCGTGATCGTGCGGCATTTGCCGCGACTGTGTTCAAACAACAACAGATCGCGGCGCCGGACGTCTGCTGATTACTGGTTTGGAACCTGCGGCGTTACTGGCTGGGTGGCGCCGTTTGTGGCCGGCGGCGTGGTCGCTCCCGCCGCTGGCGGTGCAGCGGGGGCCGGGGCTGCGGCATCATTGCCGGAAGGCGGCGTTGGCGCCGTATTGCCGGACGGCGGTGTCGCCGTCGTGGTGCCAGGCAACTGGTTGAGCACGCCGCCCTCGCCGTTCGTCACAGGCACGCGATCGAGAATATCGATCGGCTTCTCGCCGTAACGGGCGACGATCGACAAAGTCAGCGAGGTGGCGAAGAACGCCGCCGCCAGGATCGCCGTCGCCCGCGTCAGCGCATTGGCGGCGCCGCGCGCGGTCATGAAGCCCGATCCGCCGCCGATGCCGAGGCCGCCGCCTTCGGAGCGCTGCAGCAGCACCACGCCGACAAGAGCGAGCACAACCATGAGGTGGACGACGATCAGTACGGTTTCCATAATTTATCCTGGCAAAGCCTTGCGCGGCCGCAGATACGACCGGTGATTTGGAGGCGGCTCAATACAATGCTTTGACGGCAATTCCAAGCCCGTGGCCGGAATATGGGAAGCAATGCGGCCGTTGCAACATTTTCCGCTGCGGCACAGTATCCGAAGTGCCCGACAGCCTTTCGATGCTAAAGCACGTCGCGCAAAAGCATGCCCTGGGCCTGACCCCGGGCCTGACCCGAGGGTGTGCAGCGGGTTTGCGATAACGACATGCGTAAAAACAACAACCTAAAGCGCGTCGCATTAGGCCGGCCAAGCGCGACGCGCTTTAGGAGATGTTTCGATAGGCTTCGGCAATGCCGAGAAAGTCCGCCGCCTTCAGGCTGGCGCCGCCGACCAGCGCGCCGTCGACATTTTTTACGCCCAGCAGTTCGACCGCGTTCGACGGCTTGACCGAGCCGCCATAGAGGATGCGTATCTTTGCCGCTGCGCTGCCAAGCTTTTCCGACAGTTTTTCGCGAATATGCGCATGCGCCTCAGCAACGTCGGCGGCAGTCGGCGTCAGCCCCGTGCCGATCGCCCATACCGGCTCGTAGGCGATGACGGTATTCGATGCCGTTGCATTCGGCGGCACCGAGCCGGCGACCTGGCGCGACAGCACGTCTAGCGTGGCGCCCGCCTCGCGCTCGGCTCTCGTCTCGCCAATGCAGATGATGGCAACCAGCCCGGCGCGCCACGCGGCGGACGCCTTTGCCTGGACAATGGCGTCGTCCTCATTGTGATCGGCGCGGCGTTCGGAATGGCCGACGATGACGTGGCTGGCGCCCGCATCTTTCAGCATCTCGGCCGAAATACAGCCGGTATGGGCGCCGCTCTCCTTGGCGTGGCAATCCTCGCCCCCGGCCCGGACCGGCGTGCGCGACAAGATCTCCGCGGCATGCGCAAGCAGCGTCGCCGGAACGCAGACCAGCGCTTCGGTCTCGGCATCGAGCCCGCTCATGAAGCCGTTGCCGATCATCCTGAGTTCGTTGAGCGAGGCGCTGGTGCCGTTCATTTTCCAGTTGCCAGCGACCAACGGGCGGATTCCAGGCGTCATGGGATTTGCTTCTCCGGGCAATATTCGGCTGCGTCCTCACTACCAAACTCAGCCCACAAAGCAATCGACAGTGGGCCGGAAGGACGCTATTGCGCTTGTTTCAGACTCGGCGCATGCGAAAATGCGCGAAAAAATCGGAAGTGACCATGCTTGGCATCTTGAGAAGCGCGGCGGGAACCTGGATCGCGAAAGCGCTGCTGATATTGTTGGTGTTGAGCTTCGCCGTCTGGGGCATTTCCGGACAGATGGTCGGTGGTTTTGCAGGCCACGACGCCGTTGTCACGGCCGGCGGCACCAAAGTGTCGATCAACGAGTATCGGCTGGCCTATGACCGGCAGATCAGCGTGATGTCGCAGCAATTCGGCCAGCGCATCAGCCGCGAGCAGGCGACGGCGCTCGGCCTCGACAACCAGGTGCTGGCGCAACTCGTGTCGGGGGCAGTCCTCGATGAGCAGGCCCGCAAGCTCGGGCTTGGGCTGTCCAAGGACCGGCTGGCCCAACTCACGCATGAAGACCCGGCCTTCAAGGGTCCCGGCGGCAACTTCGACAGAAGGACTTTCGAATACATACTGCAACAGGTCGGCATGCGGCCGGAAGACTATCTCAGGAATCGCGCCCAGGTGGCTGTGCGCCAGCAGATCGTCGAGGCGGTTTCGGACGGCCTCAAGGCCCCGAATACGTTCTTGAAGGCGGTCGCGCTTTATCGGGGCGAAGACCGCACCATCGACTATTTGACCTTGCCGAAATCGCTGGTCGAGCCGATCGAAGCGCCATCCGACACTACGCTTTCGGCGTATTTCGAGGAAAACAAGAAGACCTATGCGGCGCCCGAATACCGCAAATTCTCCTATGTCAGGCTCGAGCCGGAAGACATCATGGATGTGAGTGCCGTGACCGACCAGCAGGTCAGCGACGACTACAACAAGAACAAGGGGCGCTACACCACGGCGGAAACGCGCACCATCGAACAGCTCGTGTTCAAAACGCCCGATGCCGCGAAGGCCGCGCTCGATTCACTCAAGACCGGCGCGACCTTCGACAAACTCGTCGCCGCCGAGGGCAAGACGCAGGCCGACACGCTGCTCGGCACGCTGTCCAAGGACAAGATCGCCGACAAGGCGGTGGCGGATGCGGCCTTTGCGCTCAACGTCAACGAAGTCAGCCCGGTCGTTCAGGGCGCCTTCGGTCCGGTGCTGCTGCGCGTCACCGAGATCAAGCCCGAAGTGGTGAAGCCGCTGGCCGAAGTGGCCGCCAACATCCGCAAGGACTTGGCGCTGGGCGAGGCAAGCCGCATTCTGCTCGACGTGCGCGACAGTTACGAAGATAGCCGCGCTTCGGGCAGCACGCTCGAGCAAGCGGCCGAAAAACTGAAGCTGAAGGTCGTCACCGTCGACGCGATCGATCGCACCGGCCTGAGGCCGGACGGCACCATCGTCAAGGATCTGCCGGAATCGCCAGAGCTCATCAAGGCGGTGTTCGATGCCGAACCCGGCACCGAAAATCCCGACCTCACCACCGCCAACAATGGCTTCGTGTTCTACGAGGTGGATTCGGTCACGCCGGCCCGCGACCGCACGCTGGATGAAGTCCGCCAGAAGGTAGTGGCCGACTGGACGGCGGCGGAAACGACCAAGCGGCTCACCGCAAAAGGGCAGGAGCTCGAAAAGCGTCTCGAGGCCGGCACCACGCTCGACGTGATCGCGAGCGAGCTCAAGCTTGAGAAGCAGACCAAGCGCGGCGTCAAGCGCGGGGCGGACGACGCCGATTTCGGCAAGGAAGGGGCGGCTGCGATGTTCGGCGAAGGCGAAGGCGGGACCGGATTAATCCCCTCGCCCACCGGCGACGGACAGATCCTGTTCAGGATCGCCGAAGTCTTCGAGCCTGCCGGAGCCGACGCCAGCTCGGTGCCGGACGACGCGCAGAAATCGTTCACCGCCGGCATGTCCGACGACCTGCTCGACCAATTGGTGGCGCAGCTGCAGACGCAATATGACGTTCGCATCGACCAGACCGCAATTGCCCAAGCCCTGACCAGATGAGCGCGCTCAAGACCCATATTGCCAAGGTCGCCGCCGGCAGCTCCCTTTCCTTCGAGGAAGCGCGCGATGCCTTCGACATCATCATGTCGGGCGACGCTACGCCCGGCCAGATCGGCGGCTTCCTGATGGCGCTGCGCGTGCGCGGCGAGACGGTGAGCGAGATTTCCGGCGCCGTCGCCACCATGCGCGCCAAGATGCTGCGCGTCGACGCGCCGGCTGGCGCCATCGACATCGTCGGCACGGGAGGCGACAATTCGCACAGCGTCAACATCTCGACCGCATCCGCCTTCGTCATCGCCGCCTGCGGCGTGCCGGTGGCCAAGCACGGCAATCGCGGACTGTCCTCGCAGACCGGCGCCGCCGACGTGCTGACCGCGCTCGGCGTCAAGCTCGACATCCCGCCGGAAACGATCGGCCGCTGCATCCACGACGCAGGCGTCGGCTTCATGTTCGCGCCGGCGCATCATCCGGCGATGAAGCATGTCGGCCCGATCCGCGTCGAGCTCGGCACCCGCACCATCTTCAACCTGCTTGGCCCGCTCTCCAATCCGGCTGGTGTCGTCAGGCAGATGGTTGGCGTCTTCTTGCCGGAATGGATCATGCCGGTGGCCGAGACGTTGAAGGCACTGGGCGCCGACCACGCCTGGGTCGCCCATGGCGACGGCTATGACGAGATCACCACCACCGGCGAAACCCAGGTCGCCGAACTGGTCGGCGGCGAGATCCGCAGCTTTACGCTGACCCCGGAAGCGGTCGGGCTGAAGCGGCATACCAAGGACGAATTGCGCGGCGGCGATGCCGCCTACAACGCCCAGGCGCTGCGCGACATGCTGGGCGGCGCTGCCGGTGCCTTTCGCGATACGGTGCTGATGAACGCCGGCGCCGGACTGGTGGTGGCGGGAAAGGCGACGACGCTTGCCGATGGCATGGCGACGGCGGCGCAAGCCATCGACAGCGGCCGCGCGCTGAAGGTGCTTGACCGGCTGGTCGAGATTTCGAACGGATAGCGCCGTGTCTGATATCCTGCGCAAGATCGGAGCCTACAAGCGCGACGAGATCGCGGCGGCGAAGGCGCGGGTGCCGCTTGCCGAAATCAAGGCGCAGGCCAAGGATGCCGACGCACCACGCGGCTTTCTCTCGGCCCTTGAAGCCAAACGCAAATCCGGCAGTTTCGCGCTGATCGCCGAGATCAAGAAGGCGAGCCCGTCCAAGGGCCTGATCCGCGCCGATTTCGATCCGCCGGCGCTGGCCACGGCCTATGCCAAAGGTGGGGCTGCCTGCCTCTCGGTGCTGACCGATGCGCCGTCTTTCCAGGGGGCGCCTGAATTCCTCACCGATGCGCGCAGCGCCGTGACATTGCCGGCTTTGCGCAAGGATTTTCTGTTCGAGCCCTATCAGGTGTTCGAGGCCCGTGCGTGGGGCGCGGACGCCATCCTGATCATCATGGCGAGCGTCGATGACGCCGTGGCCAGGGAACTCGAAACGACGGCGTTCGAGCTCGGCATGGATGCGCTGGTCGAGGTGCATGACGAGGCCGAGACGGAACGCGCGCTGAAACTGTCGTCGCGGCTGATCGGCATCAACAACCGCAATCTGCGGACGTTCGAAACCAGCATCGAGACATCGGAGCGGCTCGCGGCTATGGTGCCGGCCGACCGACTGCTGGTCAGCGAGAGCGGTATTTTCTCGCACCAGGACTGCCGCAGGCTGGAACGGAGCGACATTGGCACTTTCCTCGTCGGCGAGAGCCTGATGCGGCAACAGGACGTGGCCACTGCGACGCACCTGCTTTTGACGGGCAAGGCGCCCGCCAATGCATCTGCCCGAAAATCGGAATCGATGTTCGGAGAGCATGATGCATAGATACAAAGCGTCAGAGTGTACTTTGTGCGTCCAAACGGACGCACGTCGCTCCAGGGTGACCTGACGATGTCGGCCGCCCTCACCCATCTTGGCGCGGAAGGCGAAGCCAATATGGTCGATGTCGGCGACAAGGCGGAGACGACCCGCACGGCAATCGCCGAAGGTCTTGTCTCGATGCGGCCCGAAACGCTGAAAATGATTCTCGACGGCGATGCCAAGAAGGGCGACGTGCTGGGCACGGCGCGCATCGCCGGCATCATGGCGGCCAAGAGGACGCATGAGCTGATCCCGCTCTGCCATCCGCTGCTGTTGACCAAGGTATCGGTAGACATCGAACCTGACGCGACGCTGCCCGGCCTGAAGGTCACGGCGCTGGCCCGCGTCACCGGCAAGACCGGCGTCGAGATGGAAGCGCTGACCGCCGTCTCGGTCGCCTGCCTGACCATCTATGATATGGCCAAGGCGGTCGATCGCGGCATGGCGATCTCCGGCATCAGGCTGGTGGAAAAGACCGGCGGCAAATCCGGCGACTACAAGGCGGATGCCCAGAGGGCAGGCCAATAATGGCGCTGCTTGCGGTCGCCGAGGCGCTCGAGCACCTGCTTGCGGATGCTGCGCCCTTGCAGGCTGAAAGCGTCGCCCTGATGGATGCCGCCGACCGCGTGCTGGCGGAGCCGCTCATGGCGCTCCGCACCCAGCCGCCATTCAACGCGTCGGCCATGGACGGCTATGCCGTGCGGGCCGACGATGTCGCGTCCGTGCCCGCGAGACTTTCGGTGATCGGCATGGCGCCGGCCGGACGAGGCTTTGCCGGAACAGTCGGCCCAGCGCAGGCCGTGCGCATCTTCACCGGCGCGCCGCTTCCCGCAGGCGCCGACACCATCGTCATCCAGGAGAATGTCCGCGACCTCGGTGGCGGCATGGTCGAAGTGACCGCGCCGACGGTTGAAGGCCGCAACATCCGCCGCCTCGGGCTCGATTTCTCGAAGGGCGACGCGCTGCTGGAGAAAGGCCGCCTGCTAGATCCGGCGGCATTGTCGCTGGCGGCGTCGGCCAACCACCAGCAGGTCCGCGTGGTGAAACGGCCGCTGGTCGCCATCATCGCCACCGGCGACGAATTGCTGCCGCCGGGCAGCGACCTTGGCCCCGACCAGATCATCTCCTCCAATGCCTATGGCGTCGCCGCCGCGGCCCGCTCGGTCGGCGCCAGCGCACTCGATCTCGGCATCGCCCCCGACCGCAAGGAGGCGATCGCCGCGCTGGTGACAAAAGCCGTCGACGCAGGCGCGGACGTCATCGTCACGCTGGGCGGCGCCTCGGTCGGCGACCATGACCTCGTCCATGACGTGCTGACCGGCGAAGGCATGGCGCTTGATTTCTGGAAAATCGCCATGCGGCCCGGCAAGCCACTGATGTTCGGGCGGCTGGGCGCCATCCGCTGCATCGGCCTGCCCGGCAATCCGGTGGCCAGCCTGGTCTGCTCGCAGCTCTTTCTGAAGCCGCTGCTGGCGCGGCTCGGCGGCCGCGCCTTCCGCCAGGACATGCGTCAGGCGCGGCTCGGCGCCGCCATGCCGGCCAACGATCTCAGGCAGGACTATGTACGCGCGGAGGTGGAGGAAGAAGCTGGCACGCTTGAGGCAACGCCGTTCAGTATCCAGGATTCCTCGATGCTCAGAATGCTGGCCGACGCCAACGGACTGATCGTGCGCGAGCCATTCGCTCCCGCAGCCGCAGCGGGCGCCGCCTGCAGCGTGCTGATGCTACGCTGAACAAAACGTCAACACATTCATTAAACTTTAAATGGTTGCGGAACACAACTGGAACAGATAGTGTTTGTTCTGGGTTTGTTTTTCTGATTCTGTTGGGGGTCGCGATGCTGACACGCAAACAACATGAACTGCTGATGTTCATTCACGAACGGCTGAAGGAAAGCGGCATTCCGCCCTCGTTCGACGAGATGAAGGAAGCGCTCGACCTCGCCTCCAAATCAGGGATCCACCGGCTGATCACGGCGCTGGAGGAACGCGGTTTCATTCGCCGCCTGCCCAACCGCGCCCGCGCGCTGGAGGTGCTGCGCCTGCCCGATTCGATCGCGCCGGGCCTCAATGCGGCGCGCAAATTCTCGCCGAGCGTCATTCAAGGCTCCCTTGGGCAGGGCGGCCTCGGACGCCAGATCAAGCCGGCGCCGTCGCGCATGCGTGCGGCCGGCAATGACGACGACGTCGTTGCCACCGTCTCCATACCGGTGATGGGCCGCATCGCTGCCGGTGTGCCGATCGACGCCATCCAGCACCAGACGCATTCGATCTCGGTGCCACCGGACATGATCACCGGCGGCACGCACTACGCGCTGGAGGTCAAGGGTGATTCGATGATCGAGGCCGGCATCTTCGACGGCGACACGGTCATCATCCGCAACGCTGACACCGCCCAGCCTGGCGAGATCATTGTCGCTCTGGTCGACGAGGAGGAGGCGACGCTGAAACGATTCCGCCGCAAAGGTGCCTCGATCGCACTGGAAGCCGCCAATCCGGCCTACGAGACGCGCATCTTCGGGCCGGACCGGGTCAAGGTGCAGGGCAAGCTCGTCGGACTGATCCGGCGTTACTGAAGAGCAGGCTTCTTGGGTTTCTCGGCCCTGCGGTATGGCGGCAGGCCCCTCGCCTCGCGCGAAAATCGCCGCTGCTCATGCCAGGGCCTGTATGGCTGTCTGACGGCAAAACGGATTTCTGCGCGCGTCGTCGCCGATAGCGGATCGAAGAAGACGGCGGCACTGCCCATGCGAGCGAGCTGCCGTTTGGTGACGACGAGAACCAGCGGGTTGCGGCAGGGTTTGTAATAGGCTGTGGCGTCGTCGATGATGATCAAATCCGCAAAGGCACAGGCCGGCCGCGCGGTTTTCCGGTCGTCGGCGAGCGCAATGAGCGCGCCGGACGGATGCCGGGCCAGGCACAGGCCGGCAGTGCAGGTGAAAGGCGTTCCCGGCGGCAGGTCGGCCGGGTCGGCGATGTCGAACTGCACATCTCCTTTTTCGAATGTCTCCGGCTCGACGATCGTTGTTGAAACCAGCGCATGTTTCCAGTTGTCGGTGGTGAATTCGTTCGAACGCATCCGGTTGACGGCAAGTTCGCCGCCGCCGATCGGCAGCGCCACCAGATGGGCATCCTCCGAAATCAGCACGTCGGGGGTGCGCGTCTCGGAAATCGTCAGCAGGCCGGCGAGCGCAAAGGGAAGTGCGGCAAGCCGCAGCCATGTCGTCGCCATCGTGGCGATGACCAGGGCGACCGTCACCAGCAGGACCGATTGCAACGAAATCAGGCCGACTGCATCGACCGGCGAACGCTCCGATATCCATCCCGAAATTGCGATCATCGCCGTCAGGCCCTTGCCCATCATATAGAGGAAAGGGCCGTCGAGGCCGAAAGGCATTGCCAAGGCGCTGAGGACGGCCAGGAACATGACGATCGTGACGATCGGCATGACGGCCAGATTGGCGAACAGGCTGAGCGGCGAGACGCGCTGGAAGTGCCAGATGGCGAACAGCGCGGTGGCGCTGCCGGCAATGATGGAGGTCATTGCGATGGTGCCTGCCCCAGCGACGAGCTTGCGCGTGACGAAAGCGACCGGTGACCGTCGCCGTTGCGGCGCCGTGGCCTTGTCGGCACGATAGTCGGACCAACCGGCATAGGCGCCCACGAGAGCCGCAGTCGCGGCGAAGGACATCTGGAAGCTTGCGCCGACCACCTCATGCGGCGACACGACGATGACGACGATGGCCGAAATCGCCAGGTTGCGCATGGTGAGTGCCGCCCGGTCGAACAGCATGGCGACAAGCATTACCGCCAGCATGATGAAGCTGCGTTCAGCCGCGACCACGATACCGGAAAAGATCAGATAGGCAGCGATGGAGACGAGTGCGGCAGCAGCCGCATATTTCTTGACCGGCCGGCGCGACGAAAAGTTGGGAAACAGCGCAAAGGCGCCGCGCAGCAATCCCATGACGGTGCCGGCGACAAGCGCCATGTGCAGGCCGGAAATGGAGATGATGTGGTAGATGCCGGTGCGCCGCATCGATTCGTTTATCTCTTCGGGGATGCCGGCACGCACGCCGACGATCAGCGCAGCGGCAATCTCCCCCTCGGCACCACCGATGCTGTTCCTGATATGGTCGGCTATGGTTTCGCGCGCCTTCTCGATCGACGAAGAAAGGCGTGCGGTTAACGGTGCATCTTCGGAGACAACGATCTTTGGACTGCCGAGGAAAAAGCCACTGGCACCGATACCGGCGAAATAGCTGTCGAAGGAGAAGTCAAAGCTGTCCGGTCTGACCGGGCCAGTCGGAGGCAGAAGCCTCACATAGCCGGTTGCCACCGAGCCTGCGGTCATCTCAGCGGGAATCTTGCGTGCCGATACCCTGACACGTTCGGGCGCATAACGCAGTGTCGGCCGGGCGGTCGACATCACGTCGATGGTCAGCCTGATCCGGCCGTTCGCCATCTGGTCGAGCCTGACGACACGGCCGGTCAGCCGGGTCTGGATTTCCGAACCGAGCATCTTCGTTCCGGCGCGCCAGGTTTCCACCTTGGCGGCGAGCACACCAAGCGCGCACAGCAACGCTGCCATGAAGCACAGATGCGTTTTGCGGCGTGAGCGCGTGACGGCCGCACACAATGCCGTGAGGACCACGACGGCGATGGGCTGGGCAAAGTCCGGTTCGACGGCAAGCGAAAAATAGACGATCACCCCGCATGCCAGAAAAACCGGCACCAGCAGGAAGGCGACGCCGCGGTCGAGTTCCAGGCCGGCTGCCGAGGCCACGCTGTTGCGGACACCGGATGGTGAAAGATGGCTGAGCTGTCGGCGAAAACGAATGACAGGGCCGGGTGCTGAAGCCGGTATCGGCGCCGAGCGATCCGGCGAAAGAGGCTGGATGCCCGGCGGCGACGCAGGCAGCGAAACGGGTAGCGGCTCAGCGTCAGGAACGTCGGCGAACAGCGATCGTTCGCTGACGCTTGCGTTCGCGCCCTCGCTCTCGTCCACGCCGCGGCCTGGTCCAGCCATAGGGTTCGCCCCTTGCGCCCTTGACCTCCTATGCTACATGAACGCGCAACGCGCGAAAGTCCGCGCAGCCACATCCGTTTCCTGCGCTTGCCCCGAGAGTTCCATGTCCGACAAGGTCGTCACCCGTTTTGCCCCTTCGCCCACCGGATTCCTGCATATTGGCGGGGCGCGCACGGCGCTGTTCAACTGGCTGTATGCGAAACACACCGGCGGCAGGATGCTGCTGCGCATCGAGGACACCGATCGCGAGCGTTCGACCGATGCGGCAACCGCTGCCATCCTCGATGGGCTCTCCTGGCTCGGCCTCACCTGGGACGGCGAGCCGGCATCGCAGTTCGAGCGCGCGCCGCGCCACCGCGCGGTCGCCGAGGAGCTGGTGCGCCTCGGCAAAGCCTATTACTGCTATGCGGCGCCGGCTGAGCTGGAGGCAATGCGCGAGAGTGCGCGGGCCAAGGGCTTGCCTCCCCGCTATGACGGCCGCTGGCGCGACCGCGACCCGTCAGAGGCGCCGGTTGGCGCCAGGGGCGCGATCCGCATCAAGGCGCCGGCCGAAGGCGAGACGGTGGTGCATGACCGCGTGCAGGGCGAAGTCCGCTTCCCCAACAAGGACCTCGACGATTTCATCATCCTGCGCTCGGACGGCAACCCGACCTATATGCATGCCGTCGTCGTCGACGACCACGACATGGGCATCACCCATATCATCCGCGGCGACGACCATCTGACCAATGCCGCCCGCCAGATGGTGATCTATCGAGCCTTGGGCTGGGAGGTGCCGTCAATGGCGCATATCCCGCTGATCCATGGCGCCGACGGCGCCAAGCTGTCGAAGCGGCACGGCGCCCTCGGCGTCGAAGCCTATCGCGTCATGGGCTATCTGCCCGAGGCACTGCTCAACTACCTGGCGCGGCTCGGCTGGAGCCACGGCGACGACGAGGTCATGTCGATCGCCGACATGATTGCGTGGTTCGACATCGGCGATGTCAACAAGGGAGCCGCCCGCTTCGACTTCGCCAAGCTCGAGGCGCTGAACGGCGTGCATATGCGGCGCATGAACGACGCCGAATTGCTCGATATCTTCATCAACACCTTGCCCTATCTCGAAGGCGGCCCGGCGATCGCAGCGCGCCTCGACGACACACGCAAGGCGCAGTTGCTGGCCGCCCTGCCCGGCTTGAAGGAGCGCGCCAAGACGCTGGTCGAGCTGGTTGACGGTGCCACCTTCCTGTTTGCCGAGCGGCCGCTGCCGATCGACGAGAAGGCGGCGGCGCTGCTCGGCGGCGAGGCGCGCGAGATCCTGCGGGGCGCCCATGCGGCGCTGAAGGCGATTTCAGGGGATTGGACGGCCGCAGCTGCCGAAGCGGCGATCCGCCAATATGCGCTTGCCGGCGGCCATAAGCTTGGCGCTGTGGCCCAACCTTTGCGCGCCGCGCTCACCGGCAAAAGCACCTCGCCCGGCGTGTTCGACGTGCTTGCCGTGCTTGGCCGCGAGGAAAGTCTGGCGCGCGTCGCGGATCAAATCGATTAGCAAAACTGGCCCAAGAAGATTGGCATTGAAAGGTGGGTTTCGCAGTGCAACATTAGGTCTTGGCCCAATTTGGCACGCAAATCGAATTGCGGGCGCAAACGCGCGAACTCCGATACTTTCGACGTGTTGCGTTGCAGAAATTTTGCCTTTGCCGACATGAGAAAACAAAAAGGAGTTTGCAATGTCCGAAGCTGCGACAAAAATGGAATATGGCGGCAAAACCCACGCGTCGACCGCGAAACTTGAATTCGGCGGCAAAACTCACGAACTCAAGGTGCGAAGCGGCTCGGTCGGACCTGACGTCATCGATATCGGCGCGCTTTACAGCACCACCGGGGCCTTTACCTACGATCCCGGCTTCACCTCGACGGCAAGTTGCGAGTCGGAAATCACTTTCATCGATGGCGATGCCGGCATCCTTTTGCATCGCGGTTATCCGATCGACCAGTTGGCCGAGCACGGCGACTTCCTCGAAGTCTGTTATCTCCTGCTCTACGGCGAACTGCCGACCAAGGCGCAGAAGGACGATTTCGACTACCGGGTGACGCGCCACACCATGGTGCACGAGCAGATGTCGCGCTTCTTCACCGGCTTTCGCCGCGACGCCCACCCGATGGCGGTGATGTGCGGCGTGGTCGGTGCGCTGTCAGCTTTCTATCACGATTCCACCGACATCTCGGACCCCTACCAGCGCATGGTCGCATCGATGCGGCTGATCGCCAAGATGCCGACGATCGCGGCGATGGCTTATAAATACCACATCGGCCAGCCCTTCATTTACCCCAAGAACGAGCTGAATTTCGCGGCCAACTTCCTGCATATGTGCTTTGCCGTGCCGTGCGAGGAATACAAGATTAACCCGGTGCTGGCGCGTGCGATGGAGCGCATCTTCATCCTGCACGCCGATCACGAGCAGAACGCCTCGACCTCGACCGTCCGCCTCGCCGGCTCGTCCGGCGCCAATCCGTTCGCCTGCATCGCCGCCGGCATCGCCTGCCTGTGGGGACCGGCCCATGGCGGCGCTAACGAGGCAGCCTTGAACATGCTGGGCGAGATCGGCCAAGTCGACCACATCCCGGAGTTCATCGCCCGCGCCAAGGATAAGAACGATCCGTTCCGATTGATGGGCTTTGGCCACCGCGTCTACAAAAACTACGATCCGCGCGCCAAGATCATGCAGAAGACCGCACATGAGGTCTTGGGCGAACTCGGCATCAAGGACGATCCGCTGCTCGATATCGCCATGGAACTGGAAAGGATCGCTCTGACCGATTCCTACTTCATCGAGAAGAAGCTTTATCCGAACGTCGATTTCTATTCCGGCATCACGCTGAAGGCGCTGGGTTTCCCCACCACCATGTTCACCGTGCTGTTCGCGGTCGCCCGCACCGTCGGCTGGATCGCGCAGTGGAAGGAGATGATCGAGGATCCGCACCAGAAGATAGGCCGCCCGCGCCAGCTCTATACAGGTGCGCCGGAACGCGACTACGTGCCGATTGCTAAACGGTGAATAGTGAATAGTGAATGGTGAATAGTGAATAGTGAATAGTGAATAGTGAATAGTGAATAGTGAATAGTGAATAGTGAATAGTGAAGCAGGGTCTCTTTGTGACCTGTGGTCAAGCACGATTTTGACCATTCACCATTCACCATTCACCATTCACCATTCACTATTCACCACTTCACCATTCACCGCTTGATACACCTCATCACGACCCCCGCAGCGATGTCGCCCGAAGGTCCGTCGACAGCCATGCGTCTGGCCACCTCGGCAAAACCGTCCTTCTGCCATGCGCGATAGGAAGTGTCGGAAAACAGTGCCTCCAACTGCCGCGCCAGGTAGTGCGGTCGCACATATTCGTTGTAGCTTTCCGGCACGATCGGGCGGTCGGCGATGAGATTGGGCAAGGAGGCGCTCCATACGGTGATCAGGCGTTGGGCCATCCGCATGACCGGATCGAGCCGGTAGCAGGAGATCATCGGCACACTCGACAGCGCCAGTTCCAGCGACACCGTTCCCGATGCGATCAGCGCTGCATCGGCCTTGCCGAAGGCCTGCCATTTGCGCTCGGGATCAAGGATGATCTCCGGCTTCTCGTCCCAGCTTGCCACCGAAGCCCTGACCAGGTCGGCGACATGCGGCACCGTCGGCAACAGCAGGCGCAAGCGGTGTCCGCGCGCACGCAGGATCGAGATCGTCTTGCCGAACGGGCCGGCCAGCCGTCGCACCTCGCCGCGACGCGAGCCGGGCAGCACAAGCAGTGTCTTCACACGATCGTCGGACAGGTCGCGCGGCAGGCTTTGCGCCTTGGCGGCGCCGAGCACGCCCGGATCGTGGGTAAGGCGATGGCCGACATAGGTGCCGGTCGGACCGCCGAGGCGGGCGAGTTCCCTCACTTCGAAAGGCAGTATGCAGAGGATGTGGTCGACATACGGTTTCATCGCCACCGCCCTGCCCGGCCGCCATGCCCAGACGCTCGGGCAGACATAGTGGACGATCGGGATTGCCGGATCGGCGGCACGCACCTTTTTCGCCACGCGCAGCGAAAAATCCGGGCTGTCTATGGTGATGAGGCAGTCCGGCTTTTCATTGGCGACCGCACCGGCCGTCTGGCTGATCCGCCGTATCAGGCGCGGCAGATCGCGCAGAATGGCGCTCAATCCCATTAGCGCGATCTCGCCGCCGTCGAACAGCGGCGTGAGGCCGAGCGCCTGCAAATGCCGGCCGCCGATGCCGACGAGCCGGACCTCGCGGCCGGTCACGCGCTTGAGCGCCTCTACGATGTCGGCGCCAAGCAGATCGCCGGATTCCTCGCCGGCGACGATGGCGATCTTCAGCGGTCGCTCAGTCGCCATGCACCGGCTCCGCAGCAGGCAGGCCGATCACGAACAGGCCGAGCGCGTTGGCGCGAGCGACGACTGTCGGGCCTTCAAGAACCAGCGAGCGGCCGGCTTCGACGGCAATGCCGGCAAGTCCGGCGGCATGCGCCGCCTCGATCGTCTGCGGGCCGATGGAGGGCAGATCGGCGCGCAACTCCTGGCCAGGCTTGGCGCATTTGACCAGGACGCCGCGCGTTCTGCCGGCCAGCCTGCCATGGCCGCGCAACTGCCGTGTTCGATCGAGCAATCCGTCGGTGCCCTCGATGCCTTCCAGCGCGATGGCGCGGCCGCCGATCGCAACAGCCGCCTGGCCGATATCCAGCGCGCCGATGGCCATTGCCGCTGCGTGGGCCGCTTTGATGTCGCGCCAGTCGGATTTCCGCGGCGCTGCCTTGGTCAGCGCGCCTTCGGCGGCGACCAGTTCCGGCACGATCTCATGAGCGCCGACCACCTTGATGCCGCTGCGCTCGACCCTTCGCACGAACAGTTTCAGCACGGTGTCGTCGCCTTGGGTTACACCGACAAGAAGGCTGGGCACCCAGGCGAGCAGGCCGAGATTGAGGCGCATGGCGCTCAGCCTGGGGCGCCGTGTGATATGGCCCGCTGTCACCAGATGGGTAACATGACTATTTTTGAGCGTCGGCAGCAGAGAGCCGACATCCTCCAGCCTCAACGTCGCCTGCTCATAGGCGTCGAAGTCGGATATGCGGTCGACCTCGCCCGCCACTATTACCACGAAGGGAGACTTGCCTTGCACAGCAAGCGCCCTGGCGACTTCGACCGGTAAACTGCCGCCGCCAGCTATGATGCCGATTTTGGCGTCTGGCGCGAGATCAAGGCCCGTCCGGGTGCCCTCAATCTTCGTCATCGGCATCGTCGCCGCCACCGGCCTTGAGCGACGGGACGGCATAGTGCCGCTTACCGCGACTGGCGATGAAATCGATGATCTTCATGGCGGTCGGTGACGAGGCGAATTCCGCCTTGGCGAACTCGATGTTTTCGCCGACGGTTCGGGAGCGATCGAAGATCGTCTTGTAGGCCTTGCGCAGCGTGTGGATCTCGGAGCGCGGCAGGCCGGCGCGCTTCAGGCCGATGATGTTGAGGCCGCGAAGGCTGGCGCGATTGCCGACGGCGATGGCGTAGGGAATGACATCGCCGACGAATGCCGAGCAACCGCCGAGAAAGGCGTTGTCGCCGACGCGGACAAACTGATGAACTGCGCTGAGACCACCGATATAGACGTTGTCGCCGATCTCGCAATGGCCGCCCAACGTCGCCTGATTGGCGAAGGTGGCATTCTTGCCGACGATGCAATCATGCGCGATGTGGGCATAGGCAAGGAAGTTGCCGTTGTCACCGATCGTCGTCTCGCCGCGGCTGGAATCGGTGCCGACGTGCATGGTCACGCCTTCGCGGATCGTGCAGTTCTCACCGATGACCAGCGTGGTGCGGCCGCCCTTGTGCTTGTTGTTTTGCGGCGGCGCGCCCAGTGTCGCCATAGGATAGACTTTGGTCGACGCACCGATGGTGGTCGCGCCGATCACCGAGACGTGGCTGACCAGTTCGACGCGGTCGCCGAGCACCGCGTCGGCGCTGATGTGGCAGAATGGCCCGATGCGGACGCCTTCGCCGATTTTTGCGCCGGCCTCGATGACCGACGATGGATGGATGACTGTCTGGATTTTCATAAGCATTCGATCGTCAGTCGCTCGTGACCATCATCGCCGATATCTCGGCTTCCGCGGCCTTGACGCCGTCGACGAGAGCCTCGCAGGCGAATTTGAGAAGGTTGCCGCGTTTCTTGATTTTCTTCACATGGATCTTTAACTGGTCGCCGGGAACGACCGGTTTACGGAATTTGGCATTGTCGATGGTCAGGAAATAGACGAGCGACGGTTTTTCGGTGCCTAGGCTGCGGATGCAGATGGCGCCGGCCGTCTGCGCCATCGCCTCGACGATCAGCACGCCGGGCATGACCGGCTGATCCGGGAAATGACCTTGGAAATGCGGCTCGTTTATGGTCACGTTCTTGATGCCGGTGGCGGACTCGTCGCCATCGATATCGATGATGCGGTCGATCATCAGGAACGGATAGCGATGCGGCAGGAGCTTCATCAGCCCCAATATGTCGACCGCCTCGAGCGTTGTCGCCGCAACCATCTCAGCTCTTCCCTCCGTCGCCCGATTTGCGCGCCCTGGCCAGTCTTCGCAGAGCCGCGATCTCCCGCATGGCTTCCGCCATCGGCTGCGCCGGGTACCCTCCCCAAATCTCGCCCGCGGGGACGTTGCTCATGAACCCGCTTCTTGCAGCAAGCTTGGCCCCTGTCCCTACCGTCAGATGATCCGCAAGACCGACACCGCCACCCATGGTGACGTTGTCGCCCACCGTTACGGAACCGGAAATACCCGAAAGGCCGGCGATTATGCAATTGCGGCCGATGCGGACGTTATGAGCGATCTGGACCAGATTGTCGATCTTGGTGCCTTGACCGATAATCGTGTCGGACATGGCGCCGCGATCGACGGTGGTATTGGAGCCGATCTCGACGTCGTCCTGGATGACGACCCGGCCGATTTGCGGCACACGCTCCGGACCCTTGGCGCCGGCCACGAAGCCAAAACCGTCCTGGCCGATGCGGGCGCCGCCATGAATGATGACGCGGTTGCCGATCAGCGCGTACTGGATGCTGGCGCCTGGGCCGACATAGCCGTCGCGGCCGAACTGGCAGGAGGGACCGATAACGGCATGAGGAGCAATGACGGTTCCGCTGCCGATAGAAGCGCGAGGGCCGATGATCGCGCCGGCCTCGACGATCGCGCCGACCTCGACGCGCGCCGATGGATCGATATGGGCATGCGGCGAGATACCGGTTTCGCCGGTCATCGGTGCTGGTGTCGCAGCCGCCGGGAAAAGCAGGCGGCCGACCATCGCGAAAGCCTGTTGCGGGCGCGGATGGATCAGAACCGCGATACCCGCCGGCGCTTTGCCGGCAAATTCGGCGGGGCATAGAACCGCCGCTGCTCGCAGCGATTGCATCAGCGCGAAGTTGCGTCTGCCATCGACAAAGACAAGCGCGTGCTCGCCGCCTTCGCTTGCCGGCGCCAAGGCTTCGATCGATCTGTCGGAGAGGTCGGAATCGACAAGCACCGAGCCGGTCAGATTCGCGACTTCGCCAGCCGTATACCGGCGTGATGGCGCGAAGAACACCGGATCGGTCATTCCAGAAGCTATATCCAGCTAGCGCATGACCCCGAAAATCGGAATCGATTTTCGGAAAGGATAATGCGCAAAATCAAAGTCCTGCAACGTCCTATGCGCGTCCAGGAGGATGCGCGGCGCCGTAGTGTCGAATTGCTCTCTTCCGGACCGCTACGGCCCGGAAGTATCGTTGCCCGCCGATCAGAAGCGGGACGATATGCCGAAGTTGAATTCCTGCACGTCGTCGGTGTCCTCCTCGAGGACCGGGATCGCATAGTCGATGCGGATCGGACCAAAGGGCGACGCCCACATCAGGCCGACGCCGACAGAGGCACGCCACTGCATGTCGACCGTCGACTGATCGACCAGTGAAGCATCGATCTTGCTGCCATAGAGCGTCGCCGCGTCGGCGAACACCGCGCCGCGCAGGCCGAAGCTTTCCGGAATGACCGGCATTGGGAACTGGGCTTCCGCCGAAGCATTGAAATAGGTGGTGCCACCAAGATGGTCGTTGGCGTCTTCATTGTCGACCGGGCCGATACCGCCGTAAGCGAAGCCACGGATCATGCGGTCGTTGCTCTGGAAATGATCGAAGATGCGCAGGTCGCCATCGCCGCCGTAGCCTTGGATATGGCCAGCCCCGCCGGAAATCACCGCCACCAGATCAAGCTGCTCGGACAATGTCTGGTAGACGCTGCCACGCGTTGTCACCTTGACGAATTTGGCGTCGCCGCCGAGGCCGGCGAATTCCGTGGTGACATTGGCGAAGATGCCTTCATGCGGGTTCTTCATGTCGTCGATGGTGTTGTAGACCAGGCCGAGACTGACCGACGACTTGAGCCACGGGCTTTCCGCGATGCCGTCCAGGATAGCCGTAGAAATGTTGCATTTGAGGGGGTCGAAGTCGCCGTTGGTCTCGCAGTCTTCGTCGAGCTCGTACTTCTCCTGGGAGATATTGTACGCCAGCTGCGTCGAGATGTCGTCGGTGATCGGCAGGCCGAAGCGCACTGTCGCGCCTAGCGTCTCGCTCTTGTAGTCGTCGCGTTCCCTGGTCCGGTTGAAGACATCGAAACCGGCGGCAATGCGCCGCCCGAGGAAATAGGGCTCGGTGAAGGAGAAGCTGTAGTCGCGCGAATTCTTGCCGCCGCCCGCCGAGAGCTTGATGAACTGGCCGCGTCCGAGGAAGTTGCGTTCGCTGATCGATCCTTCGACGGTCGGGCCTTCGGTGTCGCCACCGCTCGAATAGCCGGCGCCGACCGAGAACTCGCCGGTCGACTTCTCGACCACGTCGACCACCAGCACCACCTGGTCCGGCTCAGAACCGGGCACGGTCGAAACCTCGACTTTCTCAAAAAAATCGAGTGCTTCCAGCCGTTTCTTCGCGCGCTGAATGAGAACCTGGTTGAAGGCATCGCCCTCACTCACGTCGAATTCTCGGCGAATGACATAGTCGCGTGTCCGGTCGTTGCCGCGAATCTCGATGCGCTCGACATAGGCCTTGGTGCCCTGGTCGATCGTATAGACCACTGAAATGGTGTGGTTCTCGAAATTGCGGTCGCCGCGCGGCGTCACCTGGGCGAAGGGATAGCCGGAACCGGCGACCCTCTCGGTCAATGCGATGATGGTGTCTTCGACGTTCTCGGCGTTGTAGACATCGCCCTTGTGGGTTTCGACCACCGACTGCAGCGATGCGCCGTCGACCTCGGGAATCGTGCTCTCGACGCTGATGTCGCCGAAGGTGTAGCGCTCGCCCTCCTGCACGGTGATGGTCACCGTGTATTTATTGGTGGTTTCGTCGAGCTCGCCGACCGCGGAAATCACCTGGAAGTCGGCATAGCCGTGATTGTAATAAAAACGGCGCAGCAACTCCTGGTCGGCATTGAGCTTGTCTTCGTCATAGACGTCGTCGCGCAGCACGTACGAAAGGATGGTCGAGCGCTTGGTCGAAATGACATCGGACAGGCGACGGCTCGAATAGGCGCTGTTGCCGACGAAATTGATCGCGGCGATCTGCGTGCGGCCGCCTTCGTTGATGTTGAACACCACGTTCACGCGGTTGTCGCCGAGATCCATGATCTGGGTGGTCACGGCGGCGTCGTCGCGGCCGATACGCCCGTAGGCAGCCTTGACCGCCTCGACATCGGCATCGAGCGCCTGCTGCGAGAACGTTCCACGCGGCTTCAACTGGACCGCGGCCGCCAGCGCGTTGTCCTTGAGCTTCTTGTTGCCCTGGAACAGCACCTGGTTCACGACCTGATATTCGGAAACCTTGATGACCAGCGTCGAACCGACCTGGTTGATCTGGACGTCCGAGAACAGCCCGGTGCCGAACAGCGCCTTGACCGCCTCATCGATATCGGCGCTGGAAAACGGCCTGCCGGGTTTGATCGTGACGTAGTTGCGGATCGTCTCGGCGTCGACACGCTGATTGCCGCTGACTTCAACTCTTGAAACAACAGCGGCCTCGGCCGCCGATGTGGCAACGAACTGCACTGCGAGCGCACCTGGTACGACCAGGGCGGCGGACAGGGCCACCGCGGACGCGGCGCTCAGAAACTTGGATGCTGCCTTCATCGGGCTTTTGTACCTTTTCTCGAAGTCCCCACGGCGAGAAAACCGGACGTGCGGTAATTTCCCCTACCGTATTAACCGGATTTTCCCTACACGCAAGGCTCCTGGTTAATTTGTATTTACTTAACCCAATTGCGTGGCTTTCGCGTCACGCATATCCCCACGCATGGTAAACGGCGTCTCAACAGTGGCTGTGCTGAAGCCAAATTTCTTCATGATTTCAGCATCCAAACAGGTCGTTCCAGAAAACGAACCCCATGAAGCCCAAGACGAGAAGCAGGCCAGCCCTGTAGCCCAACTCCATCATCCGTTCCGACACCGGTCGCCGAATGATGGCCTCTACGCCGTAGAACAGGAGATGGCCGCCGTCGAGTGGAGGAATCGGCAAAAGGTTCAGAATACCGATCCCGACCGACAGCAGCGCGACAAGTTGCACAAGCCAGTCGAAGCCGAGTTTTGCCGCCTGCCCCGACATCTTTGCGATCTTGATTGGGCCGCCCAGTTGGCATTTGTCTTCGCGACCGACAACGAAACGCTGCAGGAACTGACCGGTGCGCTGAATGATGTATCCGGTCTCCTCGACCGCCGCCCCGACCGCTCCGACCGGGTTATAGGTGATCAGCCTGGGCTGGCCGAATTCCTGGTTGTTGACGACGCCGATCACCGCCACCTTGACCTTGTTGCCCAGCCCGTCTTGCTGCTCCATCAATTCCGGCGTCGCCGTAACGGTGATCTCCTTGCCGTCGCGCAGCATGACGAAGGTGATGGGGTCGCCACCGCGGCCCGAGACCCGGCGCTGGACGTCGGCGAAGGTCTGGACCTTGCTGCCGTCGACGCTGACGAAGCGGTCTCCGGGCAGGATGCCGGCCCTGGCCGCTGGGCTGCCCGCGGTGACTTCAGCCACCATTGGCTCCAGCACGGGCCGGCCATAGGCGGAAAACAGCACCGCGAAGACGGCGATCGTCAGCAGAAAATTGAACAGCGGGCCAGCCACCACAGTTGCCGCGCGCTTCCAGACCGGCTGCGTGTGAAAAGCGATCTTGCGCTCGGCAGCCGTCAGCGTTTCGATCTCCTCCGAACTGGGCTGGCTCGAAGTGGCGTTCATGTCGCCGACGAATTTGACGTAGCCGCCGAGTGGAATGGCGCAGAGTTTCCAGCGTGTGCCATGGCTGTCATTAAAGCCGAAGAGTTCCGGGCCGAAGCCGATCGAAAAGACCTTCACGCCGATGCCGCACCAGCGGCCGACGAGATAATGGCCCATCTCGTGAACGAACACGACGACGGTCAGCACGAACAGGAAAGGCACCAGCGTGCCGAGGACAAAGCCCTCCGTGCTGAAAACCGCGTGAAGAATCTCGTTCAATTCATGTCCTCAAAATTCGTCCGCAGCACGGTGGTACCGCGACTGTGGCATCAATCCAGGCGAATCCATGGCGCATCCTGCGCAGGTCAAGAAACCAGGCCCGGAATCGATGCCGATCAAGCTGGAAACAGCCCCTGTGCCGGATGGTCGGCGGTCGCCGAAATCCAGCCGATGACGTACAGGGCGAAAGCCGCCGCGACAAGCCCGTCGACCCGGTCCATGACGCCGCCATGGCCCGGTATCAGCCTGCCCGAATCCTTGCGGTTGTGGCGCCGCTTCACCCATGATTCGAAAAGGTCGCCGGCCTGGGAGACGAGCGAAAGCACCAGCGCGACGACGCCGAGCACTGCGAGATTGCCGGCTCCGGCCGCAGCGGCCAGAAGCAGCCCGGCAACTACGCCGCCGACGGCGCCGCCGAGCGCACCGCTCTGCGTCTTGCCGGGTGAGATCGACGGCGCCAGCTTCGGCCCGCCGACAGCGCGGCCGACGAAATAAGCTGCTATGTCGGTCGCCCAAACCACCGCGAACAGGAAGAGAATGGCGACGAGGCCGGAATGGTCGCCGTCGCGCAAAAGAGCAAGTGACAGTCCGGAAATGGCGGCATAGGCAAGGCCGGACGCGTCCCACTGTCCCGTTTGATGCATCGAAGTCTGGTGCATCGAAGCCACGACCACGGTGACAACGACCATCACCGCCACAAGAAGCAGCAGCCAGGACGCCGGCAGGCCGGCGACCAAGGCGCCGACGAAAACCAGAAGCAGCGCTTCCGGCAGAAGACCAAGACCCGTGGCGGCGACCGGGCGGCACATTCGCGTCCATTCGTAGAAGATCAGGATCGTCATGGCGGCGCAAAGCATTCGGAAGGGCAGTCCGCCGAGCCAGGTCAGGCCGAGCGTGACGACCGCAAGCACGACGGCAGAAATAACGCGAAGCTGGAGGTTGCTCATCCCTTGGCTGTCACGGCGACGCCTTCAGCGCCAAGCCCGCCGAAACGGCGCTCGCGACCGGCAAAGTCGCGCAATGCGTCAGCCAAATGCTCGCGGCTGAAATCGGGCCAGTAGCAAGGCAGGAAGACAAGTTCGCTGTAAGCCGCTTGCCACAGAAGGAAATTCGACAGCCTGAGCTCACCGCTGGTGCGGATGACCAGTTCCGGATCCGGAATACCCTGGGTGTCGAGAGAGCCGGCAAAGGATTCGGCCGTGATCGCCTCGCTGTCGAGCTCGCCGCGCGCCACCGCCGCGGCAAGCTTGCGCGCGGTGCGCACGATCTCGTCGCGTCCGCCATAGTTGAAAGCGATGACCAGGGTCAGCGCTTCGTTGCGGACGGTCAGCGTTTCGGCCTCTTCAAGCAGGCTCCTGATGTCAGGCTGCAGCCCTGCCCTGTCGCCGATGATCCTGACCCGCACGCCATTTTGGTGCAGTTCGGCGAGGTCGCGGCGGATGAAGATTTTCAACAGGCCCATCAGGTCGCTGACTTCGGACTTCGGCCGCGACCAGTTTTCCGACGAGAAGGCGTAGACGGTGAGGAACGAGATGCCAAGGCCAGGAGCGGCGCGCACCGTGTTGCGCAGCGCCTCGACGCCGGCACGATGCCCAGCAAGCCGTGGCAAGCCACGCGCCTTGGCCCAGCGTCCGTTTCCGTCCATGATGATTGCGACATGCGCGGGGCTTGTCATGTTCTCGCTTTCGAGCCAGCAGTGGCCAGACCCTAAACCTGCATGATTTCAGCTTCCTTATCGGAAAGCAGATGGTCGATGGTGCCGATCATCTCGTCGGTGAGCTTCTGGACCTGGTCGGACCGCTTGCGATGATCGTCCTCGCTGATATAGCCGTCCTTTTCCGCCTTTTTGAGGAACTCCATGCCGTCCCGGCGCACGTGGCGCACGGCGATGCGGGCATTCTCGGCATAACCATGCGAGATCTTGACCAGCTCCTTGCGGCGCTGTTCGTTGAGCTCGGGCAGCGGAATCCTGAGATTGGTGCCGTCGACGATCGGATTGAAGCCGAGATTGGATTCACGGATGGCGCGATCGACCGCACCGACCATCGACTTGTCCCAGACCGAAACCGAAATCATGCGCGGCTCCGGCACCGACACGTTTGCCACCTGGTTGATCGGCATGGTGGTGCCGTAGGCCTGCACCTGGATCGCGTCGAGCAGGTTGCTCGACGCGCGGCCGGTCCGCAGCGAAGCCAGATCGTGCTTGAACGCAGCGATCGCCCCGTCCATGCGCCGTTTGAGATCATCGTATTCGCCACTCATCATCGTCTCCTCGACCCGTTAGCCGGATTCACTTCAGGGTAACCCGTATTCAAGCCTCGATCCGAAAACCGGTTCCCGTTTTTCGCCTACGGAAAACCTTCGGTTCGGCATCGGGCTCCCAATCAGTCGTCCGTGACGACCGTGCAACGTCCGCCGCCCCTCAGAATATCACCGAAACCACCCTTCTCGTGGATCGAATAGACGATTATCGGGATGTTGTTTTCGCGCGCAAGTGCAATCGCGGCCGTATCCATGATCGAAAGACCGCGTTTTATGACTTCGCCATGGCTGATGCGCTCGAAGCGGGTCGCATGCGGGTCCTTCTTGGGATCGGCGGAATAGACGCCATCGACCTGGGTGCCCTTGAACAGCGCGTCGGCGCCGATTTCCGCCGCGCGCAGCGCCGCGGCCGAATCGGTGGTGAAGAACGGATTGCCGGTGCCGCCGGCAAAGATGACAACCTTGCCCTGGTTCATGTAGGCGGTCGCCTGGCGCTGCGAAAAGCTCTCGCAAAGCTCAGGCATGGCGATTGCAGACAGCACCACAGCGTCGACGCCGATTTTGTTCAGCGAGGTGCGCAGCGCCAGCGAGTTGATGACGGTGGCGAGCATGCCCATATGGTCGCCGGTGACGCGATCGCCGCCCTTGGAGGCAACGGCCACGCCGCGAAAGATGTTGCCGCCGCCAATGACAACCCCAACCTCGATGCCCAGGGTGCGGGCCTCGGCGATGTCGGCGGCGATGCGATCGACCACCGACACGTCGATGCCGAAATGCTGTTCACCCATCAGCGCTTCGCCCGACGCTTTCAGCAAGACACGTCGGTAGAGGGGCTTCACCGTCATCTGGTCCTCATCATTATGCGTGTGACGCGCCGGGGCGGCTTCCCCGCTCAGGCGCTGCCCCGAAACATTGGCGTTCCGATACACGAAGGGCGCTGCGATGTCACGCGGCGCCGGAACCGGCAAACGCTCTTCCAGCCATTGGCTTACACCGGAAAATGCAACTTGTGCATGCAGAATCTTGCATGAGCAGATCCGGGCATGAGCAGATAGCCAGCCGGCCTGTCGCCGACGCCTGGCCTTCATCGATACCGCGCAAGAAATCGGCCGGGCATCCTCGCGGACACCCGGCCGTAAAGTCGTTCAGAAAGATAGAGTGCGTTTTACTTCTTGACCGCCGCCGCGACTTCCGCCGCAAAATCGGTCTCGTCCTTCTCGATGCCCTCGCCGAGCGCAAAGCACAGATAGGCAGTGATCTTGGCCGGTGCGCCGATTTCCTTCTCGGCGTCCTGCAGCGCCTTCTCGACGGTGATGTCGGGATTGAGCACGAAAGCCTGCTTGAGCAGCACGACCTCTTCGTAGAACTTGCGCAGACGGCCCTCGACCATCTTCTCGATAATCGCTTCCGGCTTGCCGGACTGGCGCGCCTGGTCGGCGAAGATCGCCTTCTCGCGCTCGACCGCCGCCGGATCGAGTTCTTCCGTGGTCAGCGCCATCGGGTTGGTGGCGGCGACATGCATGGCGACCTGACGCGCAAAGGCGTTGGCGGCCTGCGCGTTGCCTGACGTCTCGATGGCGACCAGCACGCCGAGCTTGCCAAGGCCGTCGGCAACCGCATTGTGGACGTAGGTTGCGACGGCGCCCTGCTCGACGGTGAGCTTGGCCGAACGGCGGAAGCCAAGATTCTCGCCAATGGTGCCGACAGCGTCCTTAATGGTGTCGGCAACCGACTTGTCGGAACCCGGATACGGGGCGGCTGCAACAGCCTCGGTCTTGCCGCCATAGGCGAGCGCCACCTTGGCGACGTTGGCGACGATCTCCTGGAAGGCAGCGTTGCGGGCAACGAAGTCGGTCTCGGAGTTGACCTCGACGACCGCCGCCTCACGCACGCCGGAATCGACGCCGATGAGGCCTTCGGCCGCGGTACGGCCGGCCTTCTTGTCGGCCTTGGAGATGCCCTTCTTGCGCAGCCAGTCGACGGCCTCTTCCATGTTGCCGTTGGTCTCGTTCAACGCCATCTTGCAGTCCATCATGCCCGCGCCGGTCAAGTCGCGGAGTTCTTTGACCTGTGCAGCCGAAATGCTCATTGTCGCCTCTTCGTTTAAAATGCACCGACGCACCACCGGTCCTCGATGATGCGCCTGGCGCCAGCGCTCAGCGCGCCAAAATATGAGAAAGATGAAGGCCGAAACCGGCCTTCGCTGTTACGCTTCCGGTGTCTGGGCGGCCGGTGTCTCGGCGGCCGGCGTCGGCTCGAGTGCCGGCTCGATCGGAGCCTCGGCCAAAGCGCCGACGTCGACGCCAAGCGCGCCCTGCTGGCGAGCAATGCCGTCGATTGCAGCCTTGGCGATCAGATCACAATAGAGCTGGATGGCGCGGGCCGCGTCGTCATTGCCCGGAATCGGGAAATCGATCTTGTCCGGGTCGCAGTTGGAATCGATGATGGCGACGACCGGGATGCCGAGACGCTTGGCCTCGAGGATGGCGATCGCTTCCTTGTTGGTGTCGATCACGAACATCAGGTCTGGCGTCGAGCCCATGTCCTTGATGCCGCCCAGCGCCTTGTCGAGCTTCTCGCGCTCGCGGTCGAGGTTGAGGCGCTCCTTCTTGGTGAGCCCCTGGGCCTCGCCAGCCAGCATCTCGTCAAGCTTACGCAGGCGCTGGATGGAGTTCGAGATCGTCTTCCAGTTGGTCATCATGCCGCCGAGCCAGCGGGAGTTGACATAGTACTGGGCCGAGCGCTGTGCGGCGTCGGCGACGATGTCGGACGCCTGGCGCTTGGTGCCGACGAACAGCACGCGGCCACCCTTGGCGACGGTGTCGGAAACCTGCTTCAGCGCCTGGTGCAGCAGCGGCACCGTCTGCGAGAGGTCGATGATGTGGATGTTGTTGCGGGCGCCATAGATATAGGGCGCCATCTTCGGGTTCCAGCGGTGGGTCTGGTGGCCGAAGTGAATGCCAGCTTCCAAAAGCTGGCGCATGCTGAAATCAGGCAGAGCCATTCTTATGTCCTTTTCCGGTTAGCCTCCACGGACACAGGCATTTCTGGACTTTGTCCTCGAACGCCACCGGAGGTTTCAGCCGGATTTCTCCCGGGCAGACACCAAAGTCCGTGTGTGGAATGAGCGCGCATATAGAGGGGATGCGCGGCAAACGCAAGCGCTGCGGTGTCTTGCGGCTCAGCGTGCGGCGATCAGCGCACCGGTGCCGATCATGGCGCCGCCGGCAAACCTGTTCATCAAGCGCATCCGCCTTGGCATCTTGAACCAGCCCGACGCCTGCCCGGCAAGCACCGCATAGACGCCCATAGTGATAATGTTGACGCCGATCACGACCGTAACCACGAGCAGCCCCTCAGCGAAGTTCATTGCATTGAGATCGAGGATCAACGGCATGATGGAGGCGTGGAACAGGATCGCCTTGGGATTGCCCAATGCGATGGAGATGCCGAGGTAAAACGATCGAGACAGTCTTGCCTGCGTAACCTCCAGTCCATTCGATCGCGCGGAAGCCGATCGCCACATCCTGATGCCAAGAAACATCAGATAGGCTGCACCCGCATATTTCAGGATGAGAAAAACCCATTCGAAGGTCTGTGCCAGTGCCACGAGGCCGAGCAGCGCCAAAGTCACCAGCACCGCGTCGCCGGCGGCGATACCGAGCCCAGCCAGGAACGCGCGAACGAACCCGCGCGAGACGCCGTTGGCAATGACCGTGAATACCGCCGGGCCAGGCGTGGCGGCGGCAAATGTGATCGCAGCGCAGTAAGCCAGAAATGCCGTCAACGTCATGGTCGTATCTTCCCCTTCGGCACCCGGACCCGCCGGAAAACAGCAACGATCTCCTCGCGGCTGCATTCGACGGCGCCTAGCCGCACCGCGCGGTCGCGCTCGAAGCCGGTTATGTCATAGTGCGGCGCCGATGTCTTCGGCGGCCCCTGATAGGACGAGCGCTTGACGCCGAGCTGTGCCGCAAAACGATGCAGCTCATCGGTGTCGTCGGCCAGCAGGTGACACCAGCGGTGGCCGACCCATTTCCAGATCGCCGCGTCGACATAGACCGCCATGAGGCTTGCCGCACTCCTTCATCTTGCGCCGACCAGCGGAGCCGCAGCTCACCCGCAGCCGAAATTCAACGTCAGCGATGCCAATGCTAGAGATGCCAATCCTAGCGATGATAGAAGGGATTCGGATAGAAAATGAAGCTGCCGGCGGCTTCGAGTTCGGCCACGGTCGTGGTGATGGTCTCCTGCATGCGCCGGTGCAGTTCGGCGAGGGCATCGTCGATAGAGCCCGGAAAGGCGTGCAATCCCAACGGCTCCGGCACCCGGATATGCGCGCAGCGCGGCCCGGCCGGTTGCGGTACGAAGCAATTGACCGTGTCGCGCAGCGTGCCCTTGCAATAATCGTTGCGGATACGCTTCAGATGCTCTGCGATCTCCTCTTGCGCAATGCGCGGATTGGCTGAGGCCCACGGTCCGACGCGTTGGAGACGCTGGATCGTGTCCGCCAGCGAGCGGATCTGTTTTTGTCGCTCGGCGTCGCCGGTGCCTTCCCGCAGCCAGCGGCGCGCCCGGCGCAAAAGCTCGGCGATCTCGCCGGCGCCGGGATCGACCGAAATACCCTCCCCCAGGCGCCGGCTCAATTCGAGCAGCAATTGCTTGTGTCGCGTAGCATACGAAGCCCGTTCGTCGGGCGCCATGCCGCAGGCAATCTCATCGCGCGACAGCAGCGTCGCATAGATATGGTGGATGCGCTCCGGCAGCGTATCGGCGGCACGACGCTCAATCTTCAGGCTCTTCTCGACATAGGCGCATTCCTGCGCCAGCGCCGGCTCGACATTTTTGGTGAAGGCGAGCTTCCAGACAACCGGCGCGATCCAGACGTTGAAATCCTGATCCGTGACGCGACCGCGCTTGAGCGCTTCGAACCCCATCTCGACCGCCCCCGGAAGAAGCGGAGCGACGACATTGCCATGCCAGCCGACGCCGCCTTCGGGATGCAAGAGAACGCCATTCCCTTTCAGCGCCCAGGCGATCGAGTGTTCCTTGGCAGCGCCGCTGTTGCCGGGTATCTGGGCGATCAGATTGTTGGCCAGCCAGAATTTCTGCATGATCCGGCCGAGGCCGTTGACGACGCCATGCGTGGCCCAGGATGCCGCGAGCGGACTGACCCGCGAGACGATCTCCTTGTCGATCATCCAGTCGGTGAAGAATTCCGGATGGTTGGGCGTGATGAACGTTGCCTTGCCTGCGCCGCAACAGGCCTTCAGCCGCTGCCGGTCGTCGTCGGGAAAGTCGATATGGCGGACATTGGCGACACCGCGCAATCCGGCCACGCGGTTGAACGGCAACAGGTCGCGAAACCCGGGAATGCCACGCAGCATGACGACCCGGTTGACGACAGTCATGATCCTGATCAGCGCCGGATTGGGCGTCGGCGCCACGAACACATCGATTTTGCTCAACCCACCCCCCGATCGATCCCTCGGCGTAGAGGTTGAAATGCAATTGCGGCGTGTTCAAGTCATTCGCCGCCGCCTTGCGGGCGTGGCTAACCCAGGGCTCTATTTCGGCGGACAGGGTTTCGTCTGATCGAACAGCGAAAGATTGACCAGCTTGCCGGTCATCGAGAAGTCGTTGTAGTCCATGAGCAGGTCGCGCGTGATGCCGTTCTCATGCAGCTTGAAGCTGATCCGGTATTCCGGCACCTCCTCGCCTGACTTGTCGGTGCTGTCGAAATAGGCGATGTCGACTGGCCAGTATTTGTCGGTGGCGAGTTTTGCCAGTGCCGGCACTTCCGGATCGGTCTTGTCGGCATCGGCTTTCTTGCCGACGACGACGGTGGTGGTCATCACCTTGTTGGCATCTTCCGAACCGTCGAACAGGTTGGTTTCGTAGAAATTTTCGCCCTTTTCGGCCTTGTCGATCAGTTCGGCCAGATGCTGCGTCGGAAACTGTGTAACCGGCAGTTCGACGCTGCTCTTCTCCGGCTTGTCGATGTCGACCTTGAGGCCGTTTGTCTCCTTCGTCGCGGTGCCCTTGACCTCCTTGTCGAGAGTCTGGTCGACAAAGGATTTTGTCACGAACGAGAAGGTCTTGCCTTCGGCGTCCTCGAAAGTGGTCGTCTGCTGGTCGGTCAGCCTTGTATTCTCGTTGGTGACGATCTGGGTGACGAAACGGAACTTCACCGTATAGCCTTCGCAAGGCGAGCCGTTGAACTCATAGACCATGCGGCCGGAAATGCCGGTGATGCCGGAGCGGTCGGAGGCCTTGTCCAGGGTCAGATCGTAAACCGCGCGATGCGCCTGCAGCGCCGGTACGGCAAAAGCCGGCGCCATCGAGAACACCGCTGGCAGCAGGACAGCGTGGAATGCGAGGCGTGTTGCGCGCATGAGGGGCTCCGATCATCGCGCCTGATGGCAGGCCGCAGGGAAAGAGGGTCCAGCTTAAAAAAAGTCGTGGCGGAAGCGAGGCAAAAATTGCAATTTCGGCCCGGCCTGCGCAGCGTCATCAAGCAATAGGGAAATACCATGAGTGAAACAATCGAAAAGCGGCTAAGCGATCTCGGCGTGACGCTTCCGGTCGCTGCCGCGCCCGCCGCCAACTACGTGCCCTATTGCAGATCAGGCAATCTGCTGTTCATCGCCGGACAACTGCCGCTCAGCGAGGGCAAGCTGCAGGCGATTGGCCTGCTCGGCCGTGACGTCGACATTGCAATCGGCCAGGAAGCGGCAAAATACTGCGCGATCAACATATTGGCGCAGGCCAAGGCAGCACTTGGCGATCTCGAGAAAATCCGCCGCGTGGTGAAGATCACCGTCTTCGTCGCCTCGGCGCCGGATTTTTTCGAGCAGCACCTGGTTGCCAACGGCGCCTCGGATCTACTGGTTGCAGTGCTCGGCGATCCCGGCAAGCATGCCCGCGCCGCCGTCGGTGCCGCCTCCCTGCCGCTTAATGCCGCAGTGGAAATCGAAGCCATCTTCGAAGTCGAATGAGCCCGGCATGACCGACCTTTCCTGGCTGACCGCCCGACCCATTGCCCATCGCGGCCTCCACGACATGAACAAGACGCGCTGGGAGAACACGCTTTCCGCCTTTGCCGCTGCGGCTGAACGCGGCTATGGGATCGAATGCGATGTGCATCTGTCGTCAGACCGCATCCCGGTGATCATCCACGATGGCGATCTGAAGCGGCTGACCGGCCAGGACGGTTTCGTCTGGCAGCGCACGGCAGCAGAAATGACGGCCCTCAAGATCGGCGGCACATCAGATCGTCTGCCGACGCTGCAGCAGGCCCTCGACCTGGTCGATGGTCGCGTGCCGGTGATCGTCGAACTGAAAGGGGTTCCCGGCCGTGACGAAGGCTTGGTGGAAAGCGTCGGCAAGATGCTCAAGAACTACAGGGGCAAGGCGGCGATCATGTCGTTCGACCACTGGCTGATCCGCGACTTCCCAAAACACGCGCCCGGCATTCCGGGCGGGCTCACCGCTTATGGCAACGAAGTCAAGCTGATCGAGGCGCATTTCGCCATGCTGGCGCACGATATCGCCTTCGCCTCCTACGCCGCCGGCGACCTGCCGAACCAGTTTGTCAGTTTCGTGCGCGAAAGGCTCAAAATGCCAGTCATCACCTGGACCGTGCTCGACCAACCGGCGGTCGACCTGACCTTCAGATATGCCGACCAGATGACGTTCGAAGGATTTGAGCCGGATCTTGTGCAGGTCGCCTGAACCGAGCTTGCATGAACTGAGCTTGCATGGACCGGCACGGAGCTTAAATAGGCCTCATGGATCAAGGCGATGAAGGCGACGGGCAAACGGCGAATGAAGCGTATGCGATCCGGGTTGCCTCCGGCATCGGAGCCTTCACCTGCGCCGAATGGGATGGCCTCGGCGGGACCTCACGCGGCGATATAGAAAACGGATACAACCCAGTCGTTTCATTCGCTTTTCTGAGCTCGCTTGAGGATTCCGGCTGCGCCGTGCGGCGCACCGGCTGGCAGGGCCATCATCTCAGGCTCGAGACAGCGCAGGGAAAGCTGCTCGGTGCCATTCCCTGCTACCTGAAATCGCACAGCCAGGGCGAATATGTATTCGATCACGGCTGGTCGGACGCGTTCGAGCGCGCCGGCGGGCGTTACTATCCAAAACTGCAATGCGCCGTGCCGTTCACGCCGGTCACCGGCCCTCGCCTGCTGGTCAACAAGGACGAGGACAGTCGCGCCGTGAAGGCCGGCCTGGCAGCCGGCCTGAAGGCGGTGACGGAAAAACTCGGCGTTTCCTCCGCGCATGTGACTTTCGCGCAGCTGAGGGATGTCGAAGCGCTGGAAGCGGCGGGTTTTTTGCACCGCACCGACCAGCAGTTCCACTTCTTCAATGAGGGCTATTCGACCTACGACGATTTTCTCGCCACTCTGGCATCGCGCAAGCGCAAGGCGATGAGGAAGGAGCGGCGCGAGGCGCTCGGTCACGGCATCTCGATCGACTGGCTGACCGGCAAGGACCTGACCGAAAGGGTCTGGGACGACTTCTTTGCCTTCTACATGGATACCGGCAGCAGGAAATGGGGGCGGCCCTATCTCAGCCGCGCGTTTTTCTCGATGATCGGCGAGCGCATGGCCGACGACATCCTGCTGGTGATGGCCAGGCGCAATGGACGCTACATTGCCGGCGCTATCAATTTCATCGGTTCCGATGCGCTCTACGGGCGCAACTGGGGCTGCATCGAGGACCACCCCTTCCTGCATTTCGAGGTCTGCTATCACCAGGCGATCGACTTCGCCATCGACCGTAAGCTGAAGGTGGTCGAAGCCGGCGCACAAGGCGAGCACAAGCTGGCGCGCGGCTACAGGCCGGTGACCACGCATTCGGCGCATTACATTGCGCATCCCGGCTTGCGTAACGCGGTCGCCGACTATCTCAGGCGCGAGCGCCGCGAAGTGGAGCGGATGGCCGGCTATCTCGAAGAGCACACCCCGTTCCGCAAGGATCTGGCGGACGATTAGAGCTTTGTGCGTCCAATTGGACGCACAAAGCACGCTCGAAAGCATCGTAGTTTCCGAAGATCGATTCCGATTGTCGGGTCGATGCGGTAGGAACAACGCACAATCCGGAGCGCACGCCATGGCCGAACAAACCACCTACGACAGCAACAATATCTTCGCGAAAATCCTGCGCGGTGAAATCCCGTCGCATCGCGTCTATGAAGATGACGCGGTTGTCGCCTTCATGGATGTGATGCCGCAAGGGCCGGGTCATACGCTGGTTGTACCGAAGGCGCCGTCGCGCAACCTGCTTGACGCGGATCCGGCAACATTCGGCCCACTCTTCGCCGTCGTGCAAAAGGTGGCGGTGGCGGTGAAGAAGGCCTTCGGCGCCGATGGCGTCACCATCCTGCAGTTCAACGAGCCCGCTTCGGGCCAGACCGTCTACCACCTCCATGTCCACGTCATTCCACGCTTCGAGGGCATCCCTTTGAAGCCGCATAGCGGGCAGATGGAGAAGCCGGAAGTGTTGGCTGAGAATGCTGGCAAGATACGGACGGCGCTGGCAAACTGATGCCGGGCGTCGCGCGTTCAGCCACCCACCAGCTCTTCATCCAGCGAAAAAAGCCCCGTTTCCGGGGCTTTTTTAGCATTCAGGCCATCATCCCTTGCGGGGCAGTTGCGGCACCAGGCTGCGCTTGCTGCCGTCCTTGCCCTTGGGCTCCGCCTTCTGCGCGACCGCCTTTTTCGCGGCAGGCTTCTTGCCGGCAGCTTTCCTGGGCTTCGGCGTGTCGTCCGGTTCTTCCTTCTTCGGCTTGACCGGCGCCTCGTCGGCGAGTGACTCGAGCTTCAGCCCGGTTTCGCCGGTCTCCTTCTTGTCGACGGTGACACGCACCGTGCCGCCCTTCTTGAGCTTGCCGAACAGCACCTCGTCGGCCAGCGGCTTCTTGATGTGCTCCTGGATGACGCGGCCGAGCGGCCGTGCTCCCATGCGCTCGTCATAGCCCTTCTCGGCCAGCCAGGCGATCGCCTCCTGCGACAGGTCGAAGGTGACGCCACGCTCGGAGAGCTGGGCCTCGAGCTGCATGACGAACTTCTGCACCACCTGGTGGATGACCGGCACCGGCAGCGAGCCGAACGGGATGATCGCATCGAGACGGTTGCGGAACTCCGGCGTGAACAGCCGGTTGATCGCCTCGACATCGTCGCCTTCGCGCTTGGTCGAGCCGAAACCGATAGCCGCGCGCTGCGCATCCGAGGCGCCCGCATTGGTGGTCATGATCAGGATGACATTGCGGAAGTCGATCTGCTTGCCGTTGTGGTCGGTCAGCTTGCCATGGTCCATGACCTGCAACAGGATGTTGAACAGATCCGGATGCGCCTTCTCGACCTCGTCCAGCAACAGCACGCAATGCGGATGCTGGTCGACGCCGTCGGTCAACAGGCCGCCCTGGTCGAAGCCGACATAGCCGGGAGGCGCACCGATCAGCCGTGAGACGGTGTGGCGTTCCATATATTCGGACATGTCAAAGCGGATCAACTCGACACCGAGCGAGGCCGCGAGCTGCTTCGCCACTTCGGTCTTGCCGACGCCGGTCGGCCCCGAGAACAGGTAGGAGCCAATCGGCTTCTCCGGTTCGCGCAGGCCGGCCCGCGCCAGCTTGATCGCCGAGGTCAAAGCCGTGATCGCGGTGTCCTGACCGTAGACGACGCGCTTCAGCTCGATGTCGAGACCGGCCAGCACCTTCTCGTCGTCGGCGGAAACCGTCTTCGGCGGAATGCGGGCGATGGTGGCGATCGTCGCTTCGATCTCCTTGATGCCGATGGTCTTCTTGCGCTTGGCCTCCGGCACCAGCATTTGCGAGGCGCCGGTCTCGTCGATCACGTCGATCGCCTTGTCCGGCAGCTTGCGGTCGTTGATGTAGCGCGCCGACAGTTCGACCGAAGCCTTGATCGCCTCAGCCGTGTAGCGAACCTTGTGGAACTCCTCGAAATACGGCTTGAGACCCTTCATGATCTCGATGGCGTCCTCGATGGTCGGTTCGTTGACGTCGATCTTCTGGAAGCGCCGCACCAAGGCGCGGTCCTTCTCGAAGAATTGGCGGAACTCCTTGTAGGTGGTCGAGCCGATGCAGCGGATCGTTCCCGACGACAGCGCCGGCTTCAACAGGTTCGACGCATCCATGGCGCCGCCAGACGTCGCCCCTGCCCCGATCACGGTGTGGATCTCGTCGATGAACAGAACCGCGCCCGGATAATCCTCGAGCTCCTTGACGACCTGCTTCAGCCGCTCCTCGAAATCACCGCGATAGCGGGTGCCGGCCAGCAATGTCCCCATGTCGAGCGCGAAGATGGTGGCGTTATGCAGCACTTCCGGCACGTCGCCCTCGACGATGCGCTTGGCAAGGCCCTCGGCGATCGCCGTCTTGCCGACGCCGGGGTCCCCGACATAGAGCGGATTGTTCTTGGAGCGGCGACACAGCACCTGGATGGTGCGGTTGATCTCGGACTCGCGGCCGATCAGCGGATCGATCTTGCCGGCCTTGGCCTTGTTGTTCAGATTGACGCAATAGGCGGTCAGCGCGTCCTGCTGCTGCTTTTTCTTGCCGCTGTCCTCTTGCGGCTCGGCGCCGCTCTGGCCCTGCTCGTCATCGGCGCCACGCGGCGACCGCGTCTCGGATGCGCCGGGCCGCTTGGCGATGCCATGCGAAATGTAATTGACCGCGTCGTAGCGGGTCATCTGCTGCTCTTGCAGGAAATAGGCGGCATGGCTCTCGCGCTCGGCAAAGATGGCAACGAGCACGTTGGCGCCGGAGACTTCCTCGCGGCCGGACGACTGCACATGGATCACCGCGCGCTGGATGACGCGCTGGAAACCGGCCGTCGGCTTGGAATCCTCGTCATAGCCGGTAACGAGATTGTCGAGCTCAGTATCGATGTAGGTGAGAACCGTATGCTTCAACTCGTCGAGATCGACGTTGCAGGCGCGCATGACCGCGGCCGCCTCGGTGTCGTCGATGAGCGCGAGCAGCAAGTGTTCAAGGGTTGCGTATTCGTGGTGCCGCTCATTGGCGAGCGTCAGCGCCTGGTGAAGCGCCTTTTCCAGGCCTTGGGAGAAAGCCGGCATGTTACCTCACTTCTTCTCCATCACGCATTGCAGCGGATGCTGATTCTGTCGGGCGAAATCCATGACCTGAGACACTTTGGTCTCGGCCACCTCGAATGTATAGACCCCGCACTCGCCCACTCCATGATTGTGAACATGAAGCATGATGCGTGTGGCGGCTTCACGGTCCTTCTGGAAAAAACGCTCCAGCACGTGAACCACGAATTCCATGGGCGTGTAGTCGTCGTTGAGAATGAGGACCCGATATAAGCTAGGCTTCTTGGTCTTGGTTTTGGTGCGCGTGATGACGGCCGTGCCGCGACCGGTCTCGTTGCCGTCGCTGCCGTTTTGCATCCGCACCACATCTGTTGTGGCAGTCAAACCTGTCGTCACGTAACCCTGCCTTTTCGAATCCCCATGCGCGTTCGACATGTAGGTGTTCGATGAATGATTTTAAGCCCTTCTGTTTAGCTGACAATATGGCTAGGTGGCCAAACTTGACCGATTTTTCGAAATCGTGAAGGCAGCAGAGCCCCTGATTTCAAAATCGAGGGCATCGGCACGATCCGACAGGCGTGGAGCGGATGCGTCAGCCAACAGACGCGCTTTAATGCATGTCGCGCAGGACACACTCAGGATTTCCATCGTCCAACACGAGCGAGAACAGCGACAGGCAAGGTGCCGACGAGGACTATGGCAAGTGCCGCGATCGAGGCTTCCTCGTAGGTCCCGCGCGCTGCCTCGCCGTAGAGATGCGTCGCCAGGGTCTCGAAATTAAGCGGCCTCAACAGAAGCGTCGCCGGCAACTCCTTCATGCAATCGACAAACACGAGCAAGCCCGCAGCGACGAGCGACGGTTTCGAAAGCGGCAGAAGAATATGCCGGAATGTGCCAGTCACATTCTGGCCGAGGCTGCGCGCGGCGTGATCGAACGAGCGCGGAACCCGGCTGAAGCCCGCCTCGACCGAACCGACCGCAATCGCCAGGAAGCGTGCGACATAGGCGTAGCCGAGCGCTGCTCCGGACCCTATCAGGAGCAGGCCGGTTGGCGCGCCCAGCCATGCTAGCGCGGTTCGGTCGATCATCTGATCGAGGGCCGCGACGGGCAACAATATTCCGATGGCCACCACGGTGCCGGGCATCGCATAGCCGACCGTGGAAATCCGCTGCAAAGCCGCCGTGACACGGCCGGGAAGCGAGCGCGCCGTATAGGCGATGACCACGCCGAAGAGCAGGATGGCGAGCGTGGCCATGGCCGACAGGGTGACGGTGTTGAGCGTTTCCGACAAGAGCCGGGGCGACAGCCCTGCGAAACGGACGCGCTTCCACGCCTCGACGGCAAGATAGCTCGCCGGGGCGATGAACCCGATGAACACCGGCAGAAGGCCGAGCGCAAAAACCACCAGACCGGAAACGGTGCCGAGACGATGCGGTGTGAAACTCCGCGCCTTTTGTGCGCTCGACCAATAACGCTGACGACGGCGCGCCCAACGCTCGATGGTGACGAGCGCGACCACCAATGACAGCATGGCGAGCGCAATCTGCGCCGCGCCCGGCAGGTCGGACCGCGTCACCCATGTCGTGTAGACCGAGACCGTCAGTGTCTTCACGCCCAGGAACTCCGAGGCACCGATGTCGTTCAGCGCCTCCATCAGCGCGAGGCTGACGCCGACGGCGATCGCCGGACGCGCCAGCGGCAGCGCAACGCGCCAGAAGACGCCGCCTTTGCCACTTCCAAGCGTGCGCGACACCTCGACCAGATTGGCCGCCTGGGTGAGAAACATCGCCCGCGTCGTCAGGTAAACATAGGGGTAGAGCACGAAGCCGAGCAGCACGATGCAGCCGGCCATCGACCGGATGTCGGGAAGGCGGAATTCGTGTGGGCTGGTGAAGCCAAGTGCCACTCTGAGCGCACCCTGGACCAAGCCGATCGGATGGAGAAGATCGAGATAGACGTAGGCGATTATGTAGGTCGGCACCGCGAGCGGGAGGAGCAGCGCCCATTCGAGAAACCTGCGGCCGGGAAAGTCATACGCGGTGACAAGCCAGGCCGTCGAGGCGCCAAGAAGCGTGACGAGGACACCGACGCCGACGAGCAGCGCCGTGGTCTGCTGGAAGGCCTGTGGCAGCACATAGGCGAGGAGATGCGGCCAGAGCCCGCTCGATCCCCGCAGCGCCTGCCAGATAAGGGCGAGAACCGGAGTGGCCACCAGCACAGCGACAAGCACCGTCGCCATGACCCACAGTCGCCCGGACCTGTACCGGGCGACCTTCACAGTGGAGGCTCTTCGCAGGTCGACATCCGACATCGGGAGATCACCGGGCGCAGCACTGCCCACGCCCGGATCGCCCATCAGTTGTCGAAGCCGACCTTCTCGGCCAGTTCGCTTGCCTGCTTGCGATGCTTGACGATTTCCGTCATCGGCACTGGATCGACTTTCAACGCGCCGAACGAGGTGATGATCGGGTCGATCGGAGCGCCGGCTTTGACCGGGTATTCGAAATTTGCCTTGGCATAGAGTGTCTGGGCGTCGTCGGAGACCAGATATTCCAGCAGCTTGACCGCCTCACCCTTGTTCGGCGCATGCTTTGCGACGGCCGCGCCGCTGACGTTGACCTGCGTGCCGCCATCCTTGAACGTTGGCAGGACGACCTTGATCGCGTCGCCCCAGGCGACCTGCTCCTCACCGCCCTTGCCGGAGCGCATCAGTCCGACGTAGTAGGAATTGGCGATGCCTATCTGGCAAATGCCGCCGAGGATGTCCTTGGCCACATCGCGGTCGCCGCCGCCCGCCTTGCGGGCGAGATTCCCCTTGACGGCGGCAAGCCATGCTTCCGTCGCCTCGGCGCCGTTATGTGCGATGTAATCGGCGAAAAGAGCGGTGTTGTAGGGATGCTGGCCGGACCGGATGCAGACCTTGCCCTTCCATTTTGGATCGGACAGGTCCTCGTAGTTGAACGCGGCAAGATCGAGATCCTTGGCCGCGTAGAGTACGCGGGCCCGCATCGACAGAGCAAACCAGTTGTTGGCCGGGTCACGCAGGTTCTCCGGGACCGCGGCTTTCAGAACATCTGATACGACCGGCTGCGTCAGGCCTTTTTCGGCCAGGTCAGCGAGGTTGCCGACATCGACCGTCATGAGAATATCGGCAGGTGAGCTTTCCCCTTCCGAGGCCACACGCTCCGCAAGACCATCTTTCATGAAGACTGTATTGACCTTGACGCCGCTCGAGGCGGTGAAGGCGTCAAGCAGCGGCTGGATCAGCCCAGGCTCACGCGTGGTGTAGATGTTCAGTTCGGCCGCCATGGCGCTGGCCCCGCCAGCGAGGGCGAAGACGCCGCCCACCAGGGCGAGTCGCAATGTGGAAAGGCTCTTCATGAAGCGGTCCTCCATTAATTGATTGGTGCCGCCGGCATTGGTTGACAGCCCGGGAATTGCTCGATCATATGTGACTAATTTAGTCAAGTTACTTTGCGACCAAAGCGCTTGCGACTTATGCCGCAGCGAATATCAGGACGCCGCGTGGATCTACGGTCAGGTGGATCGGCTCACCCGGCTTTACATCGATCCGGCTGGTGGTGCGCAAGCGCAAGAGGTCAGCAACGCCCTCGATCCTGACCAGCAATTGTTCGATCTCACCCAGAAAAGAGCGGTTGACGACAAGCGCCGGCAGACCTTCGTCGGGACCTGAAAGGGAAACAGCCTGCGGGCGGATGCAGGCAAACGCCTTGCCGCCTTCCGGAAGATCGAGCCGGGCTGGAAAGCTGCCCAGCACCGTTTCGACCCGGCCATCGCGGTAGATGCCCTCTACCCTGTTGCACGGGCACAAGAATTCGGCGGCGTAGAGTGAGTTGGGATGATCATAGATATCGTAGCCCGTCCCGACCTGCACAACCCGCCCCTCCTGCATCAGCACAACCCGGTCACCGACGGAAAGGGCCTCCTCCGGGTCGTGCGTGACGAGGATCGCCGTCGTCCCCAAGGCTCTCAACGTTGAAATGGTCTCCTCGCGCACCCGCTCCCGCAGGCCACGATCAAGGTTCGAGAAAGGCTCGTCCATCAGCAGGATGACGGGTTTTGGGGCAAGCGCCCGCGCCAGTGCGACTCGCTGCTGCTCGCCACCTGAAAGCGTGTGTGGGTAACGGCCGGAAAGCGCCTGGATGCCGATTCGGGCGATCACCTCGGCCGCACGGGCGCTCGCCTCGCGCCGCGACAGCCGCTTGAGACCGAAGGCCACGTTCTCCTCGACGGTCAGGTGCGGGAACAGGGCATAATCCTGGAACATGAATCCGATGTTGCGGTCTTCGGGCTCGACAAAGCTGTTCGCGCCCGCGATCTCAATGCCATTGAGCAGAATTCTTCCGCTGTCCGCAGTATCGACGCCTGCAATGATCCGCAAAAGCGAGGATTTGCCGCAACCGGACTGGCCGACCAGGCAGACGATCTCTCCAGGCGCAATCGACAGCGAAACGTCATCCAGCGCCTGGGTGTCGCCGAAGCATCGGCTGATGTGTTCCAGCGTTAGCGGAGCGCCGGCATCATTTATCGACCCATGCATCATTCGCCCTCCGACACGCTGGCTCATAGCTGTTTAGATCAGCGTCGATCGGCTGGAAACTTGATTGCCATGAAAAAACCCGGCCGCACGTTCGCGACCGGGTCCGTCTTGCTGGCCCAAGGGCCGTGTTCACATCTTGTAGCGAGATTATTTCGCCTTTGCGACGATCGATTCGAACGGCTTGTAGGCTTCCTTGGCGAGTTCGGCATAGAGATCACCGATCTTGGTGGCTTCGGCGACGAAGGCTTCGTACGACTGCCTGGCAAAATCGGACTGGATCTCGATCGCCTTCTCCAGCGACTTGGCCGACAAAAGTCTCTCGGCTGCTGCGCTGCCCGCCTCGAAGCTTTTCTTGGTGTACTCGCCCGCCTCGGTGGCGATGGCCTGCGCGCCCTTGGAAAGGGATGCGAAGCTCTTCAAGCCGCTATCCGCAAACTCCTTGCCGTATTTGCTGAAATCTTCATAGGTCTGGGTCATTTACGCAATCCCTTGCCAGTTGTCCTTGAGCGGTGGACGCGGCCTTTTCCCAGGCCGCGTTGTGCAATGCAAGTAATATATTGTGCACTGCACAAAAGTCAAGTTTTTTACCGAGTGCAGGTTTCACCGGGGTGCGGCGCCGGCCATCCGGCCAGCAGATCGGCGCAACCGTCGGGCAATGGCTAAAATTCAAATAAAGAAAAGCTCAAGCTCGAAGAAAATGGTGAACGCCGCGGTTACCATAAACGGATTGGTAACGCTGGCCGCGATAGCTTGGCTTGAAGTGAGGCAGGACCCCTTTGCCGCCTCCACCGCAACAAAAATTCAAAGGAACCATCGGTGCGTCAGGCGTTGTCGGGCATTCTCTCCAAATCCGCGTCCTCCTTGAAAACGATCATGACCATCGCTTTGGCGATGACATTCGTCGTTGCCGGCGCTGCTTCGTCCATGGCGGCGAGGTCGGCGGCCATCGTCATCGACGCCAAGACCGGCAAGGTGCTTTACTCTTCGAATGCCGATGGCCGACGCTATCCCGCCTCGCTCACCAAGATGATGACGCTTTACCTGGCGTTCGAGGCCATGGCGAACGGCAAGATCGGCAAGAACTCCCGGGTCGTCTTCTCCGCCAATGCTGCTGCCGAGCCGCCGACCAAACTCGGCGTCAAACGGGGCGGCGCGATCACCGTCGAGACCGCGATCCTCTCGATGGTGACCAAGTCGGCAAACGACTCGGCGACCGCAATCGGCGAACTTCTCGGCGGCAATGAAGCCAATTTCGCCCACATGATGACTGCCAAGGCGCGGGCACTGGGCATGAAGGGGACCGTTTTCCGCAACGCCCACGGCTTGCCAAATCCTGGTCAGTTCACCACCGCGCGCGACATGGCGGTGCTCGGCATCGCGCTGCGGGAGCATTTTCCCCAGTATTACGGCTATTTTTCGCAGCGTTCCTTTCTCTACGGCCGCAGGCGCATCAACGGCCACAACCGCCTGCTTGGACGCATCAAGGGAGTCGACGGCATCAAGACTGGCTACACCCGCGCCTCCGGCTACAATCTCGTCTCCTCGGTCGACGACGGCGACCGCCGCATCGTCGCGGTGGTCATAGGCGGGAAATCCGGCGGCAGCCGCGACAACCAGATGGCCGCATTGATCAAAACCTACCTGCCGAAGGCGTCGTCGCGCGGCAGCGGCATGCTGATCGCCAAGGCTGGCGGCGGCAACCCGATCACCGCTCTGGCGAAAGTATTCCTGCCCAAGCGCGACGCGCCGACGCCGGACAGCAGGCCGGACGACGATGCGGCGTACAACGAGGCTCCGGACGGCGATGCCATTGCCTCCCTGGTGGAGGAAACCGAGCCCGTCGTTGAAGAAGCCGTCCCCGTCGTGGAGACCAGGCCCGTCTCTCGGACAAAGAAGGTCGAAACCGTGGCCGCGGCCACGGCGGACGATGTGGCAACCGCACGGGTCGCAGCAGCCTATGGCGAGCCGGCAAAGGTCGATCCCGTCAACACGGCATCGGTGCCGTCCGGCTGGGCAGTCCAGGTCGCCTCTTCGCCAAAACAGTCCGAAGCCCAGGCTCTCCTGGACGAGACGAGCAAACAGGCGCCTTCGGTGCTGGCCGATGCTGTGGGCTTCACCGTCGCCTTCGAGAAGGGCGGCGTCACCTACTACCGCGCCCGGTTCGGCTTTGGCTCGAAGACTGCCGCCTCGAAAGCCTGCAACGCCCTGAAGAAAAAGAAAATCGAGTGCTACGCCGTCCACCAGTAGGCGGCGTCGAAACATCTCCCGGAAGAGTTCTGCGTCGAAGGAGACTAGTTGTGATTGGAGAGCAAGACGTCCTTGGCTTCGTTGATCCGCGCCGCCAGAAACGAAGTGCCGCCGAGATCGGGGTGCAGGCGCTGCATCAGGCGGCGGTGCGCCTTGCGGACATCCGCCGCGGCGGCCCCCGCTTCAAGACCAAGGATCTTGTAGGCCTCCTCCTTAGTCATGGCGCCCGAACCTGGCGAAACACCCAGCCCGTCGCCACCATTCGCCTCCGCGTCTTTGCGCCAGATGGGAAATCTGCCGTCAAGATACGTCTCTAGCAGCTGGCGGCTCTCCGGGTCGCTGGGGAGTTCGCGATAAAGCTGCTGCAATTCCGCAAGGCTCATCGTGCCTAGCATCTTGCCTTCATGGCGGCCGGCGAGCACGAGCCCCTCCAGATTGCCGGTATCGTGATCAAGCTCCATTTCGAGGGCCGCGGTGCGCACCGTCGAATACTTGCCCGGCTCCAGTTTCGCCGTCGGCCGCTTCATCCGCATCGAGCCATACCAGGCGAGCGCCGTCGACAGGATCAAGCCGCCGATGCCTGCGCGTCCAACCAGAAGCGCGGCGACGCCGATCAGCGCCAGCAGGACAGGCCCAAGCGTCCTCATCCAGCTTGCGAGTTTCGCGGGGTCGGAGCGCAGAAACACCATGGCCACGCCGAGCAGCACCAAAAGCAACGCCACGAATGCGATAGTCGCGCCCATCATTTCCTGCCGCTCCGCAGATGCTCGATCATCAGCCGGTCTTCCGGCCTGCCCCTGGCCTCCAGAGCCTTCAGCCCGCCCGTCGCAAACACCGCAACCGCCGATAGCAGGCTGGCCAAGGTTGCGGCGGCCCGCCGGTCAAATCGGAACCAGGCGCCTTTGGACAGCCGCGCAATTTCCTTGAACGCCTTTTCCGCGCCGGCATCATGGCCCTCCTGAAAGACGAAGACAGGAACGCCGTGCAGGCCGAGGCTGCCGGCCTTTTCCGCCAGATCGTCGATATTTTCCTCCATCGCATCGCCGATATAGACCAGCGCGTTGACCTTGGCCGCCGCCGTCTGTTTCAGCGCATGGGCGAGCACCTTGCCGATCTGGGTGTGGCCGCTGCGGCATTCGATCCGCGTCATCAGCTGCTTCAGCGCGTTCGTATCGGTGACGAATGCGGATGAGCGGCATTCGCCAAAACCGCGAAAATAGACCAGTTGGACCTTGAGCGCCCCGGCCTTGCCGACGGCGTCGAACATCTCGCCCTGCAGCGCACAGGCGAGATCCCAGGTCGGCTGGCGGCTCATGGTCGCGTCGAGGGATAGGATCAGCCTGCCAGTACCGGTCGCGGACGCAGCCAGCGTCCTTGCCTGACGGATAAACGCGTCGATCTCGCCGGTGCTCGATTGGGATTCGACCGGCGCAGGATTAGCCTTTGCGGGCACGGGCTGCTTCTTGTCGCTCATGACATTCAAGATGTGGCGTTGTCGCACAGCTTGCAAGCCCGGCATGAGGCGAGATGGAGGGCCGGCGATCACATCGCAGCTTTGAATTTTGGGGGTCTTCCTGGATCAACGCTTGATTGCCAAGTCGCTGGTACGACCTAATTTCCTGGTCGGCAAGACAAGTGGACCCTCCGGAGGTAACCATGCCAGACCTCAAGCCTGTTGACAGCGTCGAAGTACTCGTTCTGGTCGACAACACAACCGACAATCTCTCCTCGGCGCCTGCATTCGTCGAAACCGAGTTTGGAGCGCTGGGACGCAAGCGGCGCGGCGCCTGGGTCCTTGGCGGCGCGTGCCTCTGCTGCGCCGCGCATGGCCTTTCCTGCCTGATAACGATCAGACAGGGCGCGGAGATCAGGATCATCCTGTTCGACAGCGGTCCGGAGGACCGCATATTCGAGCAAAATGTCTCAAGGCTGGGAGTTGATCTGGGATCGGTCGAAGCCATCGTCCTTTCGCATGGCCATTTTGACCATGGCGGGGCGATGCTAAGAGCGCTGCAGATCATCCGTGACCGGAATGGCGGTCGCTGGATTCCTTATTATTCCCACCCCGACATGTTCCGGACACGCGCGATGAAACAGCCGGATGGCGGCATGCTGCTCTTGGAGGATGTTCCGGGCATCGACACGCTGACGGCTCATGGCGCCAAGGTCATCAACACCACCGAGGCGCAGCCGATAGCGAACGGCATGGCTTTTCTGAGCGGCGAGATACCGCGCGTAACAACGTTTGAGCGAGGTCTTCCTGGGCAGCATCGGATGAAGTTGAACGGCGAGGGATGGGAACCCGATGAGTTGCTCATCGACGAGCGGTTCGTCGCCATTAATGTCACGGGCAAGGGTCTGATCATCTTCACTGCATGTACTCACGCCGGAGCAGTCAACGTGCTGAAACATGCGAAGGAAACGTTCGGCGACACGCCAATTCACGCTGTCGTCGGAGGCTTGCATCTGGCTGGTCCGAATGAGCGGATCATCCCTGAAACCGTCAAGTCGATGGGCGAATTCAACTTGGCCTGCATCGTCGCCGGTCATTGCACCGGCTGGCGCGCCATGAACGCCCTTTCAGACGCTTTTGGAGAAGAAAGGCTCGTGCCGATTTCGGTAGGCAAGCGATATCCGTTCTAGAGCAGGCCGAGATCGGCAAGCTCGCGCCTGAGTTTCGGCGGCATTTCGACCAATCCCGCTTTGCCCTTGGTGAGATCGGCCGGTGCGTCCGACGGTTTCAGATAGCGCCAGCCCTGAAAGGCGCGGCGCGGCTGCCATTCGGTCAGCACGACCGCGGGATCGAGGATCAGGTGACAGCGGCCGATACCCTCGTCATCGGTGAAAGGACGGATTTCGGTGATCAACTGGCGGCATTGCACATTGCCCTTGATCACCCAGTAGAGCGAACCGCCATCGGTGATTTCGGCGCCGCGCGTCGGCATCATGCGGGTGGTGTGGTAGTGCTCGACCGGTTCACCGGCGCGCCGCCGTTCGTCGAGGCGGAACGCGATCCATTCTTCGAGATCTTCGACGCTGTCGCAGCCAACGCAGAGCTTTATGAGATTGAGGGACATGGATCAAGGTTTAGTCCGGCGCGCGAAGGCGTCAACTGGCCCAATCGACTTTCTCCACAGTGCCGACTTTCTCCACAGTGCCGCTGTTCTCCACGGCGCCAATCCACAGTGCAAGGTTTGGCTCAGCATTCCACGATATTGACGGCCAGTCCGCCGAGGCTGGTTTCCTTGTATTTCTCGTTCATGTCGAGGCCGGTCTGGCGCATGGTCTCGATCGCGGCATCGAGCGGCACGAAATGAACGCCGTCGCCCTTGATGGCCAGCGACGCGGCAGTCACCGCCTTGACGGCGCCGAGCGCGTTGCGCTCGATGCAAGGCACCTGCACCAGCCCGCCGACCGGATCGCAGGTCATGCCGAGATGATGCTCAAGCGCGATCTCGGCGGCGTTCTCGACCTGCTCGGGCGTGCCGCCCATCACGGCGCACAGCCCCGCTGCCGCCATCGCCGAGGCCGAACCGACCTCGCCCTGGCAGCCGACCTCGGCGCCCGAGATCGAAGCGTTGGTCTTGATGATGCCGCCGACCGCTGCTGCGGTCAGCAGGAAATCGCGGATGCTTGGCTGGTCGGCCTCGGGATGGAAATGCAGCCAGTAGCGCAGCACCGCCGGCAGCGTGCCTGCAGCACCATTGGTCGGCGCGGTGACGACGCGCCCGCCGGCGGCGTTCTCCTCGTTCACCGCCATGGCATAGATCGACAGCCAGTCGTTGGCGAGCAGCGGATTGGGCCGGTTCTGCCGCCACTGCTCCTGCAGCTTGTCATGCAATTGTCGCGCGCGTCGGCGCACCTTCAGGCCGCCCGGCATGATGCCGTCCTGCGACAGCCCGCGCTCGATGCAGCTCTTCATGGCGCTCCAGATGCCGTCGAGGCCGGCGTCGAGTTCTTCACGCGACATCTGCGTCTCTTCGTTGACGCGCTTCATGTCGGCGATGGAAAGACCGCTTTTCGCGGCCATCGACAGCATCTCGACAGCATTCTTGAAGGGGTATGGAACCTTCTTGCCTTCGCTCGTCACCGAGCCCTTCGCCTTCATCCGCTGCAGTTCTTCTTCGGAAACCACGAAGCCGCCGCCAATCGAATAGTAGATGCGCTTGAGCAGCAGGCGGTCGTCGGCATCATAGGCGGAGAAAGCCATGCCGTTGGCGTGGCCGGAAAGCGGCGTCTTGCGATCCAGCACCAGATCCGTGGCCGGGTCGAAGCGATAGGACGGATGGCCGGGCGCCGAAATCCGCTTCTCGGCGGCGATACGGACGACGATGCTGTCGGCCTGATCGGGGTCCACCGTCTGCGGCGTCTGGCCGGCAAGCCCAAGCACGATGGCGCGATCTGAACCATGGCCGATGCCGGTATAGGCAAGCGAGCCGTGCAGGCTGGCGGCGATGCGGTCGACCTTGGCGCCGGCCGGGCGTGGCCAGTCATCTCCCGCGACCTCGTCGAGAAAACGCCGCGCGGCCGTCATCGGTCCCATCGTGTGCGAACTCGATGGTCCAATGCCGATCTTGAACAGGTCGAAAACCGAAAGGAACACGCGCCGCTCTCTCCTATTGGAATTTACATATAGGAATTCCTGTGATGTTTCCGCTCTTTCGAAGATTGCGGCGCTGCACCTGCCGACCTTGTGTGCTCCGGCAGCGACATCGTTGCGTTCTGCCATCGAAGCGCCGCCACGGCTTGTGGTAAGAGGGTTGCATGGGCGATTCCTTCCATTTGTCGACGGCAGACCTCGTTGCGCTTGCCTTCTTCGTTTTCGTGTGGGTGCTGCATACGCTCGCCTCCGACGGAAAGCTGGTCAGGCGCATGTCGCTGACGACGGCGATGAACGTCCAGCGTCAAGCCTGGATGCGGAACATGGCCGAACGCGAGGTCCGCATTGTCGACACCGCCATCATGGCCGGCCTTCAACAGGGAACCGCCTTCTTCGCCTCCAGTTCGCTGATTGCGATCGGCGGCTGTTTTGCCCTGCTCGGCGCCTCCGATCAGGTTGTTTCGGTGCTGAGCGACCTGCCGCTCGGCGCGACGGCGTCCCGCTCCGCCTTTCAGATGAAGGTGTTCGGATTGGTGCTGATCCTTGCCTATTCCTTTTTCAAGTTCGGCTGGGCCTACCGGCTGTTCAACTATTGCTCGATTCTGATCGGTGCGGTGCCGATTCCGCACGGCGAGGCTTCACGCAACCCGGTCAGCGAGACGGCGGTATGGCGGGCGGCGCGCATGAACATGCTGGCCGGAAAACATTTCAATTCCGGCATGCGCGGCGTGTTCTTCTCGATCGGCTATCTCGGCTGGTTCGTCGACCCAAAAGTATTCGTGCTGTCGACGCTGCTGTTGCTGGCGGTTCTGGTGCGTCGCCAGTTCTTCTCGGCGGCGCGGCAAGCCGTGATCGGTCAGCCGCCCGAGCCGGCACCCGGTCCGGGAAAAAGCCGATCGATGCGGCCCGACAGCCGGTAGGCGACGAGCCCGGTCCATTCGCGGACCGCCGTGCTGGTAGCTGCAGCGAAACGAAGGGATCGTCGCGAGACAGGCCGATGCCTTCCTTGCCGGAGGTGCGGATCGCCAGATTCAACGGCTGGACGAGGAGCCAGAAGACCTTGGAAAGATGTTAGAACTTCCCTCACCCCTTCAGGTGAGAGACGACACTACCACCACTTTTCCGGCTGGAACGTACCCGCCGCCTGTTCGATGACATGGGCGGTCTGGAACAAGGTTTCCTCGTCGAACGGCCTGCCGATGAGCTGCAGGCCGAGCGGCAGGCCCTTGGCGTCGAGCCCTGCGGGCACGGCGATGCCCGGCAGTCCGGCCATGTTCACGGTCACCGTGAAGATGTCGTTGAGGTACATTTTTACCGGGTCGGCGGCCATGTCCTCGTCGGCGATGCCGAAGGCCGCTGACGGCGTCGCCGGTGTCAGGATGACGTCGACGCCGGCAGTGAATGCGTTCTCGAAATCCCGCTTGATGAGGTTGCGCACCTTCTGCGCCTGCAGATAGTAGGCGTCGTAGTAGCCGGCGGAGAGCACATAGGTGCCGATCATGATGCGGCGCTTGACCTCGCGGCCGAAGCCGGCGGCGCGGGTCTTCTCGTACATGTCGACGATGTCCTTGCCCGGCACGCGCAACCCGTAGCGGACGCCGTCATAGCGGGCTAGGTTCGACGAGGCTTCGGCGGGCGCGACGATGTAATAGGCCGGCAACGCATATTTGGTATGCGGAAGAGAAATGTCGACGATCTCGGCGCCGGCATCTTTCAGCCAGGCAATGCCCTTCTGCCACAGCGCCTCGATCTCGTCGGGCATGCCGTCGACGCGGTATTCCCTCGGGATGCCGACCTTCATGCCCTTGATCGGCTTGCCGATCGCCGCCTCGTAATCCGGCACCGGGCGGTCGACCGAGGTGGTGTCCTTCGGATCGACCGAGGCCATGGATTTCAAGAGAATCGCAGCGTCACGCACGTCGCGGGCGATCGGACCGGCCTGGTCGAGCGACGAAGCGAAGGCGACGATGCCCCAGCGCGAGCAGCGGCCGTAGGTCGGCTTGATGCCGACCGTGCCGGTGAAGGCGGCGGGCTGGCGGATCGAGCCGCCGGTGTCCGTGGCGGTGGCACCGGCACACAGGAACGCCGAAACGGCGGAGGCCGAGCCACCCGACGAGCCGCCCGGCACGAGCTGGGCGTTATCCAGCGTGCGCGCGGTTCTGGTGCCGCCGGCCGAAACAAAGCCGCCATCGCCCTGATGCGTGGTCGGCATCACCATCGTGTCGACGCGCGAACGCCGCCATGGATTGACGACCGGGCCGTAGTAGGAGCTCTCATTGGACGAGCCCATGGCGAACTCGTCCATGTTGAGCTTGCCGAGCATGACCGCGCCGTCGGCCCACAGATTGGCGGTGACGGTCGATTCGTAGTGCGGCTTGAAGCCGTCCAGCACATGGCTGCAGGCCTGGGTGTGGATGCCTTCGGTGCCGAACAGGTCCTTGACGCCGAGCGGAATGCCTTCGAGAGACCCGCCCTCGCCCTTCGCAAGCTTTGCGTCCGAGGCCCTGGCCATGTCGCGCGCCTTGTCATCGGTTACGACGACATAGGCATTGAGCGCCGGATTGGCCCGCTCGATTGCCTGGAGATAGGCTTCGGTGATCTCGGTTGCGGTGATTTCCCGGGCGCGCAGCTTGGCGCGGGCCTGCGAAATCGTCAGGTGGGTCAGGTCGCTCATCAGGCAAGGCTCTTTTCGTAAAACACCGACCACCCGGAATCGGGATAGTCCAGCACCGGGCCGCAGCGCGAAAATCCGGCGCGTTCATAGACGGTCCACGCAGCCGGATGGCGGTCGCCGGTTTCCAGCACCAGACGCTTCAGTCCTTCATTGCGCGCCAGCGCCTCGATTCGCTCGACGATCCCGGCGCCGATCTTCTGCCCGCGATGCGAAGGCCGCGTGTACATGCGCTTGACCTCGCCGACGGCGCCATCGTGGCGTTTCAGCGCGCCGCAGCCGATGGCGAGGCCGTTGTCGCGAGCGATGAAGACAGTCGTGTCGTTGTCGGCCATCTGCTCGACGGTCATGTGGGAGCAGTGCTCCGGCGGCGTCAGTTCCAGCAGCGTGTCGTTGAGCTCCTTGACCAGCCCGCGCACGTCGTCCTGCAGCGGCGTTTCGATGGCGATCTCGATTGCCATCGGCCCGCTACTCCACGACCTTCGGAACGAGGAAGAAATTCTCTTCGGTCGCCGGTGCGTTGGCGACGATGTCGGCCGCCTTGCTGCCGTCGGTGACGACGTCCGGGCGCTTCTTCATCTCCATCGGAATGACCGACGTCATCGGCTCGACGCCGGCGACGTCGACCTCGTTCAACTGCTCGACAAAGCCGAGAATGGCGTTCAACTCGCCGGTCATGCGCTCGGCATCCGCCTCGCTCACCGCAATGCGGGCGAGACGCGCGACGCGCTTCACTGTCTGCAGATCAACGGACATATTTGCTTGTGCCTCGGGAAAACCAGTCCGCGCTATAGCGGCGCGGCGCGTGCCGCGCAACATGCATCGTGCCGAGAACTCAGCCAGAAGGTCTATGGCAGGGCCACACCGTCGCAGAGGAAAAAGCTGCCGCTGTTGCCGCTCGCCTCGCTTTCGTCTTCCGCAGGTCGGACGGAATTAGATCGATCTGCTTCGGGCTCAATTGCGTTACGGAGAGAACGTCCGGAAAGACATGTCCCGGCTCCTGACATATGGCTGTCACCGCCCAACTCGGCGATAGCGTCGCCTTGGTGATCTGAAGGAACTCGCAATCGTATTCGACGCTTTGCAGGCCACGCGCCGAGAGCACGATGTTGCCGGCGTCGATCAGCGCCTCCAGTGTGTACTTCTTGGCCTGCGCACAAAGGTCCTCGGACTGGAGATAGACGCCTTTGATGAAGTCCTCCGCGGCGGGAGCCGGGGAGGCCACAGAAAGAACAGAAATGAAAAGAAAGCCCCTCAAAACCATGTTTTCACTCCATTTTGGCGCCTTATACCTAGCGTCTTCTACAAGCTAATCATCCCGCCGATCTCCGGCAACGCCACCTTCACGCCGGATCCCTCCAACCCCGCGACGAACTTGTCGGCGGCCTGGTCGATGATCGGAAACGTGCCGAAGTGACTGGGAATGACCGTCTCGAACTGAAAGAAGCGCCGGCAGGCAAGGGCTGCCACCGCGCCGCCCATGGTGAAGCGGTCGCCGATCGGCACGATGCCGATCTTCGGCTCGTGCAGTTCGTTGATCAGCGCCATGTCGGAAAAGATGTCGGTGTCGCCCATATGATAGAGCGTCTTGTCTTCCTGGAAATGCAGCACGAGGCCTCCGGGATTGCCGAGATAGGTGTTCTGGCCCTTGTCGCCCGGGAACGACGAGGAATGCAGCGCCTGGACGAAGGTGGTGGTGAAGCCGCCGCAATCGATCGTGCCGCCGATATTGCCCGGATTGATCTTCTTGTCGCTGACGCCCTTGCCGACCAGGTACATGCAGACCTCGAAATTGGCGACCAGCATGGCGCCGCTTTTCCCGAGCACTTCAAGCGCACCGCTGATGTGGTCGCTGTGGCCGTGGGTCAACAGAACATGGGTGACCCCTTCCGCCGGCTCTTCCCAGCCGCCCGTCCATGACGGATTGCCGATCAGGTAGGGATCGATGAGGATTTTCGCCTCGGCGGTTTCGACGCGAAATGCGGAATGTCCGTACCAGGTCAGTTTCATGAATGCCTTCCTCGATTTTTGCTTCGCCAAAGGATAGAACGCCGGCAGTGAAATTAAAGTCCCACAGCGTCCTTTGCGGCGTGTAGTCCGAGGAAAGCCGTTGAGCATCATCACCATCGAGGAGTTGCCGGCGCGGCTCGGCGGCGGCAAGACGCTGGCCGGGCTCGACCTTGGCGACAAGACGATTGGCGTGGCGGTTTCCGACCGGAGCTTTGCCTTCGCCCACCCGCGTCCCGTCATCATGCGCAGGAAATTCTCGCTGGATGCCGCAGTGCTGCTCGCCTTGCTGGAGAAAGAGAATGTCGGGGCCGTGGTGCTCGGCCTGCCGGTCAACATGGACGGGTCGGAAGGCCCGCGCGCCCAGAAATCCCGCGCCTTCGCCCGTAACATGGCTGGTGTGACCGACCTGCCCTTCGTCTTGTGGGACGAGCGGCTGTCGACGGTGGCGGCCGAGCGGACGCTGATCGAGATGGATTTTTCGCGCCGCAAACGCGCCGGCAAGATCGATTCGGCCGCGGCGGCCTTCATTCTGCAAGGCGCGCTCGACCGGCTTCAGGCGCTCGGCGTCGACGCCTGGTCGAAATAGCGGTCGCGCATTATCCTGATCCAGCCACCGATCACCCGGCGCCGGCGAAACGCCCAGAACGCCATGAGCAGCAGGCTGTCGAGGATGCAGGCCTTCGCCACCATGCCGGGGATGAGCGCCGGATCGATGCCAAGCATCTCGCCATAGAGCTGGAAAACGAGGTCATGCAATTGGCGGCTCAGCATGACATAGCCGAAATTGATGTCGTTGAGCGACAGGAAGAACCAGCCCCAGAACAGGGCGAGCGGCGTCGCCCATAGCGCGAACAAGGTGCGCATCAGCTGTCCCTCAAGGGCGTGTCCGCCCTCAAGGGCGTGTCCGGCCTCAAGTTCGTGTCCAGCCCCAGGTTCGCGTCCAGGCTGCCTGAAATGCGCGAGAGCGCCGAGTTGTGCGCCGCCGCGTTCGCCGTCAAGGAGCTCAATATATGCCGCATAGCGTTCCTGCTTCCGTAGACAGGACAGTGGGCTTTGCGGCTTGCCGCCGCAATGGAAACCATTTGTTAAGGTTAACGGTCATCCACAGCGGCGTTGAGCGTTATCTCGCCTGATACCGTGGCTTGGACGTGGATTTCGCCCGCTCCCCAATAGGCCCTGGGGCCAGTCATCGGAACGATCCTGACACCACCAGACGCTTGATACCTCAACTTCAGCTGCTGACCTTGATGTCGTTATCCGCGCACCAGGTCTTCAACGCCTCTTCCGTGGCTTTTTGCTCGAACTCGTACCATCGATCAATGGCGCCCCTGTGCTCCAAAAGATCCTTGAAGCGGGCATAGGCACCCGACCGGCTGAAGATCTCTCGAACCTTGTCGTAATCGTCGGGCAGGTGGTGGCGCGCGAATGCCAGCACCAGCGGTTTGCCGAGATCGAGCTCGCGCTTGTCCGGGATGGCGATGTATCTCTCGCTGTCCTCGACGTCGTCAGGCAGTTCTTCAACATTGTCCGCCCAGTCGGAATGCCAGTAGATCTTGCCTGTCTCCTTGCACAGATAGGCCTGATTTTCGCCGGCTCCGCCGGAGTTCACGAATTCGAACGCGTCCAGAAGCTCGCTGAAATTGACTGCCATTCCCATCTCGCTGCGCATGAGCCTGTCGTCGCCGTATACAACCCTATCTAATCGGGCGCGAACGTGGGAGTTCCCACAGTCTCAGATTGTTTGCGCCGCGCTCGCAATCATCTAGCGGCGTGACAGACGACGAGAAACCTTGCCGAAGTCGCTTCAGGTGACCGGTGGGTACAGCGTGTCGATGATCATGCGCGCGTCATGGCGTGAATCGAGCATGCCATAGGTGTTGCGCCACTGGCCGGCGAGGCGCGTCTCGACGAAGGCGTCGGCGATCCGCCCTGCCCCCAGCCTGCGAAGCTCCGCCGCCGCCGCCGACAGCGCCAGTTGCTCGGTGAGCAGACGCGCCGAGCCCTCGTCGGTTGCCGCGACCTGCATGGCTGCCTTGAGCACACCGACGGTGCCGCGTCCGCCGGCGCCGAGATCGCGATCGATGCCGGACAGCACCTCCTCGAACAGGCCGGGTGCACGCCCCAGCACGCGCAGCACATCGAGCGCCATGACATTGCCGGATCCCTCCCAGATCGCGTTGACCGGAGCTTCGCGATAGTAGCGGGCGAGCGGGGCCTCCTCGACATAGCCATTGCCGCCGAGACACTCCATCGCCTCATAGAGCAGCGGCGGTGCGATCTTGCAGACCCAGTATTTGACGACCGGCGTCATGGCGCGCGCAAAAGCCGCCTCGCCGCGATCGCCGGCCGCCTCGTCGAAAGAGCGCGCCAGTCGGAATGACAGCGCGGTGGCGGCGGCGACGTCGAGCGCCATGTCGGCCAGCACGCGCTGCATCAGCGGCTGCTCGATCAGATTGGTTCCAAACACCTGGCGGTGACGGGTGTGGTGGACGGCTTCGGCCAGCCCGGCTCGCATGATCGCCGACGAGGCGATCGCGCAGTCGAGCCGGGTCAGCGTCACCATATCCATGATCGTCTTGACGCCTGCCCCGGGCTCGCCGACCATCTCGCCGATGGCATTGACGAACTCGACTTCGGACGAGGCGTTGGAGCGGTTGCCAAGCTTGTCCTTCAGCCGCTGGAAGCGGAAGCCGTTGCCCGAGCCATCGCCGAGAATGCGCGGAACGAGAAAGCACGAAAGTCCTTCCGGCGCCTGTCCAAGCACCAGGAACGCATCCGACATCGGCGCCGACATGAACCATTTGTGGCCGGTCAGCCGATAGAAGCTGCTGCCGGCGCGCTCGGCCCTGGTGACGTTGGCGCGGACGTCGGTGCCGCCCTGCTTCTCGGTCATGCCCATGCCGAGCGTCAGCCCGGCTTTTTCGACCGGCGGCTTCTGGCTCTGGTCGTATTTGCGTGTCGTCACCCGTGGCGCCCATTCGCGAAACAGTTTTGGGCTTGCCATCAGCGCTGCCAGCGAGGCGCTGGTCATGGTGATGGGACAGAGATGCCCTGTTTCGAGCTGCGCCGTCAGGTAGAAACGGGCGGCCCGCACCTGATGACGGCGGCCGATCTCGGCATCGCCATTTTCCCAGACCGACGAATGCAGTCCGTTCGCCACCGACCGGCGCATCAGCGCATGATAGGCTGGATGGAACTCGACCAGATCGATGCGCCGGCCCTGGCGGTCATGGGTCCTGAGCTTCGGCGTCTCGACATTGGCGAGGCGAGCCAGTTCCTGCGCCTCCTGCGTCAGCACGAAACGGCCAAGCCCATCGATATCCTTGCGCACCGGATCGGAAAAACGCTCGGCAAGCTGGATCAGCAACGGATCGCCTCGCCAGGCGTTGCCGCCTGCCAGCGGCGGCGGCTGGTTCGTCACGTCGTCGGTCACACACTGTCCTTATCATCACAAGGCCACGAATCCGAAGCCATCAGCTAGATATAGCCCAAGCCGCGCAACGCGCGCGACGAAAATACCGGGGAGAAAGGCCGCAATCCAAAGCTGGTGCTTGCAGCCAAAGGTCCTCCACCCTATAGCAGCGCCTTGAGATGACCGACGCTTCGTCCCTGCCACTCTACCCTCACCGCCATCTTCTGGGCATCCGCGATCTTTCCCCCGCCGACATCGAGCTTTTGCTGGACAGGGCGGACCGGTCGGTCGCGATCTCGCGGCAGTCGGAGAAGAAGGCCTCGACGCTGCGTGGCCGCACCCAGATCAATCTGTTCTACGAAGCTTCGACCCGTACCCAATCGTCGTTCGAACTGGCCGGAAAACGGCTCGGCGCCGACGTCATGAACATGTCGGTGGCCAGTTCTTCGGTGAAGAAGGGCGAGACGCTGATCGACACGGCGATGACGCTGAACGCCATGCATCCCGACATCCTGATCATCCGCCACCAGTCGGCGGGCGCCGCCGCGCTGCTCGCGCAAAAGGTCGGCTGCTCGGTGATCAATGCCGGCGACGGCGCCCATGAGCACCCGACGCAGGCGCTGCTCGACGCGCTGACCATCCGCCGCGCCAGGGGCCCGCTGTCGAAGCTGATCGTGGCGATCTGCGGCGACATCCTGCATTCGCGCGTGGCGCGTTCCAACATCATGCTGCTCAATGCGCTCGGCGCGCAGGTGCGCGTCGTGGCGCCGTCGACGCTTTTGCCCGCCGGCATCGAGAAAATGGGCGTGATCGTCACCCGTTCGATGGCCGAAGGGCTCAAGGACGCGGATGTGGTGATGATGCTGCGGCTGCAGCGCGAGCGCATGGAAGGCGCCTTCGTGCCTTCGGTGCGTGAGTATTTCCACTATTTCGGCCTCGACGCCGAGAAGCTGAAGGCGGCCAAGGACGGCGCCCTGGTCATGCATCCCGGCCCGATGAACCGCGGCGTTGAGATCGCCTCGGAAATCGCCGACGGTCCGCAGAGCGTCATCCAGGAACAGGTGGAGATGGGTGTTGCCGTGCGCATGGCGGTGATGGAAGCGCTGCTCGATCCCCGCCGCAATCGCGAACTTGCCCGATGAGCACAACGGTCTTCAGCCGGGCCCGCATCGTTGATCCGTCGCGCGGCATCGATGAGGTCGGCACTGTCATTGTCGAGGGCCGCAAGATCGTCGCAGCCGGCAAGGCAGCCTTGAACCAGGGCGCCCCGCAAGATGCTACCGTCATCGACTGCGCCGGCAAGGCAATCATTCCCGGCCTGATCGATGCGCGCGTCTTCATCGGCGAGCCGGGCGGCGAGCACCGCGAGACCATCGCCTCGGCCAGCGTGGCGGCGGCCGCCGGCGGCGTCACTTCCATCGTCATGATGCCCGACACCGAACCGGTGATCGACAACGTCGCGCTGGTCGAATTCGTGCTGCGCACCGCCAAGGATACGGCCGTCGTCAACATCTTTCCGGCGGCGGCGATCACCAAGGGGCTCGAAGGCCGCGAGATGACCGAATTCGGCCTGCTGCGCGAGGCCGGCGCGATCGCCTTCACCGACGGGCGGCACACCATAGCAAGCGCACTGGTGATGCGCCGCGCGCTGACCTATGCGCGCGATTTCGGCGGCGTGATCGCGCATGAAACCCAGGACGCTGAACTCGCTTCGTCAGGCGTCATGAACGAAGGCCTCTATGCCAGCTGGCTCGGCCTTGCCGGCATTCCGCGCGAGGCCGAGTCCATTCCGCTGGAACGCGACCTTGCGCTGGCGCGGCTGACTGGCGGCGCCTATCACGCGGCCAAGATTTCGACTGCGATGGCGGCAAACGCGGTAACGAGGGCCAAGGCCGACGGCGCCAAAGTCACGGCAGGCGTCTCGATCCACAATCTGTCGCTCAACGAGAACGATGTCGGCGAATACCGCACCTTCTTCCGGCTGACGCCGCCGCTGCGCGCCGAGGAGGACCGGCTGGCGATGATCGAGGCGGTCAAGGACGGCACCATCGACATCATCGTATCCTCGCACGACCCGCAGGACGTCGACACCAAGCGGCTGCCTTTCGCCGACGCCGCGGCCGGTGCCATCGGACTGGAAACGCTGCTCGGCGCGGCGCTGCGGCTCTACCACAATGGCGAAATGACGCTGCTCAGGTTGGTTGAGACGTTGTCCACTGCGCCGGCAAGACTGTTCGGCCTGCCCGGCGGCACGCTGAAGCCGGGTGCGGTCGCCGACCTTGCGCTGGTCGATCTCGACGAGCCATGGATCGTCAGCGAAAGCGGCATCCGTTCGCGCTCGAAAAACACCTGTTTCGAGGGCGCGCGGCTGCAGGGCAAGGTCTTGCAAACGATGGTGGCGGGCCGCACAGTGTTTTCAGCCTAATGCATGTCGCGCAAAAGCATGCCCTCGGACCTGACCCGAGGGTGCGCAGCGGTTTTGCAATTACGACATGCATAAGAGAACAACCTAAAGCGCGTCGCATGAGGCCGGTCAAACGCGACGCGCTTTAGGGCATATCCGGGGGAACAATGGCTTACGGCATCGTCTTGGCGCTGGTGTTCGGCTATCTGCTCGGCTCGATCCCGTTCGGCCTCCTGATCACCCGTGCCGCTGGCCTTGGCGACGTCCGCAACATCGGCTCCGGCAATATCGGCGCCACCAATGTGCTGCGCACCGGCAACAAGGGCCTGGCTGCCGCCACGCTGCTGCTCGACGCGCTGAAAGGCACGGCGGCGGTGCTGATCGCCGGTTACTTTGCCCCGGAGCTCGGGCTCTGGGCCGGCCTCGGCGCCTTTTTCGGCCATCTCTTCCCGGTCTGGCTCGGTTTCAAGGGCGGCAAGGGGGTCGCCACCTATCTCGGCGTGCTGATCGCTCTTGCCTGGCAGGTGGCGCTGATCTTTGCCGTCGTCTGGCTGGCCATGGCTTTCCTGTTCCGCTATTCCTCGCTGGCGGCGCTGACGGCAGCAATCGTCGTGCCGATCTCGCTCTATGTCCTCAGCACGCCCGAGATTGCCGGGCTGTTCGCGCTGATGAGCCTGATCGCCATCATAAAACACCGGGCCAACATTACCCGGCTGCTAGCCGGCACCGAGAACAAGATCGGAGCCAGGGAGTGAGCCAGCGCGCCGCCGGGACGCGGCTCAGCGACCGGCAGCGGTTGAGCTGGCTTCGTTTGATCCGCACGCCGAATGTCGGCCCCGCCACCTTTCGCGACCTGATCAACCGTTTTGGCTCGGCCGAGACGGCGTTCGAGATGCTGCCCGAGCTGATGGTTTCGGGCGGCGCCAGAAAGACCGTCCGCATCCCGACGATGGCCGAGGCCGAGGCGGAACTGGAGACCGCACGGCGCGCCGGCGCCCGCTTCGTCGGCATTGGCGAGGCCGACTATCCGCCGCTGATGAAAAGCATGGACCATCCGCCGCCGCTGCTCGCGGTCAAGGGCGAAGGCGCGGTGTTCCGGCTGCCGGCGGTCGCCATAGTCGGCGCCCGCAATGCCTCGCTGGCCGGCATCAAGATGGCGCGGACGCTCGCCGCCGAACTCGGCCGCGACGGCTTCGGCATCGTCTCCGGCCTGGCGCGCGGCATCGACACGGCAGCACATCAGGGCAGCCTTGCGTCAGGCACGATCGGTGTGCTGGCCGGCGGCCTCGACCAGCCCTACCCGCCCGAGAATGCCGCACTGTGCGACGAGATTGCCGAGCGCGGCGGCGCCATAATTTCAGAGATGCCCTTTGGCTGGCAGCCGCGCGCCCAGGATTTCCCGCGCCGCAACCGCCTTGTCGCCGGTGCGGCATTGGGGCTGGTCGTGGTCGAGGCGGCGCTGCGCTCCGGCTCGCTGATCAGCGCCAGGCTTGCCGGCGAGATGGGCCGGCTGGTCTTCGCCGTCCCCGGCTCGCCGCTCGATCCGCGCGCCGCCGGCGCCAACGCCTTGCTCAAGGACGGCGCCACCCTGGTCACCGAGGCATCGGACATTACCGGTGCGATCGCGCCGCTGGTCGGCGCACTGGCGCCAAGGACGGCGTCGTTCGAAGAGCCGCCCGACTTTTCGGCAACGCCGCCACCCGGCGAAGGCGACCGCGCCCGCGTCATCGAAGCGCTCGGCCCAACGCCGGTGGCGATCGACGAAATCATCCGCCACACCGGCCTGCATCCCGCCCAGATTTTCATGGTGCTGCTGGAACTCGACCTAGCCGGCCGGCTGGAGCGCCACGCCGGCGGCAATGTCTCGCTGGTGTGATCGAGACGATTCTTGAGAGAACCTGGCTCGACGCTGCTGGAAAACCCAAGGCGTCATGAAGCATCTCGCTTTAGACCGGGAACAGGAACGCTAACCTGTTGATTTTCAGAGAAAAAATGGTGAGCGCGCAGGGATTCGAACCCTGGACCTACTGATTAAAAGTCAGTTGCTCTACCGGCTGAGCTACGCGCTCCCGCGGGCTCAGGATGCCGCCCTCGAAATTGCGCGGAACATAGGGAGAGTGTCACGAACGGTCAACCGGAAAAAGAGGCCCCGCGAGCCGGACTTTTCGCGGTCTCATGACGCCTCGCAAACCGTCTCGACCAGATCGGAGCGGCCGTCTCGCACAAATGCCGAGACGTATTACAAATCAGCAGCTTGCTATTTTTCGCGGAACAATTGCGCAACCTGCCCGTTTTTGTCGCTACAAGGGACGACGCTATCAAGGAGAAGGCCATGAACAGGATCATGTCGGGCTTGCTGGCGACCGTGCTGTCAGCATCATTCGCTGTAGCGCAGATCGTGCCCGTCAACGCCCAGCCCATCTACGTGCCGCTGGGTCAGAACGTCTCGTCGGATGTCCAGACCGTTCAGGATGAACGGTGGAGGTGGAGGAACCGGGATTTCTCGCGTCGCGATTTCCGCCGTGATTTCCGTCGCGATTTCTCTCGCCGTGATTTCCGTCGCGATTTCTCTCGCCGTGATTTCCGTCGCGATTTCTCTCGCCGCGAGTTCCGTCGCGATTTCTCCCGCCGCGATTTCTCCCGCCGCGATTTTTCCCGCCGCGATTTTCGTCGTTTCGCCCGTAACGACGATTTCAGGTATTGGCGCGGCTATCGCGGCTATCGCTACTATCGTCCTGGCTATCGCCGCTACAACGACTTCTGGTTCCCGCTGGCGGCCTTCGCTACCGGCGCGCTGATCACCGGCGCAATCATCAACAACCAGAGCCGCCGCATCTATCGCGGCGATGCGCACGTGGAGTGGTGCTACAGCCGCTACAGATCTTACCGGGCCTACGACAACACGTTTAAGCCTTACTATGGCCCCCGCCGGCAGTGCATCTCGCCCTATTGATAACAAGGAACGGGTTGTTGAAAGAGCCTGCGCCGGTAACGGCGCAGGCTCTTTGCTGTGCGAATCTACAGCGTGCTCAGTGTCCGGCGCACAGCATGGCGCCAACCCGCCAGCTTTGCGGAACGGACCGATGCATCCATGTCCGGTCGAAACCGTCGCTCCAGCGCCCAGCTCCTGGCGAATTCCCTTGTCTTCGGCCAGACGCCCGCCTTCGAGCCGGCCAGCCATGCCGCGCCGAGCGCCGTCGTCTCCAGGATGGTCGGACGGTCGACCGGCGCATCGAGGATGTCGGCAAGCCGCTGCATCGTCCAGTCCGACGCCACCATGCCGCCATCGACCCTGAGAACGGTCTTCGCCGACGCGCCCTTCCAGTCCTTGCGCATCGCGTCGAGCAGGTCGCGCGTCTGGAACGCAACGGATTCGAGTGCGGCACGGGCAAATTCCGCCGGGCCAGAATTGCGGGTCAGCCCAAAGATGGCGCCACGCGCCTCGGCGTCCCAATGCGGCGCGCCAAGCCCGACGAAAGCCGGCACCAGATAGACTTGCTGGGTCGGGTCGGCGCTCGCCGCCAGCACGCCGCTCTGCTCGGCCTTGCCGATCACCTTGATGCCGTCGCGCAGCCATTGCACGGCAGCACCGGCGATGAAGATCGACCCTTCCAGCGCATAGGTGGTCTTGCCGTTCAGCCTGTAGGCAATGGTCGTCAACAGACGGTTCTTCGAACGCACCAGATCGCTGCCGGTGTTGAGCAGCGCGAAGCAGCCCGTGCCATAGGTCGATTTCATCATGCCCGGCTCGAAACAGGCCTGGCCGATAGTCGCCGCGTGCTGGTCGCCGGCAACACCGAGGATTTTTATCTCTGCGCCGAACAGGCTTTTCTCCGTGAACCCATAGTCGTCGGCGCAATCCTTCACCTGCGGCAGCATTTTTGCCGGTATGCCGAGAATGGCCAGGAGTTCGTCGTCCCATACATTCCTTTCGATGTTGTAGACCAGCGTGCGCGAGGCATTGGTGGCATCGGTTGCGTGCACCTTGCCGCCGGTCAGCCGCCAGATCAGAAAGCTGTCGATGGTGCCAGCCAGCAATTCGCCTTTCTCGGCGCGTTTTCTGGCGCCCTTCACCTTGTCCAGCATCCAGGCGATCTTGGTACCGGAGAAATAGGGATCGAGCAGCAGGCCGGTCTTCCTGGTGAACTTCTTCTCCAGTCCCTGCTTCTTCAATTTCTGGCACAGCGGCGCGGTGCGGCGGTCCTGCCAGACGATCGCGTTATGGATCGGCCTGCCGGTCGCCCTGTCCCAGATGACGACGGTCTCGCGCTGGTTGGTGATGCCGATTGCCGCGACATCCGATGCATCGCGGCCGGCGCTCTTCAGCGCAGCTTTCGTCGTCGCCAAAACACTCGACCAGATTTCCTCCGGATCATGCTCTACCCAGCCGGAGGCCGGATAATGCTGGGTGAATTCCTTCCGGCCGCTGCCTACGACCTTCATGTCACCGTCGAACAGGATCGCCCGGCTCGACGTCGTCCCCTGGTCGATTGCTAGGATAAAGCCAGTCATTCTCACTCCCTCGGCGCAAACAGGGGAGACGGCAAGATGCCGCCTCCCCCGATTGGTGTGATGCGGGCGCGAACGCCCGGACCGATGCTCAGTTGCTCCAGCTCTTGACCAGCTCGTCGTAGTTGATGGTCTGCGGCTTGTCCTTCTCCGGCTCGATTTTCAGCTGCGGCGCGAGATTGCCCTTGGCGACGGCATCGGCGTTCCACTCCTCGAGGGTTTTTTCCTCGGCGAGTTTCGGTCCGATGTCGCCCTGCACGCCGGCGCGCTCGAGGCGCTCAAGCACCTCTTCCTGCTCGGCACAGAGCGAGTCCATCGCCTCCTGCGGAGTTTTGGCACCCGACGAGGCGTCGCCGATCGCCTGCCACCAAAGCTGCGCCAGCTTCGGATAGTCAGGGACGTTCGTACCCGTCGGCGACCACTGGACGCGGGCCGGCGAGCGGTAGAACTCGATCAGGCCGCCGAGCTTCGGGGCGCGGTCCGTGAAGCTCTTGTGCTGGATCGTGCTCTCGCGGATCAGCGTCAGGCCGACATGGGCTTTCTTAACATCGACTGTCTTCGAGGTGACGAACTGCGCGTAGAGCCAGGCTGCCTTGGCGCGGTCGTCAGGCGTCGACTTGAGCAGCGTCCACGAACCCACGTCCTGGTAGCCGAGCTTCATCCCGTCCTTCCAGTACACGCCATGCGGCGACGGAGCGAAGCGCCATTTCGGCGTACCGTCCTCGTTCACGACGGGAAGGCCGTCCTCCACCATGTTGGCGGTGAAGGCCGTGTACATGAACATCTGCTGGGCAATTTCGCCCTGCGCCGGAACTGGCCCGGATTCCGAGAAGGTCATGCCCTGGGCAGCGGCCGGAGCGTAAGCCTTCATCCAGTCGAGATATTTCTGGATGGCATAGACCGACGCTGGACCGTTGGTGTCACCGCCGCGAGCCACGCAGGAGCCGACCGGCCGCGACTTCTCGTCGACCTTGATGCCCCATTCGTCCACCGGAAGACCATTCGGCAGCCCCTTGTCACCATTGCCGGCCATCGAAAGCCAGGCATCGGTGAAGCGCCAGCCGAGCGACGGGTCCTTCTTGCCGTAGTCCATATGGCCGTAGACTTTCTTGCCGTCGATCTCGCGGCCGGTGAAGAATTCGGCGATGTCCTCATAGGCCGACCAGTTGACGGGAACGCCGAGGTCGTAGCCGTACTTCGCCTTGAAGTCCGCCTTGTTCTTCTCGTCGTTGAACCAGTCGTAGCGGAACCAGTAAAGGTTGGCGAACTGCTGGTCGGGCAGTTGGTAAAGGTCGCCGTCCGGAGCCGTCGTGAACTTGGTGCCGATGAAGTCGGCGAGGTCGAGGTTCGGGTTGGTGACGTCCTTGCCCTCGTTCGCCATCCAGTCGGTCAGGCTGCGTGCCTGCTGGTAGCGCCAATGGGTGCCGATCAGGTCGGAGTCGTTGACATAGGCGTCGTAGATGTTTTCGCCCGACTGCATTTGCGTCTGCAGCTTTTCGACAACATCGCCTTCGCCGATCAGATCATGGGTGATCTTGATGCCGGTGATGTCGGTGAACGCCTTGGCCAGCGTCGCCGATTCATAAGAGTGCGTCGCGATGGTTTCCGAGACGACCTTGATGTCCATGCCCGCAAAGGGCTTTGCAGCATCGATGAACCACTGCATCTCGGCTTCCTGGCCGGCGCGATCGAGCGTCGACAGGTCCTTGATCTCGGCGTCGAGAAACGCCTTGGCTTCGTCCATTCCGGCATAGGCCTGGCCGGCTCCGAGGAGCAGGACCAGAGCAGTCGTTGACGTCAGAAATTGCCTTCGCATGTATTTCCTCCACTGTTCAGTTCCAAGTGCTATCTGGAGCAGCCCCCGGGGATGCTCCAACAGTTTCCCCCTCTATACGTAGCGGAACACGCCGATGGCGTAGACCACGGAGAGAGCGAGAGCCCACCACAGGTTGGGTCCGACAAGACCCAGCCAAGCGAGATGGATAAAGGCGCTGCCAAGCAGCGATAGGAAGAGACGGTCGCCCCGCGTCGTCTCGAAGCGCAAGACGCCGATGCGCGGATTGCCGCCAGGCGAGGCATATTCCCAGACCGCCATGCCGCAGAGCAGCAGGAAGATGGTGCCGAAGAAGGCGGCGGTCGGCCAGGTCCAGGCCATCCAGGAGAAGCTCATGATCAAACCCTCCCCAGGGCAAAGCCCTTGGCGATAGTGTTGCGCATGAACTCTTGCGTTCGTTTCATCACACCCTCCCCAGGGCAAAGCCCTTGGCGATATAGTTTCGCACGAACCAGATGACGAGCGCGCCCGGAAGGATGGTGAGCACGCCGGCTGCAGCGAGCACACCCCAGTCGAGGCCCGAGGCCGAGACCGTGCGCGTCATGATCGCGGCGATCGGTTTTGCCGCGGTCGTGGTCAGCGTCCGCGCGATCAGCAGCTCCACCCACGAGAACATGAAGCAGAAGAAGCAGGCCACGCCGACACCGCTCGCGATCAGCGGCATGAATATCCTGAGGAAGAAGCGCGGGAAGGAATAGCCGTCGATATAGGCGGTCTCGTCAATCTCCTTCGGCACGCCCGACATGAAGCCTTCAAGGATCCAGACCGCCAGCGGCACGTTGAACAGGCAGTGCGCCAGCGCCACGGCGATGTGCGTGTCGATCAGGCCGAAAGCCGAATAGAGCTGGAAGAACGGCAGCGCGAACACCGCCGGCGGCGCCATGCGGTTGGTCAGCAGCCAGAAAAACAGGTGCTTGTCACCGAGGAAGCGGTAGCGCGAGAAGGCATAGGCTGCCGGTAGCGCCACGGCGACGGAAATCACCGTGTTCATAACCACATAGATGATCGAGTTGATGTAGCCCCTGTACCACGACGGATCATTGAAAATGACCGCGTAATTGGCAAGCGTCGGGTTTCTCGGCCAAAGCGAGAAGGCGCCGAGGATCTCCTGGTTGGTCTTGAAGCTCATATTGACCAGCCAGTAGATCGGCAGCATCAGGAAGATGATGTAGATCGTCGGCACCAGCCACCAGAACCGTGACTCCTCGCCGCGTCGCCGCATCTTGCGGGCCAGCGCGGCGTTCGCCGTCTGCGCTTCCGCTGTAGCGGGGGTCTGCCGCATCAGCGTTCGTTCGTTGGCCGTGGTTTCGTCGAGGCGCGCCATCTCACCGCTCCTCGTCGTAGGCTGTCATGACGGTGTAGAACACCCAGGACAGGAGCATGACAATCAGGAAATAGATGATCGACATGGCCGCCGCCTCACCGAGGTTGAACTCGCCGATGGCCAGCTTCACCAGATCGATCGACAGGAAAGTGGTGGTGTTGCCGGGCCCGCCGCCGGTGACGACGAACGGTTCGGTATAGATCATGAAACTGTCCATGAAGCGCAGCAGAACCGCGATCAGCAGCACCCGGTTCATCTTCGGCAACTGGATGTAGCGGAAGATCGCCCAGCGCGACGCCCCATCGATCTTGGCAGCCTGGTAATAGGCGTCGGGGATCGAAACCAATCCTGCGTAGCAGAGCAGGACTACGAGGCTCGTCCAGTGCCAGACGTCCATGACAATGACGGTGATCCAGGCGTCGAACGGGTCGTTGACATAGTTGTAGTCGAAGCCGAGCGCCCGCAGCGAATATCCGAGCAGGCCGATGTCGACGCGGCCGAACACCTGCCAGATCGTGCCGACGACGTTCCACGGGATGAGCAGCGGCAGCGCCATCAGCACCAGGCAGACCGGAACGCCCCAGCCCTTCTTCGGCATGTTGAGCGCAATGAAGATGCCGAGTGGAATCTCGATGACCAGGATGATGGCCGAGAAGATCAGGTTGCGGCCCATCGCTTCCCAAAACCGGTCGGAATGCAGGATTTCCTCGAACCATTCCGAGCCCGCCCAGAAGAAGACGTTGTTGCCGAAAGTGTCCTGCACCGAATAATTCACGACCGTCATCAGCGGGATGATCGCCGAGAAAGCCACCAGCAACAGCACCGGCAGCACCATGAACCAGGCCTTGTTGTTCCAGGTCCTTCCCATGCTCAGCCTCCCATCTCGACGCGCCAGGAATCGGCATAGATGTTGATGCCGGCCGGGTCGAAAGCGATCTTCGGATCGGCGGGAATGTCCTCGTCCTCGCCGATAATCGCCGCGATGTCGCGGCCTTCGAAACTGGCGCGCACCACCTTGTGGCGGCCGATATCCTCAACCTTGCGGATTGAAACCGGCATGCCGCTGGCGCCAAGCCTGACATATTCGGGGCGGATGCCGAGTTCGATCGCACCGGTGATCCCGGCCTTGGGCGCGCCCGGCAATTCGATCGTCTGGCTGCCGAGCCGCGCGCTCCTGCCTTCGACCGCGACCGGCATGACGTTCATGCCCGGCGAGCCGATGAAATAGCCGACGAATGTATGCTTGGGGCGCTCGAACAGTTCGGCTGGCGAGCCGATCTGAACGATCTCGCCCTCATACATGACGACGACGTTTTCGGCGAAGGTGAGCGCCTCGGTCTGGTCGTGCGTGACATAGACCATGGTGAAGCCGAAGCGCCTGTGCAACTGCTTCAACTGCGAACGCAGCACCCATTTCATATGCGGGTCGATGACGGTCAGCGGCTCATCGAACAGGATCGCGTTGACATCGGAGCGCACCAGCCCGCGTCCGAGCGAGATCTTCTGCTTCTGGTCGGCGGTCAGCCCTCTCGCCTTTCGCTTGGCCATGTCGGCCAGACCGGTCATGTCAAGGGTTTCACGCACCTTGCGGTCGACGTCGGGTTCCGCAACGCCGCGGTTGCGCAGCGGGAAGGCCAGATTGTCGTAGACGGTCATGGTGTCGTAGATGACCGGGAACTGGAACACCTGAGCTATGTTGCGCTCCTGCGTCGACAGATTGGTGACGTCCTTGCCGTCGAACAGAAGCTCGCCGTGCGACGGATACAACAGGCCGGAAATGATGTTGAGCAGCGTGGTCTTGCCGCAGCCCGACGGCCCCAGCAGCGCATAGGCGCCGCCGTCCTCGAAGGCGTGATGCACCTCCTTCAGCGCATAGTCCTTGTCCGACTTCGGATGCGGCCCGTAGGCGTGGCGGATGTGATTGCAGTCGATGCGCGCCATGTGCCCTCCTCCTCAAGCCGCCAGCTTCTGTGGCGGCGCGGCCGAGCGGCCGTTCGCGTCGAACACCATGATGTGCCGCGGGTCGATGAACACCTCGATGGTCTGGTCCGGCTCGAACACCAGGATGCCGTGCTCAAGCATGACCCAGCGGACATCGGCGAAATCGAGATGCACGAAACTTTCAGACCCGGTGATCTCGGTGACCGAGACCTTGGCTCTCACCGCCACCGCCGACGGGCTCGGCCGGGCAAGGGAGAGATGGTGGGGCTGGAAGCCGATCGTGTAACTCGAATCGGCAATACCGACGAGTTCAGCCGGCACCGGGAGGCTCACCCCACCTTCGAGAAGGAAGCTCGAACCGCTCTTCTTCAGCACGATCGTGTTGAGCGGCGGATCGGCGAACGTCCTGGCCGTGACGAGGTCGTTCGGCCTGCGGAAGACGTCGATCGTCGGGCCGAACTGGGTGATGCGGCCTTCGGAAAGCGTCGCCGTGTTGCCGCCGAGCAGCAAGGCTTCGTGCGGCTCGGTCGTGGCGTAGACGAAGATGGTGCCGGTTGCCGCAAAAATCTTCGGCAATTCCGCGCGCAACTCCTCGCGCAGCTTGTAGTCGAGGTTGGCGAGCGGCTCGTCGAGCAGCACGAGGCTGGCGTTCTTGACGATGGCGCGCGCCAGCGCGGTGCGCTGCTGCTGACCGCCGGAGAGGCTGAGCGGCGTGCGGTCGAGAAAGGGCGTCAGCTTGAGAAGGGCTGCGGCATTGCGCACCTCCTTGTCGATCTTTGCCCGCTCGGCACCGGCCACCCTCAGCGGCGAGGCGATATTCTCGTAAACGGTCATCGCCGGATAGTTGATGAACTGCTGGTAGACCATGGCGACGTTGCGCCTCTGCACCGGGATGCCGGTGACATCCTTGCCATCGAACCAGACCGAGCCGGATGTCGGCACGTCAAGGCCGGCCATCAGCCGCATCAGGCTGGTCTTGCCGGAAAGCGTCGGACCGAGCAGGACGTTGAGCGAGCCATGCTGAAGCGTCAGCGACACGTCGCGTATGTGCTCCGCCGCGCCGACCGTCTTCGACACGTTTCTCAGTTCCAGCATGATGCCTCCTCCTAGGCTTTCTGCATGACTATTCGGCAGCCGCGACATGGCGCCGGCTTATCCCGCGCATGAATTCGTCGAGCGCTGCCGCCTGCTCGCGGCTCAGTTGCAGGCCGCGCTTGGTCCTGCGCCACAATACATCTTCGGCCGTCATCGCCCATTCATTTTGAACGAGGTAGCGCACCTCGGCCTCGTAGAGATCGGCGCCAAAGTTGCGGCCAAGGTCGGCATTCGACCTGGCGAGGCCCAGCAGCATCCTTGCGCGAGTGCCGTAAAGCCGGGTCAGGCGGCGCGCCAGACGCGCATCGAGGAACGGATAGGCCGTCTTCAGTTTCGCCACTTCGGCGTCGAAGCCGCGCGCCGGGAAATCGCCGCCCGGCAGCGGCGCGTTTGCCGTCCACGGCCTGCCGCGCTTGCCGAGAAAACCCTCGATTTTCTCGAGCATCGATTCCGACAGCCGCCGATAGGTGGTGATCTTGCCGCCGAAGGTGTTGACGATCGGCGCCCTGCCTTCGCCGCCGTCGGTCTTCAGCACATAATCGCGGGTCGCTTCCTGCGCCTTCGAGGCGCCGTCGTCATAAAGCGGGCGCACGGCGGAATAAGTCCAGACGATGTCCGAACGCTTGACCGGTTGCGCGAAATATTCGCTCGCCGCAGCACAGAGGTAGTCGGTCTCGGCGTCGCTGATCTTCACGTCATGCGGGTCGCCGGAAAAGTCCTGGTCGGTGGTGCCGATCAGCGTGAACTCTTCCTCGTAGGGGATGGCAAAGATGATGCGGCCATCCTTGTTCTGAAAGAAATAGGCGCGCGGATCGTCGAATTTCTTGCTGATAACGATATGGCTGCCCTGTACCAGCCGGACATTGTGCACGTCGTTCAAGCCGACCGTAGCCGACAGCACGTGGTCGACCCATGGGCCGGCGGCGTTGACCAAAAGCCGCGCCTTGACCTCCTCGGTGTCGCCGGTCTGCGTGTTTTGCAGCCTGACCGTCCAGAACTCGCCTTCACGGCGTGCGTCGACGACTTTCGTGCGGGTTCGGATCGTTGCGCCGCGATCGGCGGCGTCGCGGGCGTTCAACGCCACCAGCCGCGCATCGTTGACCCAGCCGTCGGAATATTCGAAGGCCCTGCGAAACAACGGCTTCAGCGGCTTGCCGGCTGGGTCGTTTGCCATGTCCAGCGTCTTGGTCGCCGGCAGCAATTTGCGCCCGCCAATGTGGTCGTAGAGGAAAAGGCCGAGCCTGATCAGCCAGGCCGGGCGCAGGCCCTTGGCATAGGGCAGCACGAAGCGCATCGGCCAGATGATGTGCGGCGCGTTCTTCCAGAGGATCTCGCGCTCCATCAGCGCCTCGCGCACCAGGCGGAACTCATAGAACTCCAGATAGCGCAAGCCGCCATGGATCAGTTTGGTCGAGCCCGAGGACGTGCCGCTGGCCAGATCGTTCATCTCGGCAAGAAAAACCGAGAAGCCGCGCCCAACGGCATCGCGGGCAATGCCGCAGCCGTTGATACCGCCACCGATGACGAAGATGTCATGGATCGGGGATGCGCTCACAAAAAGTCCTCCCGGATTTCGCATTGCAGCATTTTTAGGTTTTTACGAAACCTTGTCGGGATTATTTCGAAATAGGAACGAATGTCAAACGAAATATAAACAGCAGGAGTTGCCGCAACGGCACCGTCAACGGTCCCCATCTAGGAGAGCGAGGTTTCGATCAGTTGAACCTCTGCTTCCTGGCAGATCTTGCGCACCGACGGGATGTCGCAGCGGTCGGTGATGAAAGTGTTGACCTGCGACAGGTGGCCGATGCGAACCGGCGCCGTCCGCTCGAACTTGGTCTGGTCGGAAACGAGGATGACATGCCGGGCATTGGCGATGATCGCCTGCGCCACCTTCACCTCGCGAAAATCGAAATCGAGCAACGCACCGTCATGGTCGATCGCCGAGGCGCCGATCACCGCATAGTCGACTTTGAACTGCCTGATGAAATCGACCGCCGCTTCGCCGACCACACCGCCGTCCGAACCGCGCACGACGCCGCCGGCAATAACAACTTCGATGGAAGGATATATACGCATCCTGTTGGCAACATTGATATTATTGGTGATGACCATCAGGCCGGCATGATCGAGAAGCGCCTTGCTGACCGACTCCGTCGTGGTGCCGATATTGATGAACAGCGAGGCGTTGTCCGGGATCAGCCTGGCTGCGGCGCGGCCGATCGCCTCCTTCTCGTCGGCGGCGATCTTGCGCCTCGCCTCATATTCCATGTTCTCGATGCCGGACGGGAACAGCGCCCCGCCATGGATACGGGAAAGCAGGCGCTGGTCGCACAGATCGTTGAGGTCCTTGCGGATGGTCTGCGGCGTCACGTTGAAATGCGTTGCCAGATCCTCGACCAGCACGCGGCCATTGTCCTTCGCCATCTGGATGATCTCGGAATGACGCGGCGACAGATACATCGGTGACCTCCCGTTTTCGTTTTCCTTGTCTATAGCGAAAAACGAAAGCGGTGAAAAGGCATGGGGCGGCTAACGAAAAACGCATACGTCCAAAAACAAACCTCGACGCAACTTTGCCGACCAATTTTCAGGCCAGCCGGCGGGCGATTTCGGTGATGACCCCGAATGCGGTGTCGACATCCGCCGCCGTCGTCTCGAACTGACCAACCTGAAAGCGGATCGCGACCTGCCCGTCCACCCGTGTCTGCGTCAGGTAGATGCGGCCATCGTCGTTGATCGCGTTGACCAGCCGCAGGTTGTGTTCGTCCGAATCGATGCCGGCCGCCAAATGCCGGAACGAGAACAGCGACAGCATCGGCTCCGAGACGATCTCGAAATCCGGTTCCCTGGCCAGCCGCTCGGCCAGCCCTTCGCTCCAGGCGACATGGTTGCGGATCATGGTCCGCAGATTTTCCAGCCCGTGGGCGCGCAGCAGGAACCAGAGTTTCAGTGCGCGAAAGCGCCGCCCGAGCGGCACCGACCATTCGGAATAGTTGATGATGCCGTCGCGCCCATGCGTCTCCAGGTAGTCCGGTTTGATGGCCAGCGTCCGCACCAGGTCTTCCGGCCGGCGGATGAACTGGATCGAGCAGTCGAACTGCGCGCCCAGCCATTTGTGCGGGTTGAAGACGATGGAATCCGCCTGCTCCACGCCCGCCCAGAAATGCCGGTATTCCGGACAGATCATCGCCGATCCGGCCCAGGCGGCATCGACATGCAGATAGAGGCCGTGCCGTTTCGCCACCGCGGCGACGCCGGCGATATCATCGGTGCCGCCAGTGCTGGTGCCGCCGACGCAGGCGATGATGCCGGCCGGCAGCATGCCCGCCTGCCGGTCGGCGACGACAGCCGCTTCGAGAGCTGCGACATCCATGGCGCGGAAGCGGCCGCCAACCGGAATGCGCACGAGATTGTCCTCGCCGACGCCCGACACCCAGATCGCCCGGTCGATGGAGGTGTGGACCTGATCGGAAGAATAGACGCGCAATACCGGCTGGCCTTGCAGGCCCTTCTTGTTGCCCTGCCAGTCGAGCGCGCGCTCGCGCATGGTCAGCACGGCGGCAAGCGTCGCCGACGATGCCGAATCCTGCATGACGCCGGAAAACCCATCCGGCAGGCCGAGCGCCTGACGCATCCAGTCGACGACGCACGTCTCGAGTTCGGTCGCTGCCGGCGAAGTTTGCCAGAGCATGCATTGCGCGGCCATAACCGAGACCAGATATTCGGCCACCACCGAGACCGGTGCGGCATTGGCCGGGAAATAGGCGAAGAAGCGCGGATGCTGCCAATGCGTCATGCCGGGCAGGATTTTGCGCTCGAAGTCGGCGAAGATTGCCTGCATCGTTTCGCCATGTTCCGGCGGCGAGACGTCGATGCTTCTGGAGATTTCGCCCGGCTCGACGAGCGGCCGCACCGGTCTTTCGCGAAGTGTGCTCCTGTAGTCGGCACCCCATTCGGCCGCGCGCAGCGACCATTCCCGGAATTCGTTGCTATTCATCTTGCTCTCCGTCAGATCGAGCCCAGCGATCAAAGAGCACGAAAAACGGAGGCTTTCACTCGGGAAAGTCAGGCAGGCTGGCAAAAGCAGCCTTCAGTGCATTCGACCAGCCGTCCGAGATCGTCCGATAATATTGGTCGTCCTGGGCGATCCGCTTCTTCAGGCTGACCTTGAAGGCGTCCTTTTCGTAGAACAGCAGGTCGAGCGGCAGACCGACCGACAGGTTCGATTTCAGCGTCGAGTCGAACGACACCAGCAGCAGTTTCACCGTCTCGGCGAAACTCATCGCCTTCTCATAGGCGCGGATGATGATCGGCTTGCCATATTTGGTTTCGCCGATCTGGAAGAACGGCGTGTCTTCGGTCGATTCGATGAAATTGCCTTCCGGATAGATCATGAACAGCCGCGGCGCGCTGCCCTTGATCTGGCCGCCGAGGATGAAGGAGGCATTGAAGTAGGAATCGGCCTTTTCGCCCGCCGGCGACGAACTGGCGATGACTTCCTTGACGGTGTCGCCGACCAACCGCACCGTCTGGTACATCGACGGCGTTTCAAGCAGCGTGGCGTGGCGATCGGCCACCGCCTTGGTGCGCTCGTCGAGCAGGCTGACGACAGCTTGCGTCGTCGCCAGATTGCCGGCCGACATCAGCACGATGACGCGCTCGCCCGGCTGCTCCCAGACATGCATCTTCTTGAAGGTAGAGATCGAATCCATGCCGGCATTGGTGCGCGTGTCCGACATGAACACGAGCCCGCGATCGATCTTCAAGCCGACGCAATAGGTCATCGAATCCCTTTGGCAGCAAATCTTGCCGGGGATTACTGCTCCACGGTGACGGTCACCGCAAGCTGTTCTTCCGCTTGTCCCAGTCGAATTCCTGATACGGGCGTGGCATCGCGGTAATCACGGCCGGTTGCCACCTTCACATAGCGTTCGTCGGGCGAAATGCCGTTGGCGACGTCGAACGCGACCCAGCCAAGGCCCGCAACATGCGCTTCGGCCCAGGCATGGCTCGCCGCCTGCTCGACCGCCGCATCCATCATCAAATAGCCGCTGACGTAGCGGGCCGGAAACCCCATGGCCCGCGCGGCGGCGGCAAAGATGTGGCTGTGGTCCTGGCAGACGCCGGTCTTGAGCGCCAGCGCGTCCTCGGCCGGGGTCGCCGCGTTGGTGGTGCCCGGCGTATAGGCGACGCGCTCGCCGATCGCCGCCATCAGCCGGTGCAACCTTTCGATATCGGCCCCCTCGCCGACCGAGGCCGCGAGTTCGCGAATACCGCCGCCTATCGTGGTTAACGGCGTTTCCTGGCCAAACAACCACAGCGGCGCGAAACCCTGATGTGGCCCGCTGACGCCTGATGTGTCGCGTGTCACCACCTCGCCCGAAGCCTCGACGGTGATGAAGTCGCGCTCACCTTCGACGCTCAAAAGCCGCGTGTCGTTGCCGAAATGGTCGGTGAAGCGCACCTCTTCGCGCGCCCCTTCGATCTTCAGCGCCCAGGACAAGACGGTCTGTGTCGGACCGCTGACTGGAAGCAGCCGCAGCCGCTGCAACAGATAGTGCACCGGCGCATCGTAGCGGTATTCGGTCCGGTGAGTGATCTTCAGCCGCATTGCTCTCGTCCCCAGAGCATGATCTTTTCCGAAAACCGGCTTCCACTTTCCGGGATCATGCTCAATAAAACCTGTAGTCCTGCGCGATCTCGTCGCCGAGCCTGATGTTGTCGCGGATGAAATTGGCCAGGAATTCATGCAGGCCGGCGTCGAATATGTCCTTGATCGAGCCGGCGGCCAGCATGGCCTGGGTCTTGCCGGCTGTCACATGACAGGCATGGCGCTCACCATAATCATCACCCAGGAATCTGAGATGCTCCGTCAGGAAACGGTAGCAGAAGGTCAGTGAGCGCGGCATGCGAACGTTGAGGATCAGATAGTCGGCAATGTTGGTCGGCTTGTAGTCGGCCTCGTAGACCCAGCGATAGGAGCGATGCGCCGACACCGAGCGCAGGATCGATTCCCACTGGTAATTATCGAGCGTGGAGCCGACCCACGAGATCGACGGCAACAGCACGTAGTATTTCACGTCCAGGATGCGCGCCGTGTTGTCGGCGCGTTCGACATAGGTGCCGAGCTGCGAGAAATCGAAGATCTCGTTGCGCAGCATGGTACCGTAGAACGAGCCGCGGATCAGCGCCGTTTCGCGCTTGATCGCGTCGAGCACGCTGGGTAGGTCGCGTTCGTCGATCGGCTTGGCCAGCATGCGCTTCAGCGACATCCAGGCTTCGTTGATGCTTTCCCAGGTCTCGCGCGTCAATGCGGTGCGCACCATGCGGGCATTGTTACGGGCCGTTTCGATCGACGTCATCGTGCTCGACGGGTTGGATGTGTCGCGCAGCAGGAAATCGGCAACGTTGGCGGCGGTATAGTTTTGATATTTCTGCGTGAAGGCAGCGTCCGAACCGGCACTGAGCAGCACCGAATTCCACTCTTCGGAAGCGTTCTGGGTTCGGGTCAGCGCCATGCGCAGCCCGGCATCGACCAGCCGCGCCATGTTTTCCGCCCGCTCGATGTAGCGGTTCATCCAGTAGAGCCCGTTGGCGGTGCGGCCGAGAAGCATTCTACGCGGTCCTTCGGACGGTGAACGGTGAATGGTGAATGGTGAATGGCCAAATTTTTCCAGGGCACGACGCCGCGTGCTTCACTTCAGGGCATTTCACCAACATCAACGACATGTCATCCTTATCTATTCACTATTCACTATTCACTATTCACTATTCACTATTCACTATTCACTATTCACTATTCACTATTCACTATTCACTACTCTACTCGCTACTTCCCACTCTAATCATCCAGCACCCAAGTATCCTTCGTCCCGCCGCCCTGGGACGAATTGACCACCAGCGAGCCTTCTTTCAGCGCCACACGCGTCAGCCCGCCCGGCACGATCTGAATGCGATCAGATACCAGCACGTAGGGCCTGAGATCGACATGGCGCGGCGCCAGTCCCTTGTCGGTCAGGATCGGACAGGTCGACAGCGCCAGCGTCGGCTGGGCGATGTAGTTCGACGGTCTTGCCGCGAGTTTCTTGGAAAAATCCTCGCATTCCTTCCTGGTCGCCGCCGGCCCGACCAGCATGCCGTAGCCGCCGGATCCATGCACCTCCTTCACCACCAACTCGTCGATATGTTCGAGCACGTATTTCAGGCTGTCCGGCTCCGAGCAGCGCCAGGTCGGGATGTTGCCGAGGATTGCTTTGCGGCCGGTGTAGAATTCAACGATCTCGGGCATGTAGGAATAGATCGCCTTGTCGTCGGCGATGCCGGTTCCCGGTGCATTGGCGATGGTGATATTGCCGGCACGGTAGACATCCATGATACCCGGCACACCCAGTGCCGAGTCCGGACGAAAGGTCAGCGGATCGAGGAAAGAATCGTCCACCCTTCGATAAAGCACGTCGATCTGCTTGTAGCCTTCGGTCGTGCGCATCGCGACGTGGCCATCGACGACGCGCAGATCCTGCCCCTCGACAAGCTGCACACCCATCTGGTCGGCAAGGAAGGCATGTTCGAAATAGGCGGAGTTGAAGCTGCCCGGCGTCAGCACGGCAATGGTCGGCGCGCCCTTGGTGCCTTGCGGACGCACTGCCGCCAGCGACTGGCGCAAGAGCTGCGGATAGTTTTCCACCGGCCGCACCTTGATCTGCTGGAACAGCTCGGGAAAGAGCTGCATCATCGTCTCGCGGTTCTCCAGCATGTAGGAGACGCCGGACGGCGTGCGCGCATTGTCCTCCAGCACGTAGAATTCGTTCTCGCTGATGCGAACGATATCGACGCCGATGATATGGGTGTAGACGCCGGCTGGCGGCCGCACTCCGATCATCTCCGGCAGGAACGCCTCGTTCTTGGCGATCAATTCCTTGGGGACGCGCCCGGCGCGCAAAATCTCCTGGCGGTGGTAGATATCGTCGAGAAAGGCGTTCAGCGCCTGGACGCGCTGCTCGATGCCTTGCGTCAGCCGTCGCCATTCATTGCCGGAAATGATGCGCGGAACGATGTCGAAGGGAATTAGGCGCTCGGAGGCTTCCTGCTCGCCATAGACGGCAAAGGTGATGCCGGTCTTGCGAAAGACGCGTTCGGCGTCCTGCATCTTTTCGGTAAGCCTGGCCGGATCCTGCTCCTTCAGCCAGCGATCGTAAGCCGAATACGGTTTTCTCAATCCGGAGATTTCCGGAAGCATTTCGTCGAACGCTGCCAATCGCTTACTCCCTGTGAGGCCATTTCACTGGCGTCACCGGAGAAAATCAAGCGCAATCGGTGATTTGCAGGATGTTGGCGATCAGTATGTCGCGACCTGCCTAAAATTAGGGCAGCGCCGATAAGCCTGGGTCAGGCTTTGCCTTGTGCCCGGGCAGGTGGCAGGCGCCGCTCAGAACGCGCGGAAGGTGACCACCGTAAACGTGTCCTTGATGCCCGGAAGAGTCTGCACCTTCTCGTTGACGAAGTGGCCGATGTCTTCATCGTCGTCGACATAGAATTTGGCGAGCAGATCGTAGTCGCCGGCTGTCGAGTAGATTTCCGAGGCGATCTCGGCATCGGCCAATGCGCCGGCAACGTCATAGGACTTGCCCAGATCGCACTTTATCTGCACGAAAAATGCCTTCATTGCCCGATCCTGCTCAGCTTGCACGCTTAGGCCGCCCTTGTGGCAGACTGCCGCCCGGCTTTCAAGCATCAGGACAGCGCTCAGGCAGAAGCGGACCTGGGGGAAGCTTTAGTGCAGCCAAACGGCGGATGTACGCGGGCGCTGAAACCGTGCATCTCTGCTGAGCACCTGAGGGCTCGATCACATCGCCGGGATATCGCCCCTGGCCCAGCCCTCGGAAATTTCCGCCGCCCGCGCCTCGAACGCGCCGGCTTCGATGGCAGCACGAATGTCCTGCATCAGCTTCTGGTAGTAGGAAAGATTGTTCCAGGTCAGCAGCATCGCTCCCAGCGCCTCTTGCGAGCGGACCAGATGGTGCAAGTAGGCGCGTGAATAATCTCTGGCAGCCGGGCAGTCGCTCTCCTCGTCCAGCGGGCGCCGATCGTCGGCATGGTGGGCGTTGCGCAGATTGACCTTGCCACGCCTTGTATAGGCGAGGCCATGGCGGCCGGCGCGTGTCGGCATCACGCAATCGAACATGTCGATGCCGCGCGCCACCGATTTCAATATGTCGTCGGGCGTGCCGACACCCATCAGATAGCGCGGCCTGTCCGCCGGCAGCTCCGGGCAGGTGATGTCGAGCATTTCGAGCATCACCGCTTGCGGCTCGCCGACCGCCAGCCCGCCGATCGCGTAGCCCTTGAGGTCCATCGCTTTCAGCGCCTGCGCCGAGCGCAGCCGCAGGGTCGGTATGTCGCCGCCCTGGACGATGCCGAACATCGCCTTGCCCTGCTGGTCGCCAAATGCCGTCCTGCAACGCTCGGCCCAGCGCAGCGACAGCTCCATCGCCCGCTCGATCTCCTTCTCCATGGCCGGCAGCGCGGTGCATTCGTCGAGCTGCATCTGGATGTCGGCGCCGAGCAGTCCCTGGATTTCGATCGAGCGCTCGGGCGACATCTCATAGGCGGCGCCGTCGATATGGGAGCGGAAGGTGACGCCCTTTTCGGTCAGTTTCCTCAGCTTCGACAGCGACATCACCTGGAAGCCGCCGCTGTCGGTCAGGATCGGGTGCGGCCAGCGGGCGAATTCATGCAGACCGCCAAGCCGCGCCACACGCTCGGCGCCCGGCCGCAGCATCAGATGATAGGTGTTGCCAAGGATGATGTCCGAGCCGACGCCGCGCACCTGATCCATATACATGGTTTTGACCGTGCCGCCGGTGCCGACCGGCATGAAGGCCGGCGTACGGATTTCTCCGCGCGGCATGGTGATGGAGCCGCGCCGCGCTTTGCCGTCGGTCGCCAGCACCTTGAAGGTGAACGCTTTAGTCATTGAATTCCTTGTTCTATACCGGGCGCGCGTCCATCGTTCTCCTGCTTGAGCAGCAGACTTGCATCTCCGTAGGAGTAGAACCTGTAGCGGTTCTCGATGGCATGCGCATAGGCCGCACGCATCGTTTCCAGACCGCAAAACGCCGAAACCAGCATGAACAGCGTCGAGCGCGGCAGATGGAAATTGGTCATCAGCATGTCGGCGGCCTTGAAGCGATAGCCGGGCGTGATGAAGATATCGGTCGGACCCGACCATCCAGCCAGCATGCCGTCCTTCCGCGCGGCGCTCTCCAGCAGGCGTAACGATGTCGTGCCGACGGCGATGATGCGCCCGCCACGCGCCTTTGCCGCGTTCAGCGCCCTGGCGGTTTCCGGACTGACCGAGCCGATCTCGGCATGCATCTTGTGATCGGCGGTGTCGTCGACTTTCACCGGCAGGAACGTGCCGGCGCCGACATGCAGGGTGACGAAGCGCCGTTCGACGCCCTTGGCATCGAGGGCGGCGAAAAGCTCGGGCGCGAAATGCAGGCCGGCAGTGGGGGCCGCCACAGCCCCCTCCTCCCTGGCATATATGGTCTGGTAGTCGCTGCGGTCGCGTTCGTCGTCGTCGCGCTTCGAAGCGATATAAGGCGGCAGCGGAATGTGGCCGACGGCGTGCAGCGCCTCGTCGAGAAACGGACCTGAGAGGTCAAAACCAAGCAAAGCCTCGCCGGCCTCGCCCTTCTCGATCACCGTGGCATCGAGCTGGCCGAGAAAGCAGGAATTGGCGTCATGGCCGAAATGGATGCGGTCACCGGCGGCGATGCGCTTGCCCGGCCGCATGAAAGCCAGCCAGCGGTCCGGCGCCACCCGCATGTGCAGCGTGGCTTCGATTTGCGCCGCCGCTTCGCCGCGCCGCCTGATGCCCTTCAACTGTGCCGGAATGACCTTGGTGTCGTTGAAGACCAGCACGTCACCGGTCTCGAGCAGCGACGGCAGCTCGCGCACCGTCCGGTCTTCGAGGCCCTCACCCGGCCTGACAACCAGCATTTTGGCGCTGTCGCGCGGTTCTGCCGGTCGAAGCGCGATGCGCTCCTCCGGCAGATCGAAGTCGAAAAGATCGACGCGCAAGAAAATCCCGCCTCAAAATTCCGGGCAGGCCACCGCCCAGGCGCCAGCGATCGACCCCGTCGCCAGCGCCGGAGCGGACGCCGCGGCAAGCATCAGTGTGATAGCCGCGACAGCCGAGGAGGTCATTTCACGTCGGCCGCGACCTTCAGCGACACGATCTTGTCGGGATCCGGCACCGGCTCGCCGCGCTTGATCTTGTCGACATTGTCCATGCCTTCGATGACCTGGCCCCAGACCGTGTATTGGCGGTTGAGGAAGGCGGCATCGTCGAAGCAGATGAAGAATTGCGAATTGGCCGAGTTCGGGTTCTGCGAGCGCGCCATCGAGCAGGTGCCGCGGCCGTGATTGGCGTTGGAGAACTCCGCCTTCAGGTCGGGCTTGTCGGAGCCGCCGGTGCCGGCGCGCGCCGGTGCGAAAGAGGGCTTGCTGGAATTGCCGAATTTCACGTCGCCGGTCTGCGCCATGAAACCGTCTATGACGCGGTGGAACACCACGCCGTCATAAGCGCCTTCGCGCGCCAGTTCCTTGATGCGGCCGACATGGCCAGGCGCCAGATCGGGAAACAGTTCGATGACGACCTTGCCCTTGGTCGTTTCCATGATGAGCGCGTTCTCGCGGTCCTTGATCTCGGCCATGTCAGAATATCCTTTTGAAATAAATGGGTTTACTTGCCGTCGGCGGCGATGCGCACCTTGATCATGCGATCGGGATCGGTGACGACCCCGTTCTGCGCCGCGTCGCCTTTCCTAATCTTGTCCACCAACTCCATGCCGTTCTCGACATTGCCGACGATGGTGTACTGGCCATCGAGCGGCGGCGCCGGCGCGAACATGATGAAGAACTGCGAATTGGCGGAATCCGGGTCCTGCGAGCGGGCCATCCCGACCACGCCGCGCTGATAGCGCTCGGTCTTCGAGAATTCGGCCGGCAGGTCGGGAAGATCGGAACCGCCGGTGCCGACAGCGTCGGCGCTGAAGCCGTTCTTCATGTTGCCGAACTTCACGTCGCCGGTCTGCGCCATGAAGCCGTCGATGACACGGTGGAAAGCGACGTTGTCATAAGCGCCCTGGCGCACCAGCTTCTTGATCTGCTCGACATGCTTCGGCGCGAGATCGGGCCTGAGCGCGACGGTCACGTCGCCGTCCTTAAGCGTGATGATCATCGTGTTTTCCGGATCGGCGGCGAACGCCGAAACGGAGGCGGTCACAAGACCGAAAAGAACGACAAAACAGGTGGCGAGCCTTTTGAGCTGCATGGATCTTTCTCCGAAAACCTTTGTTTCACGCATGTCGTTGCCCCAAACCGGGTTCCACGTTTGGGCGACATGCATTATTTCGCAAATTTGGCGGTGAGTGCGCCAGCCACGGCCGCCGGCACGAAGGGGCGAATGTCGCCGCCCATCGAGGCTATCTGACGGACAAGTGTGGCGGTAATGGTTCGCACCGAAGGGCTGGCGGGCAGAAAAACCGTCTGCAGTTCCGGCGCCATGGTCTCGTTCATACCGGCCATCTGCATCTCGTAGTCGAGATCGGTGCCGTCGCGCAGGCCACGGATCATGATCGAGGCGCCCTGCTTCCTGGCAGCGTCGATGACCAGCCCGTCGAAAGCGACGACCTTGATGCGCGCGCCGTCGCGGCCGAATTCGGCCTTCGTCGCAGCTTCGATGAGGCCGACCCGCTCCTCGAACGAGAACAGCGGTTTCTTGCCGGGATGAATGCCGATCGCTGCATAGACGGTGTCCGCCACAGCCAGCGACGCCTTCAGCACGTCGAGATGGCCGTTGGTCGGCGGGTCGAAGGAGCCGGCATAAAGGGCGATGCGTTCGGTCATGGCAGGTGCTTCTAGCGAGCCTCTCTCGCAAAGGCAAATCCGATCGGCGAGCCGCCAATGCAAGTCGCCGCAAACGCCTGCCTTTGGGGCCTGACCCGAGGGTGCGCAGCGGTTTGGAACAACGGCATCCACCCAAACGGGGCTTCAAAGCGCATCGCCTGAGCCACGGTAATCGCGATGCGCTTTGAGTGAACCTTTGGCCGAGATGAACGACCAATGAATGGGCCGATCACGAAGGCTTCACGCAGCGTTCATTAGATTGCAGCTTCAGAAGATGAAACCAAAACCCCATTTGATCGTTGCTAGGTGCAGGAGAACACGCACATGCTGATCTACATGCTCGCCACCGCAATGACCATCGCCATGCTGATCGCCACCGTATTCGGGCTGCATCAGGAAGCAGAGCGCGTCCGCGCCAAGTCCAATGCCAAGCGATTCGGAGGCTTCGGTATCCGCAAGCCTTCACGCCACTTCTAGACCGGCCAGCGCCGGTCCATCGGGCCGGCATTGCCCATCACGACCTACTCGGCGTTATTGTCCGGGCCAGCGCCTTCAGTACCGGTATCCAGAGTTGCGTCGCCCTCGACACTCTCCTCGGCTTCCTCGTCCGACTGCGGTTCCGTTATCCGCTCCACCGAAACGACCTTCTCGCCGTCGGCCGTGTTGAAGATGGTCACGCCCTTGGTGGCGCGGCTGGCGAAGCGAATGCCGTTGACCGGCACGCGGATGACGGTGCCGCCATCCGAGACAAGCATGATCTGGTCGTCATTGCCGACCGGGAAAGTCGCCACCAGGCGGCCGATCTCAGCCACTTTCGACACATCGGTGGCGCGGATGCCCTTGCCGCCGCGCCCTATCTGGCGGAAATCATAGGAAGACGAGCGCTTGCCGTAGCCATATTCCGTCACCGTCAGCACGAACTGCTCGTGTGCCTTGAGGAACTCGTAGCGCTCGTCGGAAAGCTCCGTCTCCTCGCCGACCTCCTCATTGGTGAGCTGGAAGTCTTCGTCCTCGCCCGCCGCAATGCCGGCGGCGAGCCGCCGTTCGGCCGCCACCCGCTTGAGATAAGCGGCGCGCTCGGCCGGCGACGCATCGACATGTTCGATCACCGCCATCGAGATCACCCGGTCGCTGGCAGCCATGGCGATGCCGCGCACGCCGACCGAGTTGCGGCTCTGGAAAACGCGCACGTCGCTGACCGAGAAGCGTATGCACTGGCCGGAGCTTGCGGTCAAAAGCACGTCGTCATTGTCGGTGCAGGTCTCGACGCCGAGTATCTCGTCGCCCTCCTCTTCCAGCTTCATGGCGATCTTGCCGTTGCGGTTGACCTGGACGAAATCCGACAGCTTGTTGCGGCGCACCGTGCCGCGCGTCGTGGCGAACATCACGTCGAGCTCGCCCCAGCTGGTCTCGTCCTCGGGCAGCGGCATGATGGTGGTGATGCGTTCACCCTGCTCCAGCGGCAGCATGTTGATCAGCGCCTTGCCGCGCGACTGCGGGTTGCCGATCGGCAGGCGCCACACCTTTTCCTTGTAGACGATGCCTCGCGAGGAGAAGAACAGCACCGGCGTGTGCGTATTGGCGACGAACAGCCGGGTGACGAAATCCTCTTCCTTGGTCGACATGCCGGAGCGGCCCTTGCCGCCGCGGCGCTGCGCCCGATAGAGCGACAACGGCACACGCTTGATATAGCCGGAATGGCTGACCGTCACGACCATGTCCTCGCGCTGGATCAGGTCCTCGTCTTCCATATCCGCCCCGCCCTCGGACAGCTCGGTGCGGCGCGGCGTGCCGAACTCGTCGCGCACGGCGGCAAGCTCGTCCTTGACGATCTGCTGGATGCGCGCGCGGGACGACAAAATGTCAAGATAATCAACAATTTCCGCGCCGATCGTGTTCAACTCGTCGGCGATCTCGTCGCGGCCGAGCGCGGTCAGCCGCTGCAGGCGCAGTTCGAGGATGGCGCGCGCCTGTTCCTCGGACAGATTGTAGGTGCCGTCCTCGTTGATGCGGTGGCGCGGATCGTCGATCAGCAGGATCAGCGATTCGACGTCGCCCGAGGGCCAGCGCCGCTCCATCAACTGCTCGCGCGCCGTCTGCGGATCCGGCGCGCTGCGGATCAGCTTTATCACTTCGTCGATATTGGCGACGGCAATGGCAAGGCCGACCAGCACATGGGCGCGGTCGCGCGCCTTGCGCAGCAGGAATTTCGTGCGCCGACTGATCACGTCCTCGCGGAAGGCGACGAACGCCTTCAGCATGTCGGTCAGCGTCAGCAATTCCGGCTTGCCGCCGTTCAGCGCCACCATATTGGCGCCGAACGACGTCTGCAGCGGCGTGAAACGGTAGAGCTGGTTGAGGATGACGTCGGCGACCGCGTCGCGCTTCAGTTCGATGACGACACGGTAGCCCTGCCGGTCGCTCTCGTCGCGGATGTCGGAAATGCCTTCGATGCGCTTGTCACGCACCAGCTCGGCCATCTTCTCGATCATCGACGACTTGTTCACCTGGTAGGGAACCTCGGTGATGACGATCGATTCACGGTCGTTGCCGCGCGCCTCGACATTGACGCGGCCGCGCATGACGATCGAGCCGCGGCCGGTCGAATAGGCGCTGTAGATGCCGGAGCGGCCGAGCACGATGCCGCCGGTCGGGAAATCCGGCCCTGGAATGATCTCCATCAGCGCCGGCAGATCGATCGCCGGATTGTCGATGAGGGCGATGGCGCCGTTGCAGACCTCGCCAAGATTGTGCGGCGGGATGTTGGTGGCCATGCCGACGGCGATGCCGCCGGAGCCGTTGACCAACAGGTTCGGAAAGCGCGCCGGCAGGACTTTCGGCTCGCTGCCGGACGCATCATAAGTGTCCTGGAAATCGACGGTGTCCTTGTCGATGTCTTCCAGCAACTCATGCGCGACCTTGGTCAGCCGCGATTCGGTGTAACGCATCGCCGCCGGCGGATCGCCGTCGATCGAGCCGAAATTGCCCTGCCCGTCGATCAGCGGCACGCGCAGCGACCAGTCCTGCGCCATCCGCACCAAGGCGTCGTAGATCGAGGCGTCGCCATGCGGATGGTATTTACCCATCACGTCGGCGACCGGGCGCGCCGACTTCACATATTTGCGGTTCCAGTGATAGCCGCTCTCATGGGCAGCATAGAGGATGCGGCGATGCACCGGCTTCAGCCCGTCGCGCACGTCGGGCAGCGCACGGCTGACGATCACGCTCATCGCGTAATCGAGATAGGAGCGCTGCATCTCCTCGATGATGGATATCGGCTCGATGCCGGTGGGCCCGCCGTCGGCGCCGCGCGGTGTCTTCTGGTCGGTCAAATCAGGTCACAATCAAATCGGGAATCACTCGGTGCTTATATAGGAAGCCGGGCCGAAACTCCAACGCCCGCGGCAGTTTTCCAGTGTCGGTTTTTGTGGTGATTTCAAAAGGATATCACTGATTGCGACGATATGGCCGAGGCGCTTTCGTGGCCGCCGGGGCAAGGCTCATTGTCAGGCCGATTTTTCGCTTCACAAAGCCGGCAGCACGGATGCGTTCGGCAATTTATCGCCTCGCCGCCGGAGCCGATAGGCGCCGGGCGCCTCCCCCATCACACGCCGGAAACGGCGGTTGAAGGTCGACAAATCGTTGAACCCGGCCTCAAAAGCGATCGTCGAGATCGCCTCGTCCGACATGCGCAGCCGCACTGCCGCCCTGTGCAGCCGGGTTTTCAGCACGAACTGGTAGGGCGTCATGCCCGCGACATGCCGGAAGCTGCGCAGGAAATGATAAGGACTGGTCGCCGTTTCGCTTGCAAGCTCGGCGAGCGAGACCGGCCTTTCGGCATCCTTTTCGATGCGCCGCACCACCTCCGCAACGCGTTTCTGATCGCGGCGGCTCGGTGACCGGGCAGCGGGCGTGATACCGGAGGCGACGGCTGCGCCGGCAATCCGCAGTCCGAGTTCCTCGAACGCCTCGATGTCGGCCATCTCGCGCGCGGCTTCCGCCTCGGCCAGCAGCCGTGCCAGCGCCGGCAAGGGCGGCAGCCGCGCCGTCTCGAAGGCCAGCTTCTTCGCGCCCGGCGTGTCGGCAACGATCTGCTCCATATACTTCGAGCTGAAATGATAGGAGATGCAGCGGTCGCCGGCGCCATGCTCGTGCCCACACTCGTAGCAAGTGCGCGGGTTGCCGAGCAGAACTGCGCCCGGCGTCAGCATCGCCGTGCCCTGGCGTCCGCGGTAGCGGAAGGTGCCGTTGGTCACCACTGCGACACAGAAGCTGCGATGCTCTTCCTCGAACGGGCGATCAGCGACACCGGCAGTGCAGACCACGTCCAACACCCGCCAGCCTTTTCCGGACGCCAGTGTATGCACGCTCGTCGTCATGGCCGAAAGATAGCAATTTTTCCCAAGCGCAAGAAGACTGCCAAGGCCTATTCTTCCCATTCTCCTGACAAGATGAGTCTCCTGACAAAGTGGGCAGAAACCATGTTCAATTCGTCTTCCTTTGCCGAAGCCCTGCACAGTGACGGGCCAGCCGCAGGCCTTGCCGAAAAACTGAACCTTTACGGCCGCTTCGTCGGCGCCTGGACGTTCGATGCCACGCGCCATCTCGAGGACGGCCAGGTGCTGACCGGGCGCGGCGAGGTGCATTTCGGCTGGGTGCTCGAGGGCCGCGCGATCCAGGACGTATGGATCTTGCCCGTGCGGAACAGTGGCGCACAGAGCTCGCTCGGCAAATGGACCTTTTATGGCACGACACTGCGCGTCTATGACCCCGGCGTCGACGCCTGGCATATCTTCTGGAGCGATCCGCGCACCCAATATTACAGCCGCCAGCTCGGCCGCGCCGAGGGCGACACCATCGTCCAGCAAGGCGCCGACGGCACCGGCGCCTCGGTGCGCTGGAGTTTTTCCCGGATCACCGAAAATTCGTTCCGCTGGCTGGGCGAACGCTCGCAGGACGATGGCGCGACCTGGCGGCTCGAAGTCGAGTTCCTGGCGCGGCGCACCGCCAGCGCCTGACCTGCATGGTTTCCCCTGACGCCGCTTTGCTCTACCAATGCTGGGATCTCGGGCACGGCCCGGCGGGGAGGGTCAGAGATGCCGAGCTTCGACAGCCTGTTCAACGCCTTCGTCACCATTCTGGTGACCATCGACCCGCCTGGCCTGGCGCCGCTCTTCCTGGCCGTGACGCGCGGCATGAACCGCGAGGAGCGCAACCAGGTTTCGGTGCGCGCCTCGATCATCGCTTTCCTGGTGATGGCGCTGTTTGCAATCGCCGGCGCATCGATCCTGTCGGTGTTCGGCATCACGCTGCCGGCGTTCCGCGTCGCCGGCGGGTTCCTGCTGTTCTTCATCGCCTTCGAAATGGTGTTCGAGCGCCGGCAGGACCGCAAGGAGAAGATCGGCGACGTCGCCATCACCAAGGACATGATCCACAACATCGCCGCCTTTCCGCTGGCGATCCCGCTGATCGCCGGTCCGGGAGCGATTTCAGCGACGGTCCTGCTGTCCGGCTCGTTTCCAGGTCTTGGCGCGCAGGCAGCCCTTGTCGGCATCATCGCGATCTGCCTTGTCATCACCTACCTGGTGTTCGTGCTGGCCGAGCGCATCGACCGTATTCTCGGCCAGACCGGCCGCTCGATCCTGACGCGGCTGCTCGGCGTCATCCTGGCGGCGCTTGCCGTGCAGTTCGTCGCCGATGGCGTCAAAGCGTTGATGGCAGCATGAAAATGAAGGCGGTCTCGCGCTTGATTGCCGCCGAGGCCGTCATTTTCGTCGTCCAGCTCGCGCAACGAACCGCCACTGGACGCTATCCTACTTCGCCGTCGTATCGATAACTTCGAAGTCGTGGGTGATCTCGGCGGTCTTGGCCATCATTGCCGAGGCCGAGCAGTATTTTTCGATCGAAAGATCGATTGCCCGCCTGACCTTGACAGGCGAAAGCGCGCGGCCCTTAACGATGAAATGCATATGGATGCGGGTGAACACCCGCGGTTCCTTCTCCGCCCGGTCGGCATCGAGTTCGACCACGCAGTCCTCGACCGCCTCGCGGCCCTTTTCGAGAATGTGGACGACATCATAGGCCGAGCAGCCGCCAGTGCCGAGCAGCACCAGTTCCATCGGGCTCGGCCCCGGCGTCTTGCCGTCCGGTCCAAACGCGGTTCCCAGCACCACCTTGTGACCGCTGCCGGACTCGCCGACGAAAGTGCGCTCCTCGACCCATTTGACCCGTGCTTTCACCTGATACGTCCTTTCACCGCACACCGCTCAAACGCACAACGTCCCGAAAATCCAAGATAGATTTTCGGGACGCCAATGCGAGGCCTCAAATAGCTGGCTGTCAGCTCGCGCAGAGCCGCTCGCTCCAAGCGATCAGAACGGAATTTCGTCGTCGAGTTCGCGCGACGAACCGCCGCCACCCTTGTTGCCGCCGCCGCGATTGAGACTCTCGCCCGGGCCGGACTGGCCGAAATCGGAACCGCGGCTGCTGCCGCCACCGGCATAGCTGCCGACCTGACCGCCCTCGCCCTGCCCGCGTGCGTCGAGCATCTGCAGCTCGCCACGGAATTTCTGCAGCACGATTTCGGTCGTGTAGCGGTCATTGCCGGTCTGGTCCTGCCATTTGCGCGTCTGCAACTGGCCCTCGACATAAACCTTGGCACCCTTCTTCAGATACTGCTCGGCGACCTTGGCGAGCTGCTCGTTGAAGATGACGACATTGTGCCACTCGGTCTTTTCTTTGCGCTCGCCGGAAGTCTTGTCGCGCCAGCTTTCCGACGTGGCGACGCGGATATTGACGACCGGCTCACCCGAATTCAAACGGCGGATTTCCGGGTCCGCCCCGAGGTTGCCCACCAGAATGACCTTGTTGACGCTACCCGCCATGATACTTCTCCGCGCTCATCCGAAACAAATTTTCTCGCTCTCACCTTATAGACTGCGGACATTCCCCGCCTGCCGTGGCTGGCTTTTCCCACAAGGTTTTTGTTCTCTTTTCGTTCTAGTCTCATTTGACCCTTATTGTCAAGGAATGTCAGCAACAAGTAGTATCTTGGGTCTGGAAATTCCACGATATCTGGCCGCCGGGATCGAAGGTCGAACACAATGAAGACAGTTGCACATGAGGACCAGCCGCAAGAACAGTGGCGAGCGGGAGTACAAACCCGCATGCACGTCTCGGCCCGCAACGGCACAACTCAACTTTGCATATTTGAACAATGGGTCGAGCCCGCGGTTGGCGCCCCGACACATTGGCACCCGGTCGAGGAAGTGCTTACCGTGATCGCTGGCAAGGCCGAAATGTGGATCGATGAGGAGCGTATCGTCTTGATTCCCGGGCAGTCCCTTGTTGTTGTTCCCGCGCACAGGAAACATGGCTTTCGAAACGCCGGCTCCGAAACGCTTCATATCCATGCCGTGCTCGCGTCACCAATTTTCGAGGCGGCGTTCGACGGGTCCCCCGAGATGGTGAGACGCTGGCTTTTAACGAGCCTGTAAAACAGCGCCCTGCCTAAAACACCGCCAGCCTAAAACATCGCTTGCCAAATCAATAAGCGTAGACTTATGCTTCCGCCATGATCGAAGCCGAGATTTTTCGAGCGCTTGCCGACCCGACGCGCCGCGCCGTCTACGAACGGCTCGCCGCCGGCGAGATGACGGTGTCGGAACTGCGCAGCGGCATGAGCGTGTCGCAACCGGCCGTGTCGCAGCATCTTGCAGTGCTGCGCGGCGCCGGCCTGGTGGCCGAGCGGCGAGCCGGCCGCAACGCCTATTATCGCGCCGATCCGCAAGGGCTTGACCCTCTGCTCGGCTGGATCGAGCGTTACCGTGCGTTCTGGCCCGAGCGTATCGAACGGCTCAAGGCGGTTTTGAAGGATATGGACCAATGACGGCAAAACAGCATTCCGACATGGCGGCAGATTCAATCGAGTTCGAGTGCGAGCTTCCAGATCCGCCGGAAAAAGTGTGGCGGGCGCTGACTGTGCCGGACCTGCTCGCGGCCTGGATGATGCCGAACGACATCAAGCCGGAGATCGGCGGCCGCTTTGCCTTTGCCAAGGCGGATGCACCGATCGAGTGCGAAATCCTCGACGCCGAGCCCGAACGCCTGCTGCGTTATTCCTGGCGGGAGCGGCCGGCGCCTGGCGATACAGCGGATCCGCTCACCAGCCCGCTGGACAGTATCGTCACCTTCACGCTCGACCGCACTGTGTCGGGCGGCACCCATCTGCGCATCGTCCACAACGGATTTGCGCGAGTAGCCACGCCTGCGATTGCCGGCGCCGGTTGCCGGGTTTCGCTCAACGCACACAGCCCCAGACAGACCATAGCCGCAAACACGCCTCGCCTCGTCCTGCGCGCGGCCTGAGCAGCACAACGGAGAAAAGCGATGAGCGGTTTTGCCAATCTGGTGCCGATGGTGATCGAGCAGTCGAGCCGCGGCGAACGCGCCTTCGACATTTTTTCGCGGCTGCTGCGCGAGCGCATCGTCTTCATCAACGGTCCGATCGACGACAATGTGTCGGCGCTGGTCTGTGCCCAGCTCCTGTCGCTGGAATCCGACAATCCCGATAAGGAGATTTCCCTCTACATCAATTCGCCGGGCGGCGTGGTGACCAGCGGTTTCGCCATCTACGACACGATGCAGTATATAAGCAGTCCGGTATCCACCGTCTGCATGGGCTTTGCCGCCTCGATGGCCTCGTTCCTGCTGATGGCCGGCACACCGGGGCGACGCATCGCGCTGCCCAACGCCAGCATCCTGCTGCACCAGCCGTCAGGCGGTTTCCAAGGCCAGGCCTCCGACATCCAGCGCCACGCCGAAGGCATCCTCAGGACCAAGCGGCGCATGACCGAGCTTTACGCGCACCACTGTGGTCGCACGTTCGAAGAAGTCGAACGCACGCTCGACCGCGATCATTTCATGACCGCCGCGGAGGCAAAGACATGGGGCCTTGTCGACCATGTTTTTGACACGCGTAAGAGAGCGGCGTGAAAGGGTAGCCGGCTCATAAGCAACGTCGGTCAGCCGTTCGCCTAGTTTGATCGCCACCGGTCTGGCTTCGGCCAGAGTGCGGCGATACAGTCCGCCGATGTCTGAGATCTCACGCATTTGCTTGAACCGGCTGATTATCGGTATCGCCGTCGCGGCGATGACCTCCGGCGCGGCGTTCGCCGAAGACAGTTCACCGCCTTCGCAGAACGGCACGCTGCCCGGTGTGACCAACGACTATCGCATCGCCAAGCCGGCTGCCGAACCCGACGAGGCCGTGCCCAGCAACGGCCAGTTCAAGATCGGCGATACCGATGTCAGGATTTCCGGCAGCATAATTTTCGATGTCGGCGCGGGCTCGATGAAGGCCCCCCGGTGATGGGACACCTCCATCGGCCTCCATCGCTGCCACAATCTCAAGGCACTCGTGCGCCTGCGGCTCTGAAACGAACAGCCCCGCCGCTGCTTCCGCAAACGGTCGGGGCTTTCTTGGATCTGAAATCCAATGGCCGGGAGCGAACTGCCGGCTCTTTGATCTCGGATGCTTCGCGGCGTTCAGCCGACGATCCGACTAGTAGTCTCTGATTTTAATGGGATCGGCAGGTCACGGTTTGTCGGGCGGCGCAAACGCCTGGCCCCTGGCACTTATGCCTGCCGCGGCTCCAGTGACACGTGGAGCCTCAAGGGACTGTCCGGTGGAGTCATTCCTCTGCTCTCCTCTTCTGTCCATTGCGACTGGTGTCGTCCGAAGCGCATATCGCAAAAGCCTGCAACTCGTGCAGGCCGCCTTAGGGCGGCGAGGCCATCGAAAGATAGTCGGCTTCGGTGACGTCTGGAGTCTGACTCCCTAAGGCTGAGACGTCAACAGCTGGATAGCCGATTTACCAAAAACGTGATCGCTTGTGTGGCGAATCCAAAATTTGCATCCGTTTTGAGCAGCGCGACGTTGGCTGTGGATACACGGACGCATTTGTCAGGAGCGTGTTCGGCCTTTGTTCTTTCCGCTTGCTCGCCCGCGCGAAAGACGGTTAAAGGCTTTGGTCGAGAGTTCTCTCGAAATGGTGAGCGAAATTACCTACATGGGAGATGGCCGGGACAACCCGCCATCCCACGAGATTCCAGATCTGAGGCGGCGACCGGCGATGGCCGACCATAAATATCTTTCCATTCGCGGGGCGCGCGAACACAATCTGAAGAATGTCGATCTCGACCTGCCGCGTGACAGCCTGATCGTCATGACCGGCCTGTCGGGGTCCGGCAAGTCGTCGCTTGCCTTCGACACCATCTATGCCGAGGGCCAGCGCCGCTACGTCGAGAGCCTTTCGGCCTATGCGCGGCAGTTCCTCGAAATGATGCAAAAGCCTGACGTCGACCAGATCGACGGCTTGTCGCCGGCCATCTCCATCGAGCAGAAGACCACGTCGAAGAACCCGCGCTCGACGGTCGGCACCGTCACCGAGATCTACGACTACATGCGGCTGCTGTTCGCGCGTGTCGGCATCCCCTATTCGCCGGCCACCGGCCTGCCGATCGAGAGCCAGACGGTTTCGCAGATGGTTGACCGCGTGCTGGCGGTCGAGGAAGGCACGCGTCTGTTCATCCTGGCGCCGATGGTGCGAGGCCGCAAAGGCGAATACCGCAAGGAACTGCTGGAGCTGCAGAAGAAGGGTTTTCAGCGCGTCAAGGTCGACGGTGTCTTTTACGAAATCGCCGACGTGCCGGCGCTGGACAAGAAGTACAAGCATGACCTCGACGTCGTCGTCGACCGCATCGTCGTGCGCGGCGATCTGGCGACGCGGCTTGCCGATTCCATCGAGACCGCGCTGAAGCTCGCCGACGGGCTGGCGGTGGCCGAATTCGCCGACCGGCCGCTCGACGCCAGCCAGACCGGCGAGGATTCGGTCAACAAATCGAAGAACGAGACGCATGAGCGCATCCTGTTCTCCGAAAAATTCGCCTGCCCGGTGTCCGGCTTCACCATTCCCGAAATCGAGCCGCGGCTGTTCTCCTTCAACAACCCGTTCGGCGCCTGCCCGACCTGCGACGGCCTCGGCAGCCAGCGCGCCATCGACGCCAGCCTGATCGTGCCCGACGACAATCTGTCGCTGCGCGCCGGCGCCGTCAGCCCATGGGCGAAATCGACCTCACCCTATTACGTGCAGACGCTCGAGGCGCTGGGCAAGGCTTATGGCTTCAAGCTCGGCGACAAGTTCCGCGACCTGACCGCAGAGGCAAAGCAAGCCATCCTGCACGGCACCGGCGAGCGCGAAGTCACTTTCCAGTATGATGACGGGCTGCGCTCCTACCAGACGACAAAGACATTCGAAGGCGTCATCCCCAATCTCGAGCGGCGCTGGAAGGAAACCGAATCCGCCTGGATGCGCGAGGAGATCGAGCGCTTCATGTCGGCCACGCCTTGCCCGGCCTGCCGCGGCTACCGGCTGAAGCCGGAAGCGCTGGCGGTGAAGATTGCCGGCAAGCACATCGGCGAGGTCACCGAGCTGTCGATCCGCAAGGCCGACCAATGGTTCACCGAGCTGCCCGCCGCACTCAGCGACAAGCAGAACGAGATCGCGGTGCGCGTGCTCAAGGAAATCCGCGAGCGGCTGCGCTTCCTCAACGATGTCGGGCTCGACTACCTGACGCTGTCGCGCAATTCCGGCACGCTGTCGGGCGGCGAGAGCCAGCGCATACGGCTGGCCTCGCAGATCGGCTCCGGCCTCACCGGCGTGCTCTATGTACTGGACGAGCCGTCGATCGGCCTGCACCAGCGCGACAATGCGCGCCTGCTCGACACGCTGAAGCATTTGCGCGACATCGGCAACACGGTGATCGTCGTCGAGCATGACGAGGACGCCATCCTGCATGCCGACTATGTCGTCGATATCGGCCCGGCCGCCGGCATCCACGGCGGCCACATCATCGCGCAGGGAACGCCGCAGCAGATCATGGCCAGCCCCGCCTCGATCACCGGCAAATATCTGTCCGGCGAGCTCGAAGTGGCGACGCCGGCGGTGCGGCGCGAGGCCAAGAAGAACCGGCGCCTGAAGATCGTCGGCGCGCGCGGCAACAATCTGAAGAATGTTACCGCCGAAATCCCGCTCGGCACCTTCACCGCCGTCACCGGCGTCTCCGGCGGCGGCAAGTCGACCTTCCTGATCGAAACCTTGTTCAAGGCGGCGTCGCGCCGCATCATGGGTTCGCGCGAGCACCCGGCCGAACACGACCGCATCGAGGGCCTCGAGTTCCTCGACAAGGTCATCGATATCGACCAATCGCCGATCGGACGGACGCCGCGCTCCAATCCCGCCACCTATACCGGCGCCTTCACGCCGATCCGCGACTGGTTCGCCGGCCTGCCGGAGTCCAAAGCGCGCGGCTATCAGCCAGGTCGCTTCTCGTTCAACGTCAAGGGCGGCCGCTGCGAGGCCTGCCAGGGCGACGGCGTCATCAAGATCGAGATGCACTTTTTGCCCGACGTCTATGTCACCTGCGACGTATGTCACGGCAAGCGCTACAACAGAGAGACGCTCGACGTCCTGTTCAAGGGCAAGTCGATTGCCGACGTGCTCGACATGACGGTCGAGGAAGGCGTCGATTTCTTCGCCGCGGTGCCCGGCGTGCGCGACAAGCTGGAGACGCTGAAGCAGGTCGGCCTCGGCTACATCCATGTCGGCCAGCAGGCGACGACGTTGTCGGGCGGCGAGGCGCAGCGCATCAAGCTGGCCAAGGAACTGTCGCGCAAGGCGACCGGCAAGACGCTCTACATCCTCGACGAGCCGACCACCGGCCTGCATTTCCACGACGTCGCCAAGCTCTTGGAAGTGCTGCACGAACTGGTCGACCAAGGCAACACGGTGGTTGTCATCGAGCACAATCTCGAAGTTATCAAGACTGCCGACTGGGTGCTCGACCTCGGCCCCGAAGGCGGCGACGGTGGCGGCGAGTTGGTGGCCTCAGGCACGCCGGAGGATATCGTCCGCGAAAAACGCAGCTACACCGGCCAGTTCCTCAGGGAACTTTTGGAGCGGCGCCCCGGAGGCAAGCGCGAAGCGGCGGAGTGAGTGAAGACTGGCTGGCGTTTGGAAGAACCTTCAAATGAAGATCAGAAGAGCGCTTGCCGGTGATCCTGATGCTGTCGTCCAGCTAACGCAAGCCGTCTTTGCGCCCTACGCCCAATCCGCACCGGCTCGCTACGGTCTGGTCCATTTCAACTCGGGAGGACGACCATGACTCAATCTGGAAAAATCCGCGCCGGCATGGGCGGCTGGACCTTCGAGCCCTGGGACAAGTCTTTTTACCCGGACAAGTTGTCCAAGGCGAAGCAACTGCACTATGCTACCCGGCAGGTGCCAAGCATCGAGGTCAACGGCACCTACTATTCGAGTTTCAAGGAGCCGACCTTCGTCAAATGGGCAAACGAAGCGCCGGACGGTTTTGTCTATTCGCTGAAGGGCAACCGTTTCGTCACCAACCGCCGCGTCCTCGGTGAAGCCGGCGAGTCGATGACGCGTTTCCTGGGATCGGGCGTCGCCGCGCTCGGCGACAAGCTCGGGCCGATCCTGTGGCAGTTCGCGCCAACCAAAAAATTCGACCCGGACGATTTCGAGGCTTTCCTCAAGCTGTTGCCTGAGAAGCAGGACGGCGTTGCGCTGCGCCATGCGGTCGAGGTGCGCAACGACAGTTTCGTCGTGCCGGAATTCGCTGCCCTGGCGGGCCAATACAAGGTGGCGATCGTCTACGCCGACCACGCCAAATATCCAGCGATCGCCGACGTCACCGGCGATTTCATTTATGTCCGGCTGCAGACCGGCAGCGACGACAATCCCGACTGCTACACGCCAAAGGTGCTCGACGAATGGGCGGCGCGGGCAAAGACCTGGGCCCAGGGCAAGGCGCCGGCCGACCTGCCGCCTGCCGATCCCTCAACCGAAGCGCCGCTCAAACCGCGTGATGTGTTCGTCTACTTCATCACCGAAGGCAAGGCCCGCGCGCCGTTCGGCGCCATGGCGCTGATGAAGCGCGTCACAGGCTGACGTTGGGGGCACAGCGCGTCAACCCCTTCGGTCATGCCGCCACCACGACTTCGTTGTAGGCATCGAGATCGACGAAGAACACCTTGGTGAGCTCCGCGATCAGTTCGTCGTGGTCGTATCCTTGCGATTTCAGAATATCGATGGCGGTTATGATGTCGACGTGCTCGGTAAGCCGTCGTTTCTGGTGGTCCTCGACGTAACGTTCCATCGGCTGCCCTGGCCCAAGTGCCCCAAATGCGTTTGAACAACGATCAGATCGCAGGAGGAGGCTGCTTGCACGGAACGTGCCGGCTGAGCCTGCGCCTGATCTGTCGACGTGACTGATACGGAAAGCGGCCGACTCAACAAGGCCAAGTAAAGCCTAGCATGCAATCTTCACCGCGCCAGAGGCGTTCAGGAACAAAGGCGTTCAGGAAAGACTGAGCAGCCCCTCGCGACTTCGTCATCCTTGGGCGCAGCGACTCGAAGCGGAGCGAAGACCCAAGGATCCATGCCGTAACTTCTGGGCGTCGCCACGGTACAGAATCCAGGATACTGTACGCTGGAAAACGGCTTCTGTTCTTGACTGCCGCACTCTTTGGCTGACGGCACGGCATGGATCCTGGGGTCTGCGCCGCGTCGCTTTGCTCCTTGCTTCGCCCCAGGATGACGAAGGGAGGGATGGTTCGGCTAGTCCCAAAGGTGCGATTCGCCAGCGAGGAGAACCGTCATTCTTCCCGCGCTAAACGGTCAGAAACTTCCTCACATCCGCCCGGTCGAGATCCTCGGCCGGGCCGGTGTGGACGATCAGGCCGCGGTCCATGATGTTGACCTCGTCGGCCAGTTCCCGGCAGAAATCGAGATACTGTTCGACCAGCAGCACGGCGATATCAGCCTGGTCGCGCAGATAGCGGATGGCGCGGCCGATATCCTTGATGATCGACGGCTGGATGCCCTCGGTCGGCTCGTCGAGCACCAGCAGTTTCGGCCGCATCACCAGTGCCCTGCCAATGGCAAGCTGCTGCTGCTGGCCGCCGGAAAGGTCGCCGCCCCTGCGGCCGAGCATCTGATTCAGCACCGGGAACAATTCGAAGACGTGGCCGGGAATGTTGCGGTCGGCGCGCGTCAATGGCGCAAAGCCCGATTCGAGGTTTTCCCGCACTGTGAGCAGCGGGAAAATCTCCCTGCCCTGCGGCACGAATGCGATGCCCGACCGGGCGCGATCATACGCCGCGCTCCGGTCGAGCGCCTTCCCCTCGAAGGCAACGCTTCCGCTCGTCAGCCGGTGGTGGCCGACGATCGATCTCATCAAACTGGTTTTGCCGACGCCGTTGCGGCCGAGCACGCAGGTGATCTTGCCGGCGCCGGCCTTCAGCGAGACGCCACGCAGCGCCTGGGCGGCGCCGTAGTGCAGCGTGGCGTTGGAGACTTCGAGCATGGTCAGCGCCTTCTCCAGCGCCTGAAGAACGAAAGATCGAAATGATGGAACGGAACGCGCCAGACCATGATCATCTCCCCAGATAGACTTCGACGACACGCTCGTCGGCCGAAACGAAATCGAGCGAGCCTTCGGACAGCACCGAGCCTTCGTGCAGGCAGGTGACCTTGACGCCGAGCTCGCGCACGAAATGCATGTCGTGCTCGACGACGATGACCGAATGGTCGCGGGCAATATCCCTAAGCAGCCGCGCGGTCTCCTCGGTTTCGGCGTCGGTCATGCCGGCGACCGGTTCGTCGACCAAAAGCAGCTTCGGATCCTGCGCCAAAAGCATGCCGATCTCGAGCCATTGCTTCTGTCCGTGGCTGAGATTGGCGGCGAGCTCGTCGCGCTTGTCACCGAGCCGGATGATGCCGAGGATGTCGTCGATCCGCCGCGCCTCCGCCGCCGAGCGGCGATGGAACAATGCCGGGAAGATCGAGCGTGGGCCCTTCAGCGCCAGCATCAGGTTGTCCTCGATCGTGTGGCTTTCGAACACGGTCGGCTTCTGGAATTTCCTGCCGATGCCCATCATGGCGATCTCGGCCTCGTCATGTTTCGTCAGGTCGACCTGCCCGTCGAAATAAACCTCGCCCGAGTCGGGGCGCGTCTTGCCGGTGACGATGTCCATCATCGTGGTCTTGCCGGCGCCGTTCGGACCGATGATCGCCCGCATCTCGCCCTTGTCGAGCACCAGCGACAAATTGTTGATGGCGCGAAAGCCGTCGAAGGAAACCGAGACGCCGTCGAGATAGAGGATGGTGTTGCTCTTCGGCATTGCTCACTCCGCCGGCTGCGGTTCGGGGCCGGATGCGGACCAGTCGCCCGGCGTTCTCGCAGCCGAGCGAACGATCTTCGGCGGTGGCGCGACGTCAGGATCGGTGCCGTCCTCCTCGGCGATCGAGGCTGCGCGCAGCGCCCTGGCATTGGCGCGCCAGGAATCCCACATGCCGACAATGCCCTTGGGCAGGAACAGCGTGACGGCGACGAACAGCCCGCCCAACGCAAACAGCCAGAACGCCGGCAGCACGCCGGTGAACCAGGATTTTCCGGCATTGACCACGAGCGCGCCGATGATCGGCCCGACGATGGTGCCGCGCCCGCCGACGGCCGCCCATACCACGACCTCGATCGAATTGGACGGCTCGAACTCGCCTGGATTGATGATGCCGACCTGCGGCACGTAGAGCGCGCCGGCAATGCCGGCCATGACAGCCGACACGGTGAAGGCGAACAGTTTGACGTTTTCCGCCCGCCAGCCGAGAAAGCGCGTGCGGCTCTCGGCGTCGCGCACCGCCATCAGCAGCTTGCCGTATTTGGAACCGACGATCGCCCAGGTGACGAACACGGCGAGCGCCAGCGTGACGGCGCTGGCCGCGAACAATGCCGAGCGTGTCGCATCGGCCTGCACGTTGTAGCCGAGAATATCCTTGAAATCGGTCAGGCCGTTGTTGCCGCCGAAACCCATGTCGTTGCGGAAAAACGCAAGCAGCAGCGCATAGGTCATCGCCTGGGTGATGATCGACAGATAGACGCCGGTGACGCGGCTGCGGAAGGCAAACCAGCCGAAGACGAAGGCGAGCAGGCCAGGCACCGCAAGCACCATGATCGCGGCAAACCAGAATTGGTCGAAACCATACCAGAACCACGGCAATTCCCCATAATTCAGGAACACCATGAAGTCCGGCAGCAGCGGATTGCCGTAGACGCCGCGCGAACCGATCTGGCGCATCAGATACATGCCCATCGCATAGCCGCCGAGCGCGAAGAAGGCGCCGTGGCCGAGCGAAAGGATGCCGCAATAGCCCCAGACGAGATCGAGCGCCAGGGCGAGCAGCGCGTAGCAGAGATACTTGCCGGTGAGCGCGACGACATAGGACGGCACGTAGAACGCACTCGTCGGCGAGACCGCAAGATTGAGCAGCGGCACGATGATGGCGATCGCCAGAAGGATGAAGATCGTGATGGCGATGCGGCGGTCGGCGCCGGCGGCGAAGAAGCGTCCCGTAATCATGCTTCCACCGACCTGCCCTTCAGCGCGAACAGGCCGCGCGGGCGTTTCTGGATGAACAGGATGATGAGGACGAGCACGACGATCTTGCCGAGGACCGCCCCGGCATAGGGTTCGAGGAACTTGTTGACGATGCCGAGCGAGAAGGCGCCGACCAGTGTGCCCCAGAGATTGCCGACGCCGCCGAAGACGACGACCATGAAGCTGTCGATGATGTAGCCGCGGCCGAGGTTGGGCGAGACATTGTCGATCTGGCTGAGCGCGACACCGGCGATGCCGGCAATGCCGGATCCCAGGGCAAAGGTCAGTGCGTCGACCCACGGCGTCCTGATGCCCATCGAAGCGGCCATGCGGCGATTGGCGGTGACGGCGCGCATCTGCAGGCCCCAGGGGGTGCGCTTCATCACATAAAGCAGCACCGCGAACACGCCGAGCGCGAATACCAGTATCCAGAGCCGGTTCCAGGTCACCGCAAGCTGGCCGATATAGAACGAACCCGACATCCACGACGGATTGCCGACCTCCTGGTTGGTCGGCCCGAAGATGGTGCGCACGGCCTGCTGCAGGATCAGCGAGACGCCCCATGTCGCCAGCAGCGTCTCCAGCGGCCGGCCGTAGAGAAAACGGATCACGCCCCGCTCGATGACGAGGCCGACGAACGCCGCGACCGAGAAGGCGAGCGGCAGCGCGATAACCAGCGACCAGTCGAACAGGCCGGGAAAGGAGGTTCGGATCACCTCCTGCACGACAAAGGTCGTGTAGGCGCCGAGCATCACCATTTCGCCATGCGCCATGTTGATGACGCCCATGACGCCAAAGGTGATGGCGAGGCCGATCGCCGCCAGCAGCAGCACCGATCCGAGCGAAATGCCGTACCAGATGTTTTGGCCCGCATCCCACAGCGCCAGCGTCGAATTGATGTTGGCGATCGCCGCCGTCGCCGCGTCCTTGACCGCGCCTTCAGAATTGGCCTCGACGGCGGTGAGCAGGGACAGCGAGTTGCGATCGCCGCGCCCGCCAATCAGGGCGACCGCCGCCAGTTTGTCGGTCTCCGGCTTGTCGGACACCAGAACCGATGCAGCGCGGGCCTGTTCGAGCAGCGCTTTGACGCTTGCCACGCTCTCGCTGGCGATTGCGGCATCGAGCGGCTCGATGTTTGTCGCGTCGGGCGTCCTGAACATGGTGTCGGCAGCGGCAATGCGCGCGGCCGGATCTTTTGCGCCGAGCGTCAGCGTGCCCAGCGCATCGCGGATGGCGCGGCGCAGCGTGTTGTTGACCTTGATCTTGGTGATCTCGCTTTTGGCCGCGTCACCGGATTTTTCACCGCTCAGCGGGTCGAGCAGCTCAACGCTGCCGCCAGCTGCCTTGCCGATGAAAACCAGCGAATCGGCCTTGCGGACGTAAAGATCGCCCTCGGCAAGCGCGCCAAGCGGACGTTCGACGGCAGTATCACCGGTGGCCGCCAGCTCGCGCACGACAGCTTCGGTGGCCGAGAAATTCGAGGCAGTGGCAAATTTGGCGATGATGGCGCGCAGATCCGCTTCGGCAGCGTTCGACGGCGACAGCATCCCCAGGAGGAGCAGCAGCGTCAGGCCGATCGCGCGGGTGAGGATCATCGATTTCTGCGATTCTTGAGGGTTGAAACTTCGCGTCCGGGCGAACTGGAGGAGAGGACGAGTTCGCCCGGACGCGTCGCGGTCCAGGTCGTGGAGAAATCCACGACCGTCAGACCCGGGAGGATCAGTTGGTTCCCTTGCCGCCGCATTTGCCGGTGGCGACATTAAAATTGCCGCAGGACAGAGGCGCGCGCCAATCGGAGATCAGGTCCTTCGAATCGGCCAGATAGTCGGACCACTCGTCGCCCATCACCAGGCCAGACGTCTGCGACACGGTCTCGAACTGGCCATCGGCCTGGATTTCGCCGATCAGCACCGGCTTGGTGATGTGATGGTTGGGCATCATCGTCGAATAGCCACCGGTCAGGTTCGGCACCGAGACGCCGATCACGGCGTCGATGACCTTGTCAGGGTCGGTGGTGCCGGCCTTCTCGACCGCCTTCACCCACATGTTGAAGCCGACATAATGGGCTTCCATCGGGTCGTTGGTGGTGCGCTTGTCGCTCTTGATGAACTTGTGCCAGTCGGCGATGAACTTGGCGTTCTCGGGCGTATCGATGCTCTGAAAATAGTTCCAGGCGGCGAGATGACCGACGAGCGGCGCGGTATCGAGACCGGCAAGCTCTTCCTCGCCGACCGAGAAGGCCATGACCGGGATATCCTCGGCCTTGACGCCCTGGTTGCCAAGCTCCTTGTAGAACGGCACGTTGGCGTCGCCATTGACCGTCGAGACGACGGCGGTCTTCTTGCCGGCGGAGCCGAACTTCTTGATCGCCGCGACCTCGGTCTGCCAATCGGAGAAGCCGAACGGCGTATAGTTGACCATGATGTCTTCGGCAGCGACGCCCTTGGCTTTCAGATAGGCTTCGAGGATCTTGTTGGTGGTGCGCGGATAGACGTAGTCGGTGCCTTCAAGCACCCAGCGCTTCACCGAACCGCCGTCCTCGCTCATCAGATAGTCGACAGCCGGAATAGCCTGCTGGTTCGGCGCTGCGCCGGTGTAGAACACGTTGCGCTCGCTCTCCTCGCCCTCATACTGGACGGGGTAGAACAGGATGTTGTCGAGTTCGCTGAACACCGGCAGCACAGACTTGCGCGACACCGAGGTCCAGCAACCGAACACCGCCGCGACCTTGTCTTTGGAGATCAGCTCGCGCGCCTTTTCGGCGAACAGCGGCCAGTTCGAAGCCGGATCGACGACGACCGCTTCGAGTTTCTTGCCGAGCAGGCCGCCCTTTGCATTCTGCTCTTCGATGAGCATCAGCATGGCGTCCTTCAGCGTTGTCTCCGAAATCGCCATGGTCCCCGACAGCGAGTGGAGGATACCCACCTTGATCGTGTCGTCAGCCGCCCTGGCCGGGACGCTCATCAGCAGGCCGGCCGTGACCGCGCCTGCCGAAAACATTTTTGTTATTGTCGAGAAACTGCCCCGCATATTTCAAAACTCCCTGACTGGTTGATCGCATCGCGAACAGACCATGCAACGGCTGTGCCAACCGCAGGAGCAAAATCAAGCGGGTCTGGATTTCCTAACCCTATCAGCCGTTTAATATATTAGCCGCCAAAGATAAGCGCCGCTGCCGGTGCTCTGCTTGAGAAAAAGTCCCCCGCTATCGCCCAATTTTTGATCACTCGCGAATTAATGCATGAATTTTGAGCAAAAGACGGCGAACCGTTGCGGCGCTGCAGGAAAATGGGGCAGGATCGATCTTCAAGAGAGCGACCGCATGACCTCCAGGATTTCTCGCATTTTCAGCACCATGCTTCTGGTTGCGGCAACCGGCAGCGCCCGCGCCGACTTCACCGATGGCAAATTGCCGGACGGCACCTATCACTGCGAAGTCTATCTGCTTGGCATGTTCCTCAGCCTTGGCGACATCACCGTCAAGGGCAATGTCTATAGCGGCCCGGTGAGCTTCGGAACCGCCCGGCAGGGCTACAACTATCAGATGAATGCAAATGGCGAGATCACCTGGTTGGGCCCGTTGGGCGGCTACACGACCGGCGGCAACTCGATCTCGCTCACGCAAGCCACCCTGGACGGTCAAACCAGCCCGTCCTTCGACATCATCATGAAGCAGCCTGACGGCGCCTTCACCGCCTCGACCTGCACGAAGCGGTGAACAGCCGGCAAGAAGAGGCGCGAAACCTTGTGAGGTTCCGCGCCAACAGCAGTCGGGAGGCTATGGCTAAATGCTTTTAGCCGACATTTGTCCGGCAATGTACTCGGCCTGACGGATCGCCAGCGACACGATCGTCAATGTCGGATTTTCAGCCCCGCCCGTGGTGAACTGGCTGCCATCCGACACGAACAGGTTCTGGATGTCGTGCGCCTGGCCATGCTTGTTGACGACGCCGTCGGCCGCCTTCTCGCTCATCCGATTGGTGCCGAGATTGTGGGTCGACGGATAGGGTGGCGTCGGGAAGGTCCGCGTCGCCCCGACCGCCTCGTAGAGCGCCGAGCCCTGTTTGTAGGCGTGGTTGCGCATCGCCGTGTCGTTGGCATGGTCGTCGAAATGGACGTCCGCCACCGGCATGCCGTGCGCGTCCTTGATATCGGCATGCAGCGTGATGCGGTTTTCCTCGCGCGGCATGTCCTCGCCGACGATCCACATGCCGGCCATGTGGTCGTAGTGGTCGAGCGCGGTGGTGAAGGAACGCCCCCAGCCGCCGGGATTGAGGAAGGCGGCCATGAACGGCAGGCCGAGCGACAGCGTCTCGAGTTCGTAGCCGCCGACGAAGCCGCGCGAGGGATCATTGCGGGCCTCATCGCGGATGATACCGGCCATGGTGGTGCCGCGATACATATGCACCGGCTTGTCGAAGATGCCGTAGACCGAGCCGGTGGTGTGGCGCATGTAGTTCTTGCCGACCTGCCCCGACGAATTGGCAAGGCCGTCGGGAAACTGGCTCGATGCCGAATTGAGCAGCAGCCGCGGGCTCTCGATCGAATTTCCGGCGACCGCGACGATGCGGGCCTTCTGTTCCCTCAGTCTGCCGTCCTTGTCCGTATAGACGACCCCGGTTACCTTGCCCGACGCATCGTGGTTGATCTTGATGGCCATGGCATTCGGCCTGACCTCGAGATGGCCGGTCGCCTCGCCCTTGGGAATTTCGCTGTAGAGCGTCGACCATTTGGCGCCCCATTTGCAGCCCTGGAAGCAGAAGCCGGTCTGCTGGCAGGCATTGCGGTCGTCGCGCGGCTCGGAATTGATTGCCATCCGGCCGGTGTGGCACTCCTTGTAGCCGAGCTTGTCGGCGCCGGCCTTCATCACCTTGAAGTTGTTGTTGCCGGGAAGGCCCGGGATGTTGCTGGTGAGCGTCACGCCTAGCTTGTCTTCGGCCTTTGCGTAGTAGGGCTCGAGCTCGCCAAGCGTGATCGGCCAGTCGAGCAGGTTCGCCCCTTCCAGTTTTCCGTAGGTCGAAAGCGTTTTGAATTCGTGCTCCTGAAAGCGCAGCGAGGCGCCTGCCCAGTGCGTGGTCGAGCCGCCGACCGCCTTGACGATCCATGCCGGCAGGTTGGGGAATTCCTTCGCCACCCGCCAGTCGCCCGAGGTCGTGCGCTTGTCCGTCCAGGCGAGTTGGGCGAATGAATCCCACTCGTCATTGATGAAATCCTCGTATTCGTGACGGGCGCCCGCCTCCAGCATGACGACATCGACGCCCTTCTGCGCAAGTTCATTGCCGAGCGTGCCGCCGCCGGCGCCCGAGCCGATGATGACGACCACGCCGTCGTTGTTGAGATCAAATGGTGCTGCCAAGGTTTCCTCCCATTGATGTCTGTGTGCGGTTGCGACGATGGGGCTCAGAGCCACTCGATGTCGTCGAACCCGCGCGCCATGTAGCCGCCCTTGGAGTAGGACTCGCCCTCGTAGCCAAAGATCGGCCAGACCTCCTTCTGGTTGTAGAGGCCGACGACAAGCCCGCCGCGGACGGCCTGGAAGAACGGCGTGTCCTCGATATCCCTGAGCACCGCAACGCGCTGCTCCTCCCAGCCGAGACCGGTGTAGCCGTCCTTGCCCGATTTCAGGTCGAGATCGGCGATGCCCTTTTCGATAAGGTCCTTGTGGGCAAGGTCCTTGCCGGCCTGCTCATCGTGCGCCTTGACGGCGATTGCGTAATATTTGTCAGGCACTTGGTCGTGCGGGTAGATGTCGCGCGCCATCTGGATCAGGGTCGCCATGGTTTCGGGCTTGAGCGCGGATGTTTCGAGACCCCAGGCATGTTCCGGGCTGATGACGGCACTGCCTGAAATGACCAGCAGCGCGCCGACACCGCCGCGCTTCAGTAGCTCGCGGCGCGATAGAACTGGCTTCGTTTCATGGACCGGCTTGCTCTCATAAATTGTGACCAATTGTTCCTCCCTTGCTTGCTGTCTGCACCCGAAGGTGCCCTGGCTGGCGCCGCGCTGGCCGGCGCGGCCGTCGTATCTCCTATTTGAACCGGCCCTGACGCTGCAGAACCTCGATCTTGTAGCCATCGGGATCCTCGATGAAGAAGAAGCGTGCGAGCAGCGCTCCGTCGCGGTTGAACTCGACGATCTTCTTCGGGATCAGGCCAAGCGCGCCGAGCCGGTCATGCTCGCTGTCCAGATCGGCGACCGAAACCGCGAGATGGCCGTAGCCGTCGCCGAGCGCATAAGGCTCCTGGCGGCCCTTGTTGACGGTGAGCTCGATCTCGAGCTCCGCCTCGGCATTGGTCAGATAGACGAGCGTAAAGGTTTCGAAATCGAGCCGTTCGGCGACGTCCAGTCCAAACGCTTTCCGGTAGAAGTCGACGGACCGGGCCTCGTCGAGAACCCGGATCATGGTGTGGATCGCCTTCGCCAAATGACACTCCGTGCGGTAAGCGCGATGTGCGCGTCGGCGTGATTATGCGCGGGTTGCGGCAAACGTGGTGGCAGCCGATTACCACGCGCTAATCTAACGACGGGGAAAACCGCCTAAGGACGAAAGTCCGATTGCTGTTTTCCGCTTTCCAGCTGAAGATAATTGGCCACGACAAGGCACTGCCAAAGGCGCGAATCACTGCTGATTGCGCCCAAAATCAATAAAAACGGCCAGATCAATAAGAACGGGAGGTAACGATGTGCAGGGTTTTTGCCGGGCAGGATCCGGAGGGCTACCGGCAGATCAACCGGTCGATTCGTATCGACGGGCATTCGACCAGCATCCAACTCGAGGCGACGTTCTGGGCATTGCTCGACGAGATCGCCGACAGCCAGGGCCTGACGACGCCGAAATTCATCTCGAAGCTTTATGACGAGGCCATCGAGATCAATGGCCAGATTCCGAACTTCGCCTCGATGCTGCGCACGACCTGTGCTCTCTATCTGCGCGGCCATCGGCCCGGCATCGAAGAACACACGGCGCCGAAGCGGCAGGCAGCTTAACTTTCGATCGCGACATCGAGCGCCAGGCGGGTCATATCGGTGAAGAGCGCCTGGCGTTCGGAATAATCGGTTTGCTCGCCGGTCACCACATTGTCGACGACAGTCAGCATCGACAAGGCCCTGGCGCCGAAATGCGCGGCGATGCGATAGAGCGCGCTGGTTTCCATATCCACGGCCAGCGCGCCCTGTGCCTGCGCTTCGGCGAAGCGGTCGCGCCCCCGGGGATGATAGAATATGTCGCTGCAGATGGTCAGCCCGGCCTGATGTTCGATGCCGATTTCGGCAGCCCGGGCCAGGGCTTGGGAAACCAGATCCGGATCGGGTCCGGCATCAGCACCATAAAGCCCAAAAACCTGGCCGCTCTCGGCGCTTTCACCCCGCACCGCTTGCGAGATCACTAAACTGCGCAGTTTGACTGCGGCAGTCAGGGCACCACAGGTGCCGGTGCGGATCAGTGTCCTCACGCCATGGAAGTCCAGCAATTCATGGGCGTAGATCAGGAATGACGAGACGCCGATGCCGGTGGACTGGATGCTGACGGGCTTGCCGCGAAACAGGCCGGTAAAACCGAGGGCCTGCCTTCGACGGTTGACGCAGCGCGGCGCCTCGAGAAAGGTTTCCGCCATCCATTCGGCACGCTGCGGATCGCCCGGCAACAGCACTGTTGCCGCATAATCACCCTTGCCTGCCTCGTTGTGCGGCGTCATGGCATGCTCCCCCAAAACCCGCCGTCTGTTTGGCCCCATAATCATGGCAGTCTCACGCCATTTCGCAAGTGCGAATTAGTGAGCCCTAAAGCGCGTCGCATTGACCGGCCTCATGCGGCGCGCTTTAGGTTGTTGTTTTTGTGCATGTCGTTATCGCAAAACCGCTGCACACTTTTGCGCGACATGCATTAAGATTCCAGCACGTCCTTGACGATTGTGGCCAGTTGCTTGAGCGAAAACGGCTTCGGCAGGAAACCGAAATGCGCGTCTGCCGGCAGGTTCTTGGCGAACGCGTCCTCCGCGTAGCCGGAAACGAAGACGAATTTGATGTCCGGCTGCCGCTTGCGCAATTCGCCAAGCAGCGTCGGCCCATCCATCTCAGGCATCACCACATCGGAAACGACAATGTCGACCTTGCCGCCGAGCGCCTCGAAGATTTCCAGCGCCTCGACGCCCGAGGACGCTTCGTGGACGGTGTAACCGCGCGACGTCAGCGCCCGCATGCCGCCCATGCGCACGGCATCCTCGTCCTCGACGAGCAGCACCGTGGCCGAACCTGACAGGTCCTTGGCTGCGTCGGCGACCTTTGCCGGTGCAGCCGGCGCCTCGCCGGGCTCGCCTGCCGTTCTCGCCTCAGCGACGTAGCGCGGCAGGAAGATGCGGAACACCGATCCTTTGCCGACATCGGACTCGCAGAAGATGAAGCCGCCTGTCTGCTTGATGATGCCATAAACCATCGACAGGCCGAGGCCGGTGCCCTTGCCAACCTCCTTGGTGGTGAAGAAGGGTTCGAAAATCTTCTTGAGCACTTCGGGGGCGATGCCGCTGCCTGTGTCTTCAACTTCGACCACCACATAATCGGCAGGCGCAAGTTCGCGGTAGGGAAGGCTCTTGCTCTCCTGTGTGGTCACGTTGCGGGTGCGCACGGTGAGCTCGCCGCCGTTCGGCATCGCGTCGCGCGCATTGACCGCCAGGTTGACCACCACCTGCTCGAACTGCCCGATGTCGACCTTCACCGGCCACAGATCGCGGCCATGATCGACCTTCAGCTTGATGTCGTTGCCGACCAGACGGGCCAGCAGCATCCGCAGATCGGCAAGCACGTCGGTCAGGTTGAGCACCTCCGGCCGCAGCGTCTGCTTGCGCGAGAAGGCCAGAAGCTGCCGCACCAGCGAGGCCGCCCGGTTGGCATTCTGCTTGATGTTCATGATGTCGGGGAAGGACGGGTCCGACGGGCGGTGGTTGGTCAACAACAGGTCCGACGCCATGATGATGGCGGTCAGCACATTGTTGAAGTCGTGTGCGATGCCGCCGGCAAGCTGGCCGACCGCCTGCATCTTCTGGCTTTGCGCCATCTGGCCCTCGAGCGCCTTCTGCTCGGTGGTCTCGACGGCGTAGACGATGGCCGATTCTTCGGCGCCCTCGCCGGTGCCGTCGGCAACCGCGTTGACGTAGAAGCGCATGTGCCGTTCTTCATTGCCGGGCAGCAACGTATCGATCGGTTCGATATCGGCCTGCCGTTGTCGCGCTTTTTCGAACGCCGCGGCAAAGGCGGGGCGGTCGCGCTCATGGATCACCGTGTCCAGCCGCACGCGCCGATCGACCGCGTCGCCGTCGACGACGGAGGAAAACAGCGACAGGAAAGGCGCGTTGGTGCGCAGGATGCGCCCGCGGTTGTCGACAGCCGCTATTGCCATCGGCGTCGAATTGAAGAAGCGGGTGAAGCGGATCTCCGAGGCGCGCAGATCGGCGGAAGCGTCCTCGCCTTGCGTCCGGTTGAGCACGATGGTGCGCGTCGGACCGTTGGCGCCCTCGCGGCTGGCCGAAACCCGATGCATGAAACGCACAGGCAGCGCCTCGCCCTTCACTGTCGTCAAATCGAGATCGATGACCGCATTGCGGGTGGTGCCGGGATCGGCCTTGACCGAGCGGACCAGCGCCATGCCGTCGCCAGCGACGATCTCCGCAAGCGTGACGGCACCAGGCGTGAAGCTCGTCAGGTCGATGCCGAGCCACTCCGCAAGCGTGGCGTTGATGTAAGTGACGCGGCCTTCCTGGTCGGCCGAAAAGAAACCGGCAGGCGCATGGTCGAGATGGTCGATGGCCTCCTGCAGATCAAGGAAGAAGCGCTCCTGCTCGGCCCGTTCTTTCGAGATGTCGGCGAGTTGCCAGGCGAGCAAGGGCAGCCGCTGGCCCGGAACGCTGAAGGCGCGGGCGCGGACACGGTACCAGCGCGCGCCCGGCTCAGCGCCGGGTCGAATGGATTGGGCAAGGCGAAACTCACCGTCGCCGGGCTGGCCGTCGCGCAGGCCGGAGGCGAGCCGGTATATGGTCACCGAGGCCTCGGGAACATCGGACAGCAACCCTTCGACGGTCTTTAGATCCGCCGCAGAAGCCGCGCCCGTCATCTCGGCATAGGCCCGATTGGCGTAGACGACACGACCCTTGGTGTCGGTGACCAGAAGGCCTTGCGACATTGAATCGACGAAGGCCTTCGACAGCTCGTCACTCGTCGAGCGCGGTGTGATCTGCACGAAGCCGATGGCGGTGGCGAACAGGAAGCCGACACCGATCATCGCCAGCACGCCAAGCATTCCAAGCAGGAATGGATCGCCAAGACGTTCTCGGAAAAGGCCGAAAACGATCGCCGCCCCTGTCAGCACAACGATGAAGACGATGAGCCGGGTGACCGCGCCCGGTCGCGTGTTCTGGTCGACGATCGGTACCGGATAGAAATCGCCGCGCGCTTCCTTGGCCATGTGCCCCCTGCTTGTGAATTCCGGTACTTGCCCCTGCCCGGTTGAATCACATTCTCAGGGTCCGGAAAAGGCCTTGGCGGCAACTGTCCGCTAAAAATGACACCCGTTCGGCGCCTGGTGCGGCGAATCCGAAATTCGCATCATTCCTGGTCCGACGCGAGCGAATTTCGGATTCATCACGCCAGCAACTTGCTGAAAATCCAGCGTCGTGGATTGAAGTGGGAACGCTGACGCCCTCAATTCGCAGGAGCTTGAAATCCACCACATGGGTGTTTCAAGCTGTTCACGAAGCGCGAAACGTAACTTGCAGTCGCGTACCGCAACAGTCTAGTGTCGCGTCTTCTTCGAAAGCTGATTTTGGGTGCACCAATGCTGCAGTGGCTGGATAGCGTGGCGGGTCCCGGTTATGCCGCGGCAATCCTGTGGACCCTTGTCGCGCTTGTCCTTGTGGTCATCGTTCTCCTCATCATCAAGCTGGTCCGCAACCTGACTTTTGGAACATTCGTTGCCGGCGGCAGGAACCGCAAGACGCGGCTGGCCGTGATGGACGCCACCGCAGTCGACAGTCACCGCCGGTTGGTGCTGGTGCGCCGCGACGATATCGAGCACCTGCTGCTGATCGGCGGCCCGACCGACGTCGTCGTCGAACGCGACATCAGGCTGTCGGCGCTACGCCGTCCTGCACTGACCGGAGATGGCGGCGGCCATCAGCCGGCACCGCCGCCGCGCGCGCCGCAACCGGCTCCCGCGCCAGTGAGGCAAGCACCGTCTCCGCCGCCGGCAAGCACGGCCCCAACGCCTGTCCGGCCGCATCAGCCCGCACCGGCGCCGAGGCCAGCAGCGCAAAACCCTCAATCGGCGACCATCACGCCGCTGCCCGCCTACACCAATGCTGTTCGGTACGCGCCATCGCCGGCAAGACAGGATTCCCCGGCAAAGCCGAATTCCCCGGCAAAAGAGGATTCCATCGACGATACGCTGATGAGGGAGCTCGAGGTCCCGTTTGATGACCCGCACCCCGCCAAGCCGGAGAGCAAGCCGGCGGCGAAAGCGCCGTCGTCTCTCGATGACGAGATGACGAAGCTTCTCGGCGAGTTGTCCAGCCAGAAGAGATAACCGGCCAACAGCCAACAAAAAAATGGCCGGAGACCGGCCCTGACAAATTCGCTATTGGCTGCGTTTTGGACGCTTCGCCCGTGCTTCAGTCGTCGCGGTAGACCTTCTCGCGGCGTTCGTGACGCTCCTGCGCCTCGATCGACAGGGTCGCGATCGGACGCGCATCGAGCCGCTTCAGCGCGATCGGCTCGCCGGTTTCCTCACAATAGCCGTAAGTGCCTTCATCGATGCGCTGAAGCGCAGAATCGATCTTTGAAATGAGTTTCCGCTGGCGATCGCGGGCACGAAGTTCGATGGCGCGGTCGGTTTCCGAAGAGGCGCGATCGGCGAGATCGGGGTGGTTGGCGTTTTCCTGCTGCAGGATTTCGAGAGTTTCGCGCGCTTCGCGCAGTATGTCGTTCTTCCAGGTGACGAGCTTCAGGCGAAAGTAGGATTTCTGCCGCTCGTTCATGAACGGCTCGTCTTCGGAGGGTACGTAATCGGCGGTAACGATGTCGTTCATTCGACTCACCCAGACAGCCCCAAATTTGGCGCCTATATATTCACGGACCGAATGCTGCACAAGCGCAATCGACGACTGATTCACGCAATTGTTAATCTCGGCCAATACGCCATGGGCTGCATCATTCGCATGAAGGGCGCGACCGAATTCGCGTATGATTCGTTAGGTTTGTAGGGCGCCGGCCATTGTGCGCAAGGCGTTTCTCATGACTAATCCCGCAGCGCCTTTTGACGAGTTTCGGTGTTTGGCACAAGCGAGGGACCGGTGAGCAAGCTTTATCTGCTGAGGCATGCGAAGGCCGGATGGGCTTTGCCGGGCATGCGCGATTTCGATCGTCCGCTTGACGCATCCGGCGTCGCCGACGCCGACACGATGGGTGCGGTCATGCGGGCCTGCAACTACATTCCGGACCTGACCCTTTGCTCGAATGCAAAGCGAGCGCGCCAAACGCTTGAGGGCCTGGCCGGTCACACCGATACGGGCCGGGTCCTGTTCCTGGAGACGCTCTACAGCGAGGATGCCGCCGGCTATCTCAACCTCATCCGCGGCAATGGCGGGCCAGGCTCGCTGCTCGTCGTCGGCCACAATCCGATGACGGAAGATCTCACCATCGCGCTTTCGGGCGATGGCGAGGAGGCTGCCAGGGGAATGCTGAACCACGGCTTCCCGACCTCCGGCCTCGCGGTCGTGCGTTTTCCAGGCAGTCTTGCCAACGCCGCGCAAGGCACAGGCTATCTCGAAGCCTTCCTGTCGCCGGCCGATATCTGACGCCATTTCAAACGTAGCGTGGTGGATTTGAAGTTCCTGCCACTTCAATGGCATCAGCGTTCAGGAACTTCAAATCCAAGACCACGCTAGAAACGATGGTTTGCCAGTGTGACTTAGAATCCGAAATTCGCTCACTGCGATGCTCCAAGGTACTGCGAATTTCGGATTCGCCACACTAGCCGGCAGCGCCTATATCGGGGCGGACCGAAGCCCCGAGAGACCGCATTTTGGCATCATCGCTGACCACTTTCACCGACGAGGCGAAGATTGCCCTGGATACGCTGTCGGGGCGCGCTACCGGGCTTTTTTCGCCATCGCTGCGGCTGGGTGTTACCGGCCTCTCCCGCGCCGGCAAGACGGTGTTCATCTCAGCCTTTGTCCACAATCTGATCCATGGCGGGCGGTTGCCGCTGTTCGAGGCGCAGAAATCGGGGCGTATCGCCCGTGCCTTACTCGAAGAGCAACCCGATGACGCCGTGCCGCGATTCCAGTACGAGGACCACATCGCGGCCCTGGTCAACGACCGCCTGTGGCCGGATTCGACACGTGCCATTTCCGAACTGAGGCTTACCATAGAATATGAATCGGCCTCCGGCTGGAGCCGCATGTTCTCATCAGGCAGATTGTCGGTCGATATCGTCGACTATCCTGGGGAATGGCTGCTTGACCTGCCGCTGCTCGGGAAATCCTACTCTGATTTCTCACGCGAAGCCTTTGACATGGCCGTGCTGCCGGTGCGCGCCGACCTCTCGCAGGAATGGCGCGCGCTCTCCGCCGCAATCGACGCGAATGCCGACGCCGATGAGATGACGGCGCGACGCCTCGCCGAGAGCTTCGCCGCATATCTCAAGGCATGCAAGCTCGACGAGCGGGCGCTTTCGACCCTGCCACCCGGCCGTTTCCTGATGCCCGGCGACCTTGAGGGCTCGCCGGCGCTGACCTTCGCGCCGTTGCCGGGCCTGAGCGAGCGGCGGGCGCGGCCCGGGTCGCTTCAGGCGATGATGGAGCGGCGCTACGAGGCCTACAGGACGCATGTCGTAAAGCCGTTCTTCCGGGAGCACATCACGCGCCTCGACCGTCAGATCGTTGTGATAGACGCCTTGCAGGCCTTGAATGCCGGGCCCGGCGCGATGGCCGATCTCGAACGTGCGGTGACCGAAATCCTCGCCTGCTTCCGCCCCGGTCGCGGCAATTTCCTGACCGACTTTTTTTCAAGGCGCATTGACCGCATATTGGTGGCGGCGACAAAGGCGGACCATCTGCATCACGAAAGCCATGACCGGCTGCAGGCGATCGTGCGGCGGCTTGCCGACCGTGCCGTGGCGCGGGCGAATTTCACCGGCGCCGATGTCGACGTGGTCGCCCTGGCGGCGGTGCGAGCGACCCGGGAAGGCACGGTCAAGCAAGGCCGTGAAACGCTGCCGGTCATCATCGGCACACCGTTGAAAGGTGAAAAGATCAACGGCGAAACATTTGATGGCAGAACAGAAACAGCCATATTTCCCGGTGACTTGCCGGAGAAAATTGATGCAGTGTTCGATGTCTCCGGACCAGACCGTCGGCAGAACCCGGGCCATCGGCAGGACCCAGGCCATCGGCAGGCCAATGAGGACCCGGCGATCCGCTTCGTGCGCTTTCGCCCGCCAAAACTCGAACGCACGGCCGAAGGCGTCACGCTGTCGCTGCCGCATATCAGGCTCGACCGCGCCCTGCAGTTCCTGATCGGAGATCATCTGGCATGACCCCGCCCCGCAAGCCGGCGGCATTTCGCATCGAGCCGGAAGCCCCGCCAAAGCAACAGGCGGCCTTGCGCCAGCCCGACACCGCTGCGGCCAGAAAACCGCGCACCGTGAACGCTGACCTTGCCGTCGTCACGCCGGCGGAAATCGACGTTTTCGACGAGCCGGACATCATCGCCGCCGAACCGCCGCCGGCGACCGCGCCGAGGCAGCGCTCGATATCAGGCAGCCTGTTTTTCGGCGCATTGGGCGTTCTTGTTTCGCTGGCCCTCGGCCTTTGGACCGACCAGCTGATTCGCGATCTGTTCGCGCGGGCCGAATGGCTGGGCTGGCTGGCCGCCGGGATGGCCGTGATCGCGCTGCTCGCGCTCCTGGTCATCCTTGCCCGCGAGTTCCTCGCGATCGCCCGCCTCGCCGAGGTCGAAAAGCTGCAGAAGCGGGCGCTCGACGCCATCGCCCGCGACGATCCGAAAGCCGCTCGCGCCGTGGTCGACGAATTGTCGGCCTTTGTCGCGGCCAAGCCCGAAACCGCGGCCGGCAGACGTGCCCTGGCAGACTTGCGCGACGAGATCATCGACGGTGGCAATCTGGTGCGCCTGGCCGAGACCGAAATCCTCGGCCCCCTCGATGCGCGCGCCAAGGTGATGATCCTCGAAGCGGCAAAGCGTGTGTCGCTGGTGACGGCGGTCAGCCCTCGCGCTCTGGTCGACGTCGCCTATGTCGTGTTCGAAGCCGGCCGGCTGATTCGCCGCCTGTCGGAGCTTTATGGCGGCCGCCCGGGCACGCTGGGGTTCTTCCGGCTGGCACGCAGCGTTCTCGCCCATCTGGCGGTGACCGGCTCGATTGCCGTCGGCGACAGTTTCGTGCAGCAGATCGTCGGCCATGGCCTTGCCGCCCGGCTCTCGGCAAAACTTGGCGAAGGCGTCGTCAACGGCATGATGACGGCGCGCATCGGCATTGCTGCGATGGAGACCGCAAGGCCCCTGCCCTTCAGCGCCGCGAGGCGGCCCGGCATGGGCGATTTCCTGTCCGCGCTGACATCATTTGCATCCAAAAAGCAGAAGGAAACATCCGCTTCCGACACCTGACGACCGTCTCCGACGCGGCATGTCCTGGTGGCGCGCAAAGGATGCTGCAGCACGTTTGTTCTGTCCATGATCCGAGCGCAAACCGCGTCCGATTTTCGGGGGTCATGCGCAAGCGGTGACGAAGCATTAACCAATCTTGTTCATGGTCGGACGGGTTCCAAACCAGTCTCTTTGTTGCCGGGTGTCGTCGATGAAAAGCGTGATCTTGTCTAGCGTCCTGCCCATGGCAGTGGTGGTTTCAACAACCGCCGGCATGGCCGAAAAGACCTTTGCGGCAGAACGGGACAAGAAGTTCTTTCAATCGGTGAAAGGCGAATGGGTCGGCCCGGGGGAAATCGTCGCCGGCAAATACAAAGGCACGAAATTCACCTGCAATTTCACCGGTTCGACGCCGGACGGCAAGATCGGCATGTCGCTCGACGGCGGTTGCCGGGTCGGCATGTTCACCCAGCAGATGTCGGCGACGATCCAGCACAAGGGCCGCGAGGGCTACAAGGGCAGCTTCATGGGCGGTGCCGCCGGTTCCGGGCTCGACATCATCGGCGGCAACGTGGTCAGCGCCAACAAGGTCGTCTTCACCATCAACCGTAACCAGTTGCGCGGCGTCATGCAGGCTCTTGTCCCCAACGACAATTCGATGACAGTGACGGTTGCGGTGCGCGTCGACCAGCAGTTGGTGCCGGTCATCGGCATGAAGCTGAAGCGCGTCGATACGCTCGAAGTCGGCTCCATCGCGCCGTGAGTAGTGAATGGTGAATGGTGAATGGATATCACTTCATACTACTACTACTACTACTACTGACTACTGACTACTGACTACTGACTATTGACTATTGACTACTGAATACTGACTATCACTATTCACTATTCACTATTCACTATTCACCATTCACGGCCAAAGCCGCGGCGTGGAGCGCGCCTGCAACACTGCTGCACCAGTTTCCGGATTCGGACTGTTCGATCTCAGCCGAAGCCCCTATCTTGGCGGCTCGATGCCGCAGCACGTGCAGCGGTCCCTACAGAGAATGGAACGGCAGGCATGGCGGCAGAAGCAGCGGGCAGCGATCTGATCCACGTCGTCGCGCTGCTCGCCGCAGGTGTTGTCGCCGTGCCGATCTTCAAGCGCATCGGGCTTGGCTCCATCCTCGGCTATCTTGCGGCCGGCGTGGTCATCGGCCCGTTCGGCATCGGCATCTTTTCCGAATCGGAAGCCATTCTTCACGTCGCCGAGCTCGGCGTCGTCATGTTCCTGTTCATCATCGGACTGGAGATGCAGCCGTCACGGCTGTGGGGCTTGCGCCGGGAGATCTTTGGCCTTGGGGCGTTGCAGGTCGGCGTCTGCGCGCTGTTGCTGACCGGGGTCGGACTGGCGGGAGGTTTTCCGGTCTCGCAATCCTTCGTCGCCGGCGCCGGTTTCGTGCTGACCTCGACGGCGATCGTCATGCAGCTTCTGGAGGAACGCGGTGAGATCGCCGCGCCAAAAGGCCAGCGCATTGTCTCCATCCTGCTGCTCGAAGACCTGGCGATCGTGCCGCTGCTGGCGCTGATCGCTTTCCTGGCACCGGGCGGCGCCGATATGAGCGTGACGCAACGGCTGACGGAGGTGGGCATCGGTCTTGCCGCCATCGTTGGCCTGGTGCTGGCCGGGCGTTACCTGCTCAATCCGTTCTTCCGCATCCTGGCGGATGCCCGCGCCCGCGAAGTGATGACTGCCGCCGCCCTTCTGGTCGTTCTGGGGTCGGCGCTTGCCATGCAGCTCAGCGGCCTGTCGATGGCGATGGGCGCTTTCCTGGCTGGCGTGCTGTTGTCGGAATCCACCTTCCGCCATCAGCTCGAGGCCGACATCGAACCATTCCGCGGTGTGCTGCTCGGGCTGTTCTTCCTCGCTGTCGGCATGTCGCTCGACCTGCACGTGGTTGCCCAGAACTGGCGGCTTGTCGCCATCTACGTCGTCGCCTATATGGTGATAAAGGCGATCGGCATCTACCTCGTCGCCCGCATCCTCAAGACCGGCCACAGGGAAGCGCTCGAGCGCGCCGTCTTCATGGCGCAAGGCGGCGAATTCGCCTTCGTTCTCTATTCCGCCGCCGCGGCGGTCGGCATCATCGACAGCCAGGCTAACGCGACGCTGACGGCGATCGTCATCATCTCCATGGTGCTGACACCGCTGGCCATTCTGGCATTGCGGCATCTGACGCCGCGCGACGAGCAGTCGCTCGAAGGCGTCGATATCGCCGATGGCCTGACCGGCAGCGTGCTGATCATCGGCTTCGGCCGCTTCGGCCAGATCGCCAGCCAACCGCTGCTGTTGCGCGGGATCGACGTATCGATCATCGACAATGAGGTCGAGATGATCCAGGCGGCGGCCGATTTCGGTTTCAAGGTCTATTATGGCGACGGCACGCGGCTGGACATTCTGCGTGCCGCAGGCGCCGGCCGCGCGCGTGCCGTGTTGATTTGCGTCGACAAGCCCGATGTCGCCGTCCGCATCGCAAAGCTGATCAAGGCCGAGTTTCCCCTGCTCACCGTGCTGGCACGCGCTTTCGACCGCGGAACCGCACTGCAATTGATACGTGCCGACGTCGATTTCCAGATTCGCGAAACCTTCGAATCAGCGCTTGTCTTCGGCGGCTCCACGCTGGAAGCGCTGGGCGTCGACCCGGAAGAAGTCGCCGAGGTGATCGAGGACGTCCGCCACCGCGATTCCGCCCGTTTCGAGTTGCAGCTCGCCGAAGGGGTGCGCGCCGGAGCGCGCTTCCTCAAGGGCAATATCGGCACACCCATTCCGACACCGCTCAGCCAGCCGCGCCGCACCGGCCAGGCGCTCAATGAAGAAACCGCCGGAGTTCTGCACAAATCCGAGCCTGCCGACTAACATGTGGAGAGCAAACAGATGATCGAACTGGACGAGCGCGCGCTCTCCGTCACCCAATTCTGGCGTGACGCAGGGCAAGATGCATGGTTCGAGAAGAATGACGTCTTCGACGCGGAGTTCCGCAACCGGTTTCTCGACCTGCACTACGCTGCCGCGCGGCGTGAATGCGACGACTGGTCGGAACATGCCGAAGGCTCACTGGCGCTGATGATCCTGCTCGACCAGTTCCCGCGAAATTGTTTTCGCGGCACCGGCCATATGTATGCCACCGACCCGCTGGCAAGGCATTTTGCCGAAAAGGCGATCGCCCGCGGCCAGGATCTCGCGCTCGACGAAGAGCTTCGCGTCTTCCTCTATTTGCCTTATGAGCATTCGGAGCATCTCGCCGACCAGCTCAAATCGGTGGACCTCACTACCGCCAAAGCCCAATCCTATCTGAAGTATGCCGTCGAGCACCTGGAGATCATTCAGCGCTTCGGCCGCTTTCCGCATCGAAACAGGATGCTTGGCCGAGAGACGACGCCGGAGGAACAGGTGTTCCTCGACGGCGGCGGATTTGCCGGCTGACTTTGCGCAGGGCAATCGCCTCAGACAAAGATTAATGGAGATTTGGCGAAATCCTTTGCGAAGGCGTCCTTCTCCCCGTCACTATACGGGGAGAAGTGCCCGGCAGGGCGATGAGGGGCAGCGCAAACCTGATGCGATTGCCCTCGACGATTGTGGCCCGCGTTTATGACGTCAAGTCAGCCACCAATTCCGGCCGGACGACAGTCGCTCGATGCCGGCGCTGTCGAGAGCGGCAAGCCGCTCCGCCACGCTTCTGCCGTCGACGGTGAGGTTAGGCGCGATCTCGGCCAGCGGCGCCAGAACGAAGGCGCGCTCCAGCATGCGCGGATGCGGCACTTCCAGCCCGGTTTCGTGGATGATCCGATCGCCGAACACCAGAATGTCGATGTCGATCAGCCGTGGACCCCAGCGCTCCTCGCGCACCCGCTTCAGCCTGCGCTCGACGTCGAGACAGAGATCGAGCAATGCATGTGGCGTGAGCACGGTCGAAATTTCGGCGGCCGCATTGAGAAAATCCGGCTGGTCGAGCTTGCCCCAGGGCGGCGTGCGGTAAAGCGAGGAGACGACAACGACGCGCGTGTTCCCGTCGGCGTCCAGCATGCGCAGCGCCGCGCCCATCGACCTTGCCGGGTCGCCGAGATTGCCGCCAAGGCTGAGGTAGACCGTGTTATTGGGGCCAGGCAACGGTCACCTCGACATGATCGAGCACGCCGGGCACCGGCGCATTCGGCTTGCGCACAGTGATCTCGGCCTTTTTGATCTGGGGAAAGCGGGCTGTCAGCGCCCGGGCCACCTCCAGCGCCAGCGCTTCTATCAGAAAACGCCTCTCCCCGGTGATGATCTTTTCGATCACCCCGAAGGCAACGCCATAGTGGACGGTATCCTCGATGGAGTCATCGACCAGCGCGCGGCCGGGTTCGACGGTGAGCGCAGCGTCGACATAGAAACGCTGGCCGAGCGTCTCCTCCTCATCCAGCACGCCGTGCCGAGCGAAGAAGGCGCAATTTTTCATGCGGATGATATACATCGCTCAGCGTCCTGCTCGATTGGAGCGATGCGCGTCCGCTTGGGCGCACAGACTACGCTCTAAGGCTTTTAATCTACGCATTTCGATTTGAAAGCTGTGCGGCGGTTTCACGCGCCAGCATAGCATCCGCAACCGCCAGCGCATCCACATTGATTGCGACATCGTGGACGCGAAAAAGCCGCGCGCCCTTGAGCCTCAGTATGACGCTCGTCGCCGCTGTTCCGGCGTCTCTGGCCGAGGCGTCGCGGCCGGTGACGGCGCCGATGAAACGCTTTCGCGATGTACCGGCCATCAGCGGAAAGCCCAAGACATCGAGCTCGGAAAACCGTGCCATCAGGTCGAGATTTTCCTCTGCGGTTTCCTTGGCGAAGCCAAAGCCCGGATCGAGCACGATCTGGTCGTCGGCAACGCCGCTTCGCCGGGCGATTTCCAGGGACTTACCGAGGAAGAAAAACTGATCCTCGATCACGTCGGGCAGTTTTTGCCTGTCGCGCCCGGTGTGCATGATGACAAGCCCGGCGCCGGTTTCGGCCGCGACCCGCGCGATGCCCGGTTCGCGTTGCAGACCCCAGACGTCGTTGAGGATATGCGCGCCGGCGGCGACGGCAAGCCGGGCGGTGTCCTCGCGGTAGGTGTCGACCGAAATCAGCGCCTCGCCGAGCCCGGCGAGCGCCTCGATGACAGGCAGCACGCGGGCCTGCTCTTCCTCGATGGCTACCGGAGATGCGCCGGGGCGTGTCGATTCGCCACCGACGTCAATGACGGAGGCCCCCTCTTCCGCCATCCGGCGCGCCTGGGCAATCGCCTGTTCGGGCGCGACGAACAGTCCGCCGTCAGAAAAACTGTCCGGCGTGACATTGAGAATACCGACGATCACCGCCTTGCCGCCAAGGTCGAGATGGCGCCCATGCGCCAGCTGCCATCGCCCTGTCGTCATTAGCGATAAACCATGTGTGATCCACCAAAGATCAATTCCGTTGCGTCGGCAACGGCCGTAGCGCAAGGTAGGCAAAGAGGCAACATGATGAAACGATCCCTGCTTTGCGCCCTGATGCTTGCTTGTTCCGCCTTGCCGGCGGGCACGGCGAATTTGGTGAAGACATACAGCTATTTCAGCATCGGCGGCAGAACGCTCGATGATATCGGATCCCAGCTTACGAAACTTGGACCTCGCGTGAAAAGCACCGGGATGCGGCATCCAGGCGCCACGCAGATGGCGTTCACCACCCGCGTCAGCTATGCGGAAAGATCGAACTCCTGCGCGATTGCCGACGCCGATGTCACCGTCAAGGTCAAGGTGATCCTTCCCGAGTGGCGCCGCCCGCGCAAGGCTGATGCCGGCGTAAGGCTGTTTTGGGATACATTGTCGGCCGACATCAAGCGTCATGAGGACCGCCATGTCGAGATCGCCAAGAACCATGCCGGCGAACTCGAGGACGCGCTGAAGGCGACCCACCCGCGCAAGACGTGCCAGGAGGCCAAGGCCAAGGCAGCGGAGATCTCCGCCGCTATTCTTGCCAAGCACGACCGCGCTCAGATGCAGTTCGATCGCGTCGAAACCATCAATTTCGAAAGCCGCATCCTGCGGCTGCTGCGCTATCGCATGAAGCGCATCGAAAACGGCCGGCTGCCGGGTTAGCTTCGGCCAGACGGTAAGGGCGATTCTCGTCGAGTAAGAGACTCAGCCGGTGACGCCGAGCTTCTTCTGCAGGCTGGTCGACGACGTCGTATACTGGAATACGATGCGCTCGCCGGGGCTGACGATGCGCTTGGCCGCCTGCGCCATCAGCGCGACCTCATGGAAGCCCGACAGGATCAGCTTCAGCTTGCCGGGATACCAGTTGATGTCGCCGACGGCGAAGATGCCCGGTACCGACGTCTGGAATTTCTCGGTGTCGACCGGGATCAGGTTCTCATGAAGATTGAGCCCCCACTCGGCGATCGGTCCGAGCTTCATCGTCAGGCCGAAGAACGGCAGCAACCGAGTGCACGGCACCTCGCTGTCACCATCGGGACCCTTGATGGTCGCCGCCGAGAGATGGCCGTCCGTGCCGGTCAGCCCGGTCACCTGCCCGACCTGAAAATCCAGTTCCTTCATCTCCTGCATGGCGTACATCTTGTTGACGCTGTCGGGCGCCGCGCGGAACTCCGGCCGCCGGTGGACAAGTGTCACGCTCTTGGCCACCGGCTGCAGGTTCAGCGTCCAGTCGAGCGCCGAATCGCCGCCGCCGACGATAACCAGGTCGTGGCCGCGGAATTCCTCCATCCGGCGCACCGAGTAGAAGACGCTCTTGCCCTCATAAAGCTCGATGCCCGGAATTGGCGGCCGCTTCGGCTGGAAAGAGCCGCCGCCGGCGGCGATAACCACAATCTTGGCTTCAAACACCTCGTTCTCGTCGGTGATGACGCGAAAGCCGCCGTCCTCGAGCTTTTCGAGGCTCGAGACCATGCGGTTAAAGGTGAAGTCGGGCTTGAACGGCGCGATCTGCTCAAGCAGTCTGTCGACCAGGCCCTGGGCCGAGATCGATGGCCAGCCGGGAATGTCGTAGATCGGCTTTTCCGGATAGAGTTCGGCGCATTGCCCGCCGGGCCGATCGAGTATGTCGATCAGATGGCATGTCATGTCGAAGAGGCCGAGCTCGAACACGGCGAACAGGCCGACAGGCCCTGCCCCGACAATCAATACGTCCGTCCTGATGATATCGGTCATGAATGCGCCTTCGATGCGCATGACCCCGAAAATCGGAATCGATTCTCGCCGGGGATCCTGCGCCAAATCACCGTGCTACAGCGTGCTTTGCGTGGTCCAGGGATCGTGCGGCGCTGTAGAGAACGGCGCGACACTGCATGACCATTGGCCCGCTGCCAAGCCGGCGCCGGAAAAATCGGCTATATCCCCCGCTTAAGCCTCCACGCTTCAGCCCTGGCGGGCGGGCACGCGCACAACCAGGCCGTCGAGAGCGTCGCGCACCTTGATCTGACAGGAGAGCCGTGAGTTCGGCTGGACGTCGTAGGCGAAGTCCAGCATGTCCTCTTCCATCGCTTCCGGCTCGCCGACCTCGGCCGTCCACGCCTCATCGACATAGACATGGCAGGTCGCGCAGGCGCAAGCGCCGCCGCATTCGGCCTCGATCCCCGGCACGGCGTTGCGGATCGCGTTCTCCATGACGGTCGAGCCGTTTTCGGCATCCACGTCAAAATGTGTGCCATCATGGGCGATGAAGGTCAGCTTGGTCATTTGTCACCTGAAGGGAGTCCCAGCCGAGATAATCACTCCCGCAGACAAGTCAACTGCGGCGCGAAAGCGTCGCCCTATGCCGTTTTTTTCGGAAATGGGTTTAACGGCTGATGGCGGCGACGAAATCGCGGACTTCTTCGATCAGGGAGCCAAGCCGCTTGAGGGTATTGGTATCTTCAGGTTGAAGTTCGATCGCGCCGGCGCAATCGGCAACAGCGAAGGCGCCGACGCCGCGCGCCGAGCCTTTCAGCCCGTGCGCCAGGAGCAGTCTTTGCTTCACATCGGCGTCGACGATCCTGTCGCGAACCGACAATGCCTGCTGCACGAACAGCGCCAGCACCTCCTGTTCGAGGCTGCGGTCGCCCATCGTCTGGCGCGCCAGATGCGCCAGGTCCACAGGCCGCGACCCGGCCGTTCCCGACACATCGCCGCCGGGCATCGAGAAGGCAATGCCGTTTTCGCCGCGCATGACTCTGCAACTCCGTTCTTCCAGCCGCCAAAAATAGGCAGCCGCCAAAAAATAGGCCCATCCTGTGGACGACGGGTTAATGATTGGCCCGGAAAAATGTTGCGATAGCGGCGCCGGAATCACAGTTCTGTTAACCTTATATTTAAAGTTTTACGTATCGCACCGAATGCATGTTTTCTTTACCCCGGTGTGTCATTACGATACGAAAGGTCCATTTTCAGCCTCTTGCGTGGGACACGAAAAGCAAAATCAACAAGTCCCGCGGCAGCTTGTACAGGGTAGCGAAGGCATGGCGAAGAAAACAACGACGACAAGAACGCTCGACAGCGACGTAGCCAGGGAACTCGAAAAAGCACTTGAAATCGATCTGAACGGCGATGCCGGCGGCGACCTCGACATCGCCGCGTCGATGGAGGATCTGGAAGCGCAGATATCGCAGGCCGCCGACGAGTTGGCACGCGAGGGCCGTGACCAGGATGCCGAGGCTGTCGCCAACCAGAACCAGGATGCGGAGCCTGTCGCCAACCAGAATCAGAATGCCGAGCCTGTCGTCAACCAGAGCCAGAATGCCGAGCTTGCCGCCAATCAGGACCAGAACGCCCAGGACCAGAGAGAAGCGGCAAACGCCAGGCCGGCTGAACCGCGCCCTGCTGAGCTGCGCCCCGTTGAAACGCGCCCTTTTGAGACGCACCCTGTTGAAACGCGCCCCGTTGAAACGCGCAATGGCACGCAGTCGGCCGGCTTCACGCCGGCCAACGATCCTCGTCAAAAAGATTACAAGACGCTGCTGCACACCCTCAATCGGCGTGCCTCGAACACGATCTACTGGGTCGTGGCGCTCGTTTCGCTCGCCTGGGTCGCGGGCGCCGGTGCATTGGCAAACCTGCTGTTTGGCCCAGGCATTTGGCAAATCCGCACGCCCGGCCAGTTTTTCGCCCGTCCCGAACTGATTGGCCTGGCAATCGCTGCGATCCTGCCCGTCCTCCTGTTCTGGGCGTTTGCAGCCATGATCCGCCGCGCGCAGGAGATGCGCATCGCCGCTCAGTCGATGACGGAAGTGGCTTTCCGCCTGACCGAGCCGGAGCAAATCGCCCAGGATCGCGTCATGATGATCGGGCAAGCCGTGCGCCGCGAGGTTGCGGCCATGGGTGAAGGCATCGAGCGCACGCTTGCACGTGCCGTCGAGCTCGAAACCCTGGTCCACAGCGAGGTCAACCAGATCGAGCGCTCCTATTCGGAGAATGAATCCCGCATCCGCTCGCTTGTCGACGGGCTGGGCAGCGAGCGCGAAGCGGTGGTCACCCACGCCGAACGCGTGCGCGCCTCGATCACCGGCGCGCATGAGACGCTGAAGGACGAAATCGGGGCTGCCAGTGACATCATTCGCGACAGCATCCTCAACGCCTCGACCAACTTGTCGATGACCATCACCAATTCCGGCGACACGTTGATCGACAGGATCAACCAAAGCTCGCTGTCTATCTTCGATTCGGTGGAAGGCCGGCTCGAATCCATCACTGACCGGCTGTCGACCTCCGGCGAAGCCTTCGCCAGCCTTCTCGACACACGCATTGCCAAGCTGACGGAGACGACCGACGGCCTCACCCGGTCTCTGACCGATCTGCTCGACGATCGGACCTCCGGCATGGTGTCGCTGCTCGGCGGCGCCGCACGCACGCTCAACTCCGAATTTGAAGCCAGCCTTGACGGCATCGAGCGGACACTGGCCGAACGCGGCCAGGTGCTGATCAGTGAGTTCCAGACCCGCGCCGATGCGCTGGACACCGGCACCCAAAAGCTCAACGCCGCGCTCGAGGCCCGCGCACGCCAGATCAACGAGACCCTGGTCGAGCGCGCGCGCGAAATCGCCCATACCTTCCAGGAGAGCAAGGAGACGCTTTCGGCGATGATCGATCAGGGCAAGACCCAGATCGGCGCCGACATGGCCGATATCGTTTCGTCGACCTCGTCGATGCTCGAAGCACGCGCCGGCGATTTCGCCGGCCGCATGGAAGCGGCCCGTCATGTGGTGTCGCGCGCCTTCGACGCCGACATCCAGCGGCTTGCCGATGCCCGCGTCGGCATCGAGGAGGCTGTCGAGAACCACAGCCGCAAGCTTTCCGAAAGCCGCGAACACATGACGGCGGCCATGCAGGCCGATCTGGAGAAATTCGCCGAAAGCCGCGCCGGCATCGACGCGGCTGTCACCGACCAGGTGCAGAAGCTTTCCGAAGGCCGCAACCTGATCTCGCGCGCCCTCGAGGAGGATCTGCGCAAGGTCAACGAGTCGCGCGCCGCCATCGATGCGTCGCTCGGCAGCCATCTCGAACGGCTCGAAGAGGGCCGCAACAGGCTTTCGCAGGCCTTGAACGAAGACTCTGGAAAACTTGTACAAGCCCGCACGATCATTGACGAAATGGTTGCCGGCCATGTTGGCAAGCTTGCCGAAGGCCGCAGCATCCTTTCACGCGCTCTCGATGCCGATCTCGGCAAGCTGGCCGACAGTCGCGCCAGCATCGACGGCCTGGTCGCTGGCCAGGTCGAGAAGATCGCCGAAGGTCGCGCCTTGCTCGCCAAGGCGTTGGAAACCGACGTTGTCGGCATCAAGGGTCTCATCGAGACCCATTCCGCCAAACTGGCGGAAGACCGCAGCGAGCTTTCGCGTTCGCTCCAAGACGACCTGTCGGGCATCCGAGGCCTGATCGAGGACCATTCGGGCAGGCTCGCCGACGATCGCAGCCTGCTTTCGCAAACGCTCGAGGCAGACCTTGCCAAATTGGCGGAAAGCCGGTCGAGCATCGACGGGCTGGTCGCCGGTCAGGTCGAGAAGCTGGCCGAAGGCCGCAACATCCTCAAGCGCGCGCTCGAATCCGATCTCAACACGATCAAGGAGGTCATATCAGGCCAGTCCGAAAAGCTGGCGGAAGACCGTGGTCAGCTCTCGAAGGCGTTGGAAACCGACCTGCAGAGCGTGAATGGCCTTATCTCCGATCACATGAACCGGCTCTCCGAGGACCGTTCAATCCTGTCGAAGGCGCTCGAAGACGATCTCGCCAAGCTGGCCGAAAGCCGGTCGAGCATCGATGGGCTGGTCACCGGCCAGGTCGAGAAACTGGCCGAAGGTCGCGACATTCTCAAGCGCGCGCTCGAATCCGATCTCAACACGATCAAAAGCGTTCTATCAGACCAGTCCGAAAAGCTGGCGGAAGATCGTGGTCAACTGGCGCGAGCGTTGGAAACCGACCTGCAGGGCGTGAATGGCCTTGTCTCCGATCACATGAACAGGCTCGCCGAGGACCGTTCAATCCTGTCGAAGGCGCTCGAAGACGATCTCGCCAAGCTGGCGGAAAGCCGATCGAGCATCGACGGGCTGGTTGCCGGCCAGGTCGAGAAACTGGCCGAAGGCCGCGACATCCTCAAGCGCGCGCTCGAATCCGATCTCAACACGATCAAGGAGGTCCTATCAGGCCAGTCCGAAAAGCTGGCGGAAGACCGTGATCATCTCTCGAAGGCGTTGGAAACCGACCTGCAGAGCGTGAACGGCCTGATCTCCGATCACATGAACAGGCTCGCCGCAGATCGCTCGACCCTGTCCCAGGCGCTCGAAGACGATCTCGCCAAATTGGCGGAAAGCCGGTCGAGCATCGATGGGCTGGTTACCGGGCAGGTCGAGAAACTGGCCGAGGGTCGCGACATTCTCAAGCGCGCGCTCGAATCCGATCTCAACACGATCAAAAGCGTTATATCGGACCAGTCGGAAAAGCTTGTGGAAGACCGCTCGACCCTGTCCCAGGCGCTTGAAGACGATCTCGCCAAATTGGCGGAAAGCCGGTCGAGCATCGACGGGCTGGTTGCCGGCCAGGTCGAGAAGCTGGCCGAAGGCCGCGACCTGCTCAGACGCGCATTGGAAGCCGACCTCAATACCATCAAGGGTGTCGTCGCCGATCAGTCTCAGCAGCTGACCGACAATCGCGCAGAGTTCGCGCGGGCGCTGGAGGCCGATCTCGGCGGTGTCAATGGTCTTGTGAACAGCCACGCCGAGAAGCTCATCCAGGACCGCTCGATCCTGTCCAAGGCGCTCGAAGACGATCTTGCCAAGTTGGCGGAAAGTCGGTCGAGCATCGACGGGCTGGTTTCCGGCCAGGTTGAGAAGCTGGCCGAAGGCCGCGACATCCTCAGACGTGCGCTGGAAGCAGACCTCAACACCATCAAGGGTGTCGTCGCCGACCAGTCTCAGCAGCTGACCGACAATCGCGCAGAGTTTGCGCGGGCGCTGGAGGCCGACCTCGGCAGCGTCAACGGTCTTGTGAACAGCCACGCCGAGAAGCTCATCCAGGACCGCTCGATCCTGTCCAAGGCGCTCGAAGATGATCTCGCCAAGCTGGCGGAAGGCCGGTCGAGCATCGACGGGCTGGTTTCCGGCCAGGTCGAGAAGCTGGCCGAAGGCCGCGACATCCTCAGACGTGCGCTGGAAGCAGACCTGCAGAAAATAGCAGCCAGCCGCAGCGACATAGACGACATCATCGCCGGGCACGTCGGCAAGCTGACCGAAGGCCGCGACGCGCTGACCCGTGCGCTGGAGGACGACCTCTCCAAGCTCGCCGACACGCGCAAGGAAGTCGACCGTTCCCTGTCCGGCCATATCGACCAGATCGCCGCCAGGAGCACCGACATCTCGGACGCCATTGCCGCCGACGTCGAAAAGATCGAGCAGGCGTTCAGCCGCCAGACCGGCATCATCGAGGAGCGTGCCGGGACCATGGAGCGCGCGCTGTCGACCGGCGTCGACAACGTCCGCAACGTGCTCGAAAAGAGCGCCGTCTTCGTTGCCGGAGCGCTGCGCGAAAAGGTCATGGAAGTTACCAGCGCACTGCATGAGCAGGCAGGCGCGGCTTTCAGTGACGCCGATCGCAAGATCGCCGAACGGGCGGAGCAGACCTCTGCTGCCCTGCTCGCCAGGGCGGAGGATATCGCACGCACCTTCGAGGAAGCGGATCGCCGCCTCGCCGCACGTGCCGAAGACACGTCGAGCGCGCTCGTTGCCCGGGCGGAGGGTGCATCGAGCGCAATCATGGCCCGCGTCGACGACACCTCGAACTCGTTGCTGGCGCGCGCCCAGGAAACGGCCGACCAGCTGGCTGCCCGTGCCAGCGAGATCGCCGGTACATTCGATGCGGCGGACCAGAAGCTGGTTGCCCGCGCGGTCGAAACGGCGCAGTCGCTGGCGGAACGCGCCGGCGACATCCTGCGCAATTTCGAAGGCGCCGACGAACGGCTCAGCGTGCGCATCGGCGAATCGGCCGAAGCGCTCGCAACGCGCGCATCGGACCTCGGCCGCATTTTCGATGCCGCCGACCAGCAGCTGATCTCGCGCATCGCCGAAGGTTCGGAAGCGCTGTCGGCCCGCGCGTCCGAGATCGGCCACATCTTCGATGAGGCGGATCACCGCCTGGTGTCGCGTATCGCCGACAGCACGTCGACGATCGGAGAGCATGCCGACAACATCGTCGGGGCCTTCGCCAGCACCGAGCAGCGGGTTGCCGAACGTGCAAAGCAGACCGGGCAGGACCTGGCCGTCCACGCCCGTGAGATCGAGCAGGCGCTCGCCGGCGCCGACGAGCGCCTGGCCTCCAGCGCGGCGGCCGCGGCGGCTCGCGTCGAGGAACAGGTTGCCGGCGTCGAAAACCGTCTGGTCAACACCACCGAAACGATAGGCCAGAAGCTCAACGAGCAGGTTTCGACCGCCGAGGCGCAGCTCATTTCGCGCGCCAACTCGATCGCCGAAACCTTCACTGCGGTCGGCCAGCATATCGGCCAGAGCACCAACGACGCCGCCAAGACCATCGGCACCAACACCCGCGAACTCAACACCATGCTTGCGGCACGTTCGGCCGAGATCTCGAAAATCCTCGATGAAACGGCTCGGCCCCTGGTCGAGCGCTTCGCCCACGGCGGCTCGGAACTGCAAAAGAGCATGGAAGAGGTGACCGAACGCGCCACCGAGAAGCTGCGCAGCGAAAACGCCGCCTTGGTCGACGCGCTCGCCAGCCGCACGGCCGAAACATTGTCGGCCGTCGAAGGGGCGCGCTCGACGCTCGCCGACAGCGTCGCCGACCTCATCGGCCGCATGAGCACCTCGAGCGCACAGCTCGGCCAGCTCATCGAACAGGCGGCGGCCAATCTCGGCCAGGTCGACGAACGCCTGACCGGCAGCACGCAAAGCTTTGCGGCGACAACGGAAAAAGCCGCGCAGACTTTCGCCAGCTCGGCGCGTCTGGTCGATTCGAACACGACACGGCTTACCGAGCTGTCGTCCTCGACCTTGCGCGAGGTTGCCTCGATCGCCACCAAGTTCGACGAGCACAGCCGATTGCTGTCGAGTGCTTCGGACCTGTTGAGCTCGGCCCAGAGCAACCTCGAACACACGCTGGAAAGGCAGTCGTCGCTGGAGGACCTCGCCGTCGGCCTGGTCAAGAAGTCGGAGGATCTCGAAAAAGTCATGCGCTCGTTCGAGGATCTGGTCGGCCAGACGTTGCAGAACGCCGAAGGCAAGACGCTGGAGTCGGCGGACAAGATCCGTACCTCCATTGCCGACGTCGTCGATTCGGCAACCAAGCGCTTTGCCGACGCGACCGAGGAGATGCGACGCACCGCCAGCTCGATCAAGAGCGAGCTCGACCTTACCCGCGCCGAGCTCAAGAAGGGTGTCATCGAGATGCCGGAAGAGGCAAAGGAATCGACCACGGCCATCCGCCGTGCCGTTTCCGAGCAGATCAACGCCCTGAAGGAACTCTCTGATATCGTTGCGAAATCTGGCCGCAGCACCGACTCCTCGGAGCCGCGCAACCTGCGCCCGGCACAACAGGCGCCTGCCCCGCGCGCCACTGAGCCGCTGCGCCGGCCTCCGGCCGCGGAACCTCTTGCCCCGCAGGCGCCATCGGGTGACACCGCACTGCGCGGCGACCTGGAACGGCCGCCGGAGACGGCGCCGCGCCAGCGCGACCCTAATGGCCGCGCGCCGCAGGGCGGCTGGGTGCGCGATCTCTTGACCGGGGCATCGCGCGAAGAGGCCGCCAAGCCAGCAGCACCTTCGGAAGCGCCACGCTCGGCAGCCACTGCCCAGCGCTCGCCGCTTCATGTCGTGGAGTCGCTCAACTCGCTTTCCGTCGACATCGCCCGCGCTATCGATCACGACGCCTCGATCGAACTGTGGAACCGCTACCGGAGCGGCGAGCGTGACGTGTTTACCCGACGTCTCTACACGCTGAAGGGACAGCAGACGTTCGACGAGATCCGGCGCAAATATCAGACGGAGGTGGAATTCCGCGCCGCCGTCGACCGTTACTGCGACGACTTCGAAAAGCTGCTCAAGGACGTCTCGCGCAACGACCGCGACAACATGATGGCGCAGACCTACCTGACGTCGGACACCGGCAAGGTCTATACAATGCTAGCCCACGCCAGTGGCCGCCTGCATTGATCAGACGATAAGCGAACGGAAAAAGGCGGGAAATTCCCGCCTTTTAGAGCAATCGCTTCGGCTTTGAATTTCACATCGTCACCGGCGTTGGCGCCGCCCCTCATTGCCCTGCCGGGGCACTCTCCCCGTATAGTGACGGGGAGAAGGACGCCTTCACCGAGGATTTCGCCAATCTTCAGCGTTGCAGAAAGGGTGCCGAGGTTGCAGCCGACCCATTCTCCCCGTCACTATACGGGGAGAAGGTGCCGGCAGGCGGATGAGGGGCGGCTCCGGCTGCGACAATTGAGTGTACGGCTGTGGTCAGATCACCGAATCGGTCCAGCGGACGATGTCCTTGGCGGCATCGCCGAACGCCCTGTCGAGCGCATCGACATAGGCCTGGTTGCCGCTGCCCGAGACGGGCGCGGTCGCGTTGAAGCTCTTGGAGGCGCGCACCTCGCCATTGCGGTCGTTCAATATCCGCACGAACAGCTCGACCTCGGCGTGTTGGCCGCCGTCGACGCGGACCTCGAAGGAACGGACCTCGACGATCACCTGATAGTCGATCGCCAGGCCCTCGCCCGGCTTGCCGACGCCGGCGAAACTGCCCGAGCGCTGGAATGTCTCGGCCAGCCGCGCCTGCACGATCAGCGGCAGCCGGTCGGCCCATTGCGCTCCCTTGAGGTACTGGATCGAGCGCACCGACGGCTTGATGACGATGTTCTGGCTGTCCAGCGCCTTGAGCGCCGAAGGCTGGGCGATGAGGATTTGTTGGCGGCCGCGGCCGCGCGCATCGAGCGACGGCGCCGACAGTTCGAATGTGTCCAGGGGCGCCGGCCCGCCGCCCGGCAAAAACGCGCAGCCGGCCAGCGAAAGCGCAAGCAATGCCACACCCGCAGTGGGCCCGCCCGCTTTCACCCCGCCCAATCTAAGCACGCCCAATTTAAGCACGACCGACTTCACACGCGATCCCCGTTGTCCCCGAATCGAATGAGCAAATCGCACCCGCAGCGTACTTGCCTATTGGGGCCGGCGAAAGCCGAAGTCAACGCCGCACCCTGCCATCGAATTGCCGAACCTCACCTTCGCCGCCTGACAGGATTCGCTGCGGATTGCGGCTGAGATCCGTCACCGCCTCTTCGATGCGGTTGATCGAACGACGGCTGTCCTGGACCAGCGCTTCGACGTCCTGCAGGCCCTGGCCGGAGAATCGCGCCAGATTGTCGGTGATGGTGCCGAGGCGGGCGTTCAGCGTGTCGGCGACCTGCTTGAACGATTTCAGGGTATTCCTGGCATCGGCTATCATGCCGTCGGCCTGGCCTGAGCCGAGCAATGTATCGACCTTGACGAGGATGCCGTCGACACGCACCGAAGCGTCGTTGAGGCGCTCCGCGAGCTGCTGCGCATCCTTGATCGTCTGGTCGATATCGTCGGCCCGGTTGGCGAATTTGTTGGTCACCTTGGCGATGTCGGCGGCAGCCTCGTTAGCGTTTTCGCTGGCCTTCTGGATGTTGGCCAGCGCGGTGCGGACCTGTGCCGGATCGATGCCGTCGAGAACGCCGTCGACCTTGGCCAGCGTGCCTTGCGTCCTTTGGGCGAAATCGTTGATCGACCCCACCGCGGTGTCGACATTCCTGACGACCGTGTCGAACTGCTTGCTGGTTTCCTTCAGGTTCTCGGTCACCGTATCGACATTGGCGACAATACTCTTGATCTGATCCTTGTCGACGGCGTTGAGCAGCCCTTCCGCCGCCTTCAGCGTGCCGTCAAGCTTGCCCGAGACGCCCCTCAGTTCCTCCCACAGCGAACTGACGCTGGCGAGGAATTTGTCGATGCCGTCAGAGTTCTTGGCCAGCGCATCGGAGAAGGTCTGCACATTGTTGACGGTCTGCGTCAGCGGCCCGCGAACGTCGCTGGTGAAGCCTTCGAGCTGGGAGAGAACCGTATCGGCGCGGGTGAAGATGTTCTGCGCCGTCTGCAACAGGTTGGTGACCGCCGACGGGTTGGCGACGATCTCGGCGACGCGGCCCTCCTGCTCCGCCTGGTCGAGAAGGTTGACTTCCTTGGGGTCAGCGCCCCTGAGCTCGATACTCGCTTGGCCGGCGAGGCTGACGATCCCGATATCGGCCTGCGTCGATTTGGTGATCGGCGTCGTGCGGCCTACTTCGGCTTCGGCTATGGCGTCGTTCGGATTGGCGGGGTCGATATAGACGCGCCTGACATCCCCGACCCTGACGCCGTTGAACAGCACGAAACTGCCGCGGCCGAGGCCGGAAGCCGATCCCGGAATGCGCACCCGCAGCATCGCCGTCTCACCCCTGTCGCCGATCGCGGCAGTCCAATAGACGAACGCGAATGCCGCCAGGATCGCGGCTAGCGTGAAAATGCCGACAATGACGTAGTTGGCTCTGGTTTCCATTTATCCACTTATGGCTACGCGCGGGCCGCAAGATCAAGTTGCCGCGCACGTTTTCCGCGAAAATAGGATTTCACCCAGGGTTCCTCGCTCTTGAGCATGTCGTCGATCGTGCCTTCGACCAGCACTTTCTTGTTGCCGAGCACGGCCACCCGATCACAAGCAGTGAACAGCGTGTCGAGATCGTGCGTGACCATGTATACGGTCAGATCCATGGTATCGCGCAGCTTGACGACCAGTTCGTCGAACTCAGCCGCGCTGATCGGATCGAGGCCGGATGTCGGCTCGTCCAGGAACACGATCTCGGGGTCGAGCGCCAGCGCGCGCGCCAGCGCCGCACGCTTGATCATGCCGCCGGAAAGCTCGGACGGGAATTTCTGCGCCGCATCCGGCGGCAACCCGACCAGTTCGACCTTGAGCATCGCCAACTCGTCCATCAGCTTTTTCGGCAGATCGAGATATTCGCGCATCGGCACCTGCACGTTTTCGAGCACCGTGAGCGCCGAAAACAGCGCGCCGTGCTGAAAGAGGACGCCAAGGCGCATGTCGATGCGAAGGCGCTCCCTCTCGCTCGCCTTTTCGACATCGACGCCGAACAGCTTGATCGTTCCCGACTGCTTGTGCACCAGGCCGAGAATGGTGCGCAGCAGAACCGACTTGCCGGCGCCGGAGGCGCCTACGAAGCCGAGAATTTCGCCACGCCTGATATGGAGCGACAATTTGTCGAGAATGACCTTGTCGCCGAAGGAGACGGTGACGTCGTGCGCAGAAAGCACGATCTCGTCCTCGTCGGCCCTTTGCGTAGTCGTGGTCGGCTTTGTGCCAAGCAGCGCCATGTCAGAACTCGATCGCTGCGTAGAACATGGCGAAAAGCCCGTCGAGGATAATCACCACGAAGATCGACTTCACCACCGAAGCAGTCACGTGCTGCCCGAGCGATTCGGCGCTGCCGCCGACCTTCATGCCTTCGACCGAGGCGATCGTGCCGATGATCATGGCCATGAACGGCGCCTTGATCAGCCCGGCAAAGATGGTGCTGAGATCGATGGCAACGCGCAGCCGGTCGATGAAGGCGGCCGGTGCGATGTCGGAGTAGAGCCATGCCGCCAGTATGCCGCCGCCGAGTGCGGCGAAATTGGCAATGATCGTCAGGCAAGGCAGTGCGATCACCAGCGCGACCAGCCGCGGAAACACCAGAACGCCGATCGGATTGAGCCCGATGACCTTCAGCGCGTCGACCTCCTCGCGCATTTTCATCGAGCCGATTTCAGCCGTGATGGCGCTGCCCGAACGGCCGGCGATCATGATCGCAGTCATCAGCACGCCGAGCTCGCGCAGGATCAGCACGCCGACAAGGTCGACGACGAAGATATCGGCGCCGAAATAGCTGAGCTGATAGGCGCCTTGCTGGGCGACGATCGCCCCGACGATGGCCGACATCAGCACAACCACCGGGATGGCGCCGACGCCCATGCGGTCCATCTGGTTGAAGATCGCCGCCGGATTGACCGCATGGCCGCGGCCAAGCTTCATCTGCGCGCCGCGTATCGTGGCGCCCAGTATGTTCATCGCGGCCAGGAAATCGTCACGCATCTCATAGACGCGGCGGCCAACCGCCTCGAGCGCGCGAATGACGATGTTCGGCGGCCCAACGATGCCGGAATCAGGTTCGCGTCGAACGGCGTCGCCGACGGCGCCGAGCAGGATCGAGGCAACCTCGCTTTGCCCCTGCATCGTGATTTTCACACCCTGCTTTTCGAAGGCGCTGACCAGACGGTCGATCACCCAGGCCCCGGCGGTGTCCATCTTCTCGATATGCGAGAGGTCGAGCGCCAATGTCTGAAAGCCGCTGCGTTGCTCGATCTTGCGCATCTCGGCATCGACGAGCGCCACGGTGCGTGTCGTCCAGGTCCCGGAGAAAGCGCAGCCGAGGACGCCGCCGTCCTCGCCGACCACAACGCGCGGCTGGTGGTCGGCCTCCTTGGCGGTCGTGCCGCTTGCGTCGCGTTTGCGGATCGTCAACATGGCGTCCTGTTTAGCCTGACGGGCCGATCTGTTTAACCTGACAGAACCCACCTGTCGATTTGCCGACAAGCTTGTTGTCGCACAGCCGGAGCAGAAAAATATGGCGCGTGTCATTTCGGTCGAGTCCGAGCGCTTTCCTATCGCCGGGACCTTCACCATCTCGCGCGGATCGAAAACCGAAGCCGAGGTCGTCACAGTGACGATCCGCGAGGACGGCCAGAGCGGGCGCGGCGAATGCGTCCCCTACAAACGCTATGGCGAAACCATCGAGGGTGTGCGCGATGCGATCGAGGCTATGCGGGAGCAGATTGCGGGCGGCATCAGCCGGGCCGCGCTGCTCGACGCCATGCCGGCAGGCGCGGCGCGCAACGCCGTCGACTGCGCGCTGTGGGACCTGGAGGCGAAGATCGCAGGCAAGCCGGTGGCTTCCAGCATCTGCACGGCGCCGCCGAGGGCGCTCGAAACGGCTTACACGCTGTCGCTCGGCGAGCCCGAAGCCATGGCAGCCCAGGCCCGCGCCAATGCCCTGCGCCCGCTTCTCAAGGTCAAGATCGGCGGCGACAACGACATGGCCCGCATTCGCGCGGTCAGGGAGGCGGCACCGGCGAGCCGCATCATCCTGGACGCCAATGAGGGCTGGCGCGACGACAACATCGTTGCAAACCTGGCCTTTGCCGCCGAGCACGGCATCGCGCTGATCGAACAGCCGCTGCCGGCGGGCCGTGATGGCATGCTTCGCAACATCGCCCATCCGGTGCCGATCTGCGCCGATGAAAGCCTGCATGAGGCTAAAGACCTTGCCTGGCTTGTCGGCCTTTACGATGCGGTCAACATCAAGCTCGACAAGTCCGGCGGCTTGACCGCTGCCCTCGTCCTTCGCGATCGCGCCCGCGAACTGGGTTTTGGCGTCATGGTCGGCTGCATGGTCGGCACGTCATTGGCCATGGCGCCGGCGGTGCTGTTGGCCCAGGATGCCGATTTCGTCGATCTCGACGGTCCGCTGCTGCTGGCCCGCGACCGTGCGCCTGGCCTTGTCTACCAAGTTTCGCTGGTGTCACCGCCCGATCCGGCGCTGTGGGGCTGAACGCGCCGCAAGCCCGATCAGCACGAGGCCGACCAGGGCGATCGGGATCATGGCAAAAAAGCCGTCGACGCCGAAGCGGTCGTAAAGCGGGCCGCACAGGAGCGTCACCACAGCGGTGAAAAACCCGTTGGAGAAATAGGCGATGCCTTGCGCGGCCCCGGTGCGTTCCTCCGCGACCGTCTCACCGATCATTTTCTGCAGGCCGATCAGCACCAGCGCCACCGAGACCGCGTGCAGCGTCTGGACTGCGAAAAACCCACCTACGCCAAGGCCAAGCGGCCAGATCAAGGGAAAGGCAATCCAGCGCACGATCGCGCCTATTCCCGCCATCAGCATGATCGATACGACCGAGAAGGAACCGAAAACCCGAGTAAAGATCATGAACATGCCGATCTCGGCCAGGACACCCCAACCCCAAAGCAGCCCGACCACAGAGTCGCCGATGCCGATCGATTTCCAGTAGATCGAGACGAAGCCGTAGAAAAACGCGTGGCTGGCGGTGATGACGCCGACGCCGACGGAGAAATACAGGAAATAGCCGTTGAGGAGTTTTGGCGCCGACTGCTGGATGTCGGCAGCCGAAAGCGGCGAGGCACGGCGGGGACGGCCGAGCCGCGGCGCGATCAGTGCGACGACAAGTGCGGCGCCAAACGCCACGAAGATGATCACCGGAACTGCCTGGGCGCCGGTCGCCGACAGGATAAAACCGCCGGCAAGATTTGCGCACAGATAGGAGATCGATCCCCATTTGCGCATGTTTGCGTAATTCGAGCCGAAGCGACGCACCCCCGACAGCGCCAGCGAATCGGCGATCGGCGAATGCGGGGTCCAGGCGACAGTGAGCGCCAGCGAAACGGCCAGCACCATGGCATAGCTCGGTGTCAGGAAATAACCGGCGGACAGCGCCAGCGATGCGGCCGTCAGCGCGACATAGACATGGGCGCGGTCGCTCGCCCTGTCGGCCAGTGCCGTAAGCAATGGCGTCGTCACCACGCGCAGGAACATCGGTGCCGCGAGAATGATCGCTATCTGCTCGGCATCAAAACCATTTGCCTGCAGCCACAGCGGAAAGTACGGCAAATGTATCCCGAGCGGCACGAAAAGCGTGAAGAAGATCAGGCCCATGCGCAGCTCGAACTGACGCGGCTTGACGAGTTGTTCGGGTGAAAGCGGCGGCAGGGAGGACATCAGCAGGCAATCCGTCGGCGCAGCATTCGACCGGCCGGCCAAACAACGCAAGCCGATCCCATAACATGGCGAAAAAAGCGATGAAACCGCTGCGCTAAAGCGCGTCGCGTTTGACCGGCCTCATGCGACGCGCTTTAGGTTCTTGTTTATGCATGTCGTTATCGCAAAACCGCTGCACACCCTCGTGTCAGGCCCAGTGTCAGGCCCGAGGGCATGCTTTTGCGCGACATGCATGAACGCATCATCGCGTCAGGCAGCCTGGACTGCCCTGCCCTTGATGGCGACGATGTCGATCGGCACCAGCACTTCGCCGCCGACCGGAACCTCCGGCAGGACATGCGCCCAGTGCAGGATCTCCATCTGGCCGTCGAAATGCTCGACCACCGCGGTGCAGCTCTCCACCCAGTCGCCGGTGTTGATGTACTGCACGTCCTCATAATTTTCGATCGCGGCATGGTGGATGTGGCCGCAGATCACGCCGTCGACATGCGAGCGGCGCGCTTCCTCGGTCAGCATGGTCTGGAACGAGCCGATGAAATTCACCGCCTTCTTGACGTTGACCTTGGCCCAGGACGAAAACGACCAGTAAGGCAGGCCAAGCAGTTGGCGAAGTCGCGTCACCACGCGGTTGACCAGCATCGCCGCATCATAGGCGTAGTCGCCGAGATAGGCCAGCCAGCGCGCATTGTGGACGACGGTGTCGAACTGGTCGCCATGGATGACGAGAAAGCGTTTGCCGTTGGCGGTCTCGTGGACGACGCGGTCGGCGACGACGATGCCGCCGAAATGCACGCCCTGGAACTGGCGCGCGAATTCGTCGTGATTGCCTGCGATGTAGGTGATGCTGGCGCCCTTGCGCGCCTTGCGCAGCAATTTCTGGATGACGTCATTGTGGCTTTGCGGCCAGTGCCAGTTCCGTCTCAGCCGCCAGCCGTCGACGATGTCGCCGACGAGATAGATGATATCGGCGTCGTGATGGCGCAGGAAATCGATCAGGAACTCGGCCTTCGCCGCCTTCGATCCGAGATGGACGTCGGAGATGAACATGCTGCGGAATGTGCGGGGCTCTGCGCCAGGCATTGGATTCTCACCGTTGCTTCCGAACAGGCTATGCCTCGATTCATGCAACAACCGTATGACGGTTGCGATTGGTCCAGCCCCAAGAGTAGGTTGCGACCAAAATCAGAGGAGAAATCGCCATGGATCTCGGTATTCGCGGAAAAAAGGCCATCGTCTGTGCTTCGAGCAAGGGTCTTGGGCGCGGTTGCGCCATAGCGCTGGCCGAAGCCGGCTGCGACCTCGTCGTCAACGGGCGCAACGCCGACCAACTGGCCAAGACCGCCGCCGAACTGCGCGAAAGATTTGGCATTGAGGTGACCGAGATCGTCGGCGACGTATCGAAGCCCGAGGTGCAGAAGGCGCTGCTTGCCGCCTGTCCCGATCCCGATATCCTCGTCAACAACAATGGCGGACCGCCGCTTCGCGATTTCCGCGAGCTCGACCGCGAAAAGATCCTCGAAGGCGTCACCCAGAACATGGTGACCCCGGTCGAGCTGGTTCAGGCTGTGATCGACGGCATGGCCGAGCGCGGCTTCGGCCGCATCGTCAACATCACCTCGCTGTCGGTCTATGTTCCCATTCCGGGCCTCGATCTGTCGTCCGGCGCGCGCGCCGGCCTGACTTCGTTCCTGGCCGGCGTCGCGCGGACGGTGATCGACCGCAACGTAACGATCAACAACATGCTGCCGGGCAAGCTCGACACCGACCGGCTGCGTCCCGCGCACGAAGCCGGCACACCGGAAGATCCGGCTGCCGCCGCCGCACGCAAGGCCCAGGCAGCAGCCAACGTTCCGGCCAAGCGGCTCGGCACGCCGGAGGAATTCGGCCAGATCTGCGCCTTCCTGTGCTCGGTTCATGCCGGCTACCTGACCGGGCAGAACATACCGGTCGATGGCGGCCTCTACGTCAGCGCGTTTTAGTGCCTAACGCTCGGTACCCGCTGGGGACGCCGGGAGACGATCCATCTCGGCCGTTCTTGTCAGGAAGTGACGGCTCTGAAAGCAGGCCTTGCAGGTGGCCGTCGTCATGGATCATATCTGTCGCAGAAGTCGGGTGCAGAACTGAATTTCGCGACAGATCATAATTGGCAGCCGAGGCAGATCGCGCCTTTCGCCACGATACCGATGCGACCTCGTGAAGATCAACATCGGAACCTTGGTCGTCGGTCCGCAGATACGGGCGTGTGATCGTGGTGCACCAGAAAAGTGGTCGGCCGGTTCAGTTTGAGCTGATGGCTGACGCACGGTCGATGGCGACGTCGCGGTTTCACGCAGCGCGAGGGAGGTGAGCAGGCTTCTGCCGTGCCAAACCAAAAGGAGCCGATTTATCGTCCGAAGTCTCAAAGACATCGGCTGCGCTGGCGAGGGGCCGGGTGTGGTGTTGAGCAGCGGGGCCATGATGGCCCCTTCCCGCGCCGGCCGCCGCTACAGTGCATAGGGCCATTCGTCCGGCACGAAGCGATAGGCGTTGCCATCGCGCGCCACATGGCCGATGCCGGGGAACGGCAAATGCATGCCGGCGATCAGCATCCGGTCAGCAGCGACCCGGTCGAGCGTCCGCTTGCGCGTTTCGGCAGCCAGCTTGGAATCGACATCGAAGGCGATGCTCAAGTCCGGGCGCGCGAACTGGTAGGTCGCCATGTGCACGACATCGCCCCAGATGAACAGCGCTTCGCCGTCCGATTCCACGATGAAGCCGGCATGGCCCGGAGTGTGGCCGGGCAGCGGCACGGTGCGGATCGCGCCGACCGCCTCGCCCTCGCCACCCACCTGCCGCACGCGGTTCGCATAGGCGGCGGCGGCCTGGCGGGCGCCGATGAAGAACGGCCTTGCCCCATCCGGCGCCTGGTTCATGTTCGCGTCGTCATGCCAGAAGGCGTAATCGGCGGCGGTGACGACGAGCTCGGCATTGGGAAACAGCGCCTGGCCGGCGGGCGTCAGAACGCCGTTGATATGGTCGGGATGCATGTGGGTAATCAGCAATGTATCGATCTGGTCCGGAGAGACGCCGACCGCCTCGATAGCGGCCGGAAGTCGGCCGAGTGACGGGCCCATGCTGTCCGACGTACCGGCGTCGACGAGCACCAGACGGTCGCCCAGCTTGATGAGATAAGCATTGACCGGTGCGCGGCGCGGTCCGGGCTTCTGGAAGCTGGCCTCAGCCAGCCGCTCCGCATCGGCCTCAGCGAGTCCGATGACCAGCTCGGAACCAAGGTCGATATAGCCATCTAGTAGCGCCGTAACCTGGACCGATCCCACGTTGCGGCGCAGCCCGCCAAGCGTTGCGGCGTCGACCAGCGGCGCGCGGGCCACCGCCGGAACGGAGACGTTGGCTAGGAGAGTGCCGCCGGTTAGGCCGGCACCGGCGAGAAAATGACGGCGGGAAAGCGGCATTGCATCGTCTCCAGTTTGGGATCTAGAGCTCCAGGCGGAGCAAGGCGGGTCTATGCCATAGGCTCAGCTTTTTGAACTTGCCAATTCCTTATATGTCTTATTATTCTTGTTTATTAATCACGACGGAGAGTTGCCATCATGGGCCGCTTGACCGAGCTGACCAGCTTCGTACGCGCCTGCGATACCGCCAGCTTCTCGGCGGCAGCGCGCGAGTTGGGCTTGAGCCAGCCGGCCGTCAGCCAGCAGATCCGTGCACTGGAAACGCGTCTAGGCGTCCGGCTCTTTGACCGTACGACCCGCCATGTTTCGCCGACGGAAGCCGGCCGGCGTTATCTGGAGCGCGCCCGCGACATCATTGAGCGCATCGAGGAGGCGGACCGCAGCGTCGGCTGCCTCGAATCGAAGATGTGCGGACGTCTTGCCGTCGGCGCGCCGGCCAGCTTCGGCGCCGGCGTGCTTGGCAGCTATCTGATCGAGTTCAAGCGCGCCTATCCGGAACTGTTGCTCGACGTGGCGCTGACCGACAGTTTCGTCGATGTGATCGCAGAGGGGCTCGACGTGGCGATCCGTATGGGGACCATCGATGACGACCGGCTGATCGTGCGCAAGCTCGGGGTGATCGGGCGCTGCCTTGCGGCAACGCCAGAGTATCTCGACCGCAGAGGCCGGCCGCGACGCCCGGAAGATCTCGCCGACCATGATTATCTGCTTTACGCCCACATCAGGAAGCGCGATGTCGTGCCGCTCACCGGCCCGGGCGGCGAAAAGGCCGAGGTGCGAATCCGGCCGGCCATGCGCTCCGACAATTCGCTGCTCAATCATCAAGCGTTGCTGTCCGGCGTCGGCATCGGCCTCGGGCACAGGGTGACACTCAATCCGCTCATCGCCGAAGGCTTGCTCGAACATGTGCTGCCGGACTGGCACTATGCGCCGCACCATGTGCATGCGGTCTATCCATCGAACCGCTTCATTCAGTTGAAGGTTAGGCGGTTCGTTGCCGGCTTCGCCGACCACCTCGCCGCGATGGGTGCGTTCATCGATGACAAAAAAGCATGTACATCCAAGGAAACGGCGCCGGCCCAGTGAAGTCTGACGTTTGTACGCGCAGGGAAATGGCGGAGACGGGGAGTCGAGATGTGGCGCGGCGGAGATAGGCGTAGCCCCGCAACCGCGCAGTGGGTAGCTGTCGGGTAGCCGCAAAGCCTGGAGGCGGTCGACCTGACACCGTTGCGGCTGCTGCTCCCGCAGGACACATGAACTGCCCTTCATGGTCATTCCTGCTGCCGATCGAGAAACCGCTTCACGGCGCCGAGGAACACACCGCGCCCTGCGGCCTCGCGGTCGAGATGCACGAAGTGGGTAGCGTCCGGGATATTCAGGCGTTCCGCTTTTGGTGCTTCGTCCACAATTGCCTTCGCATCCTCCGGTCGGCTCCAGAAATCCCGTCCGGAACGGATGACGAGCACCGGCATGGTGAGCGCCGCCGCCGACCATTGCCGGCGATCGAACGCGAGTTCGAAGCTGTCGGCCATGGCGCCGCTCGGTGACCGGAAACTCGGCGGCTGGCGCGTCGACGCCGTCTCGTCGGAGGCGAGTGCCGCGTCACCATAGGCCGCGGCCACCGCGGGATCGCGCCACTGAGCCTTGTCCGCGACCGGGATGCTGTCGTCCCAGGCGGTGAACAGGCTCGGACGTGTATTCAGCCGACAATCGCCGAACGCATGGACATTGAACGTCCCGGGCCGATCCGGATTTTCGAGCAGCGAGCCGGTGCCAAGAGTGGGATGCTGGTCTGAGCCTCCATACAGGGTGTTGTAGAGGATGAGCCGATCAACCGTCTGCGGCAAGCGGCTGGCATAGGCGCCGGCCCAATGCCCGCCGGTGGCCCAGCCGACGAGGCTGATCCTCGAAACGTCGCTCCATTTCGCGATGCCGTCGACCGCTGCGGAAATATCCGCCACGGCGTCTTCGGTGCGCATCAGGGGAGCGGACTTGTCCGGCGGCCTGTCCATGGCCGCAGGACGGCTCGATGCGCCGTAGCCGCGAAGATCCAGGACATAGACAAGGTGCCCGTCCGCCGCGAGGTCGGCGGCAAGCGATCCGCCCGCAACAGGCAGATCGAAGGACGCGACGCCGGGCACGCGTGCGCCATGGATGAAAAGGACGGCGGACTTGGGTTCGGACGCTGCGCCAGGACGGCGCACCTCCCGGACGAAGAGGCGCTCGCCCGTCGGTAGTTCGACGAACCTGTCGGCCCTGACGAGATCCGGCTCGCCTGCCGGGACTGGAGCCGCAGCCATGATGGCTGCGGCGAGCACAAGGGGAAAGGCGGTGAAATGGGACATGACGATATCTCCGATCGCAATCGCGTTTCGCAAAGGTGGCGGTGCCCTGTCTCGAAATCCGAGACTAGACGGCGGCCGTAAGTTCCTTGCATTGGCCCTCATTGCGTCTTACGTTTGGCGCATCGATCAAGTGAGGGTATTATAATGCCGGAGACTGCAACCCTGTCCTCGAAGTTCCAGATATCGATCCCCAAGGCGATCCGGACCGCCCAGCATTGGGAAGCGGGTTTGACCTTGGCCTTCATCCCGAAGGGAACGGGCGTGCTACTCGTCCCTGTGCCGAAGCGGGAAGCGCTGAAGGGGCTGGCGAAGGGCGCTTCGGCGACGGAATATCGCGACCGGTCGGACCGTTTCTGATGGTGCTCGTCGATACCTCGGCTTGGATCGAATGGCTGATAGACTCTCCGACTGGAGAGCAGGTGGCAGAGCATCTGCCCGAGCGAGCCGACTGGCTCGTTCCGACCATTGTGCAGTTGGAACTCGCAAAATGGCTCACTCGCGAAGTAGGCGAAGACAAAGCCGATCAGACCATCGCCTTTACGCAGGTCTGTACGGTGGTCCCGCTTGACACGGAAATCGCCCTAGCGGCCGCCGAAGCCTGCCGGAAGGACAAATTGGCGACCGCAGATGCGATCATTTTCGCGACCGCTCGGGCGCATGACGCGACGCTCCTGACTTGCGACAAGCATTTCGAGAGCCTGCCAGTCGTCACCCTCATCGAAAAGATCTAGCGCTGACATTGTTGGGCCGGGGTGATGTCGGCTCCGGCAGTTCACGACCGAGGGCGTGTGAAAACTCGGCACGTCGGTCAACACGTAGAATTTTCTCCTTTGCCCAAGCGAACAGAAGCGCGCTCGTATTCGACGCGGCTCGCTCGTGAAGGTCGTTCTCCACCCATTGCAGACATTCAAACTGGGATGTCGGCGTAGCTCGTCACAGCACCCCGCCCGTCATCCCAACATTTCAATGGCAGACCACACAGGCCGGACCGGCGATGCGAAGCCAAAGGCCGCACTTTGCGACATATCACCTCTCGAAAAGCCTCGGCTGCATGCTAAGAGACTCAAAACAGCAAACGGACTGAACTGAGGAGCGGCCGGCATGCAAGGCGAAAACAAAAAAGCAGCCCGGTCGGACCTCGATGAGGCCGCCCTCTATTTCCACAAGCACCCACGCCCTGGAAAGCTTGAAATCCAGGCGACAAAGCCGCTCGGCAACCAGCGCGATCTGGCGCTTGCCTATTCGCCTGGCGTCGCGGCGCCCTGTCTGGAGATCCGCGACAATCCGGCAGCCGCCGCCGACTACACGGCGCGGGCCAATCTGGTTGGTGTCGTCTCCAACGGTACGGCGGTGCTCGGCTTGGGCAATATCGGCCCGCTGGCCTCCAAGCCGGTGATGGAAGGCAAGGCGGTGCTGTTCAAGAAATTCGCCGGCATCGACGTCTTCGACATCGAGATCGACGCGCCTGACATCGAGCGGATGGTCGAGACGATCTCGGCGCTGGAGCCGACCTTCGGCGGCATCAACCTCGAGGACATCAAGGCGCCCGAATGCTTTGAGGTCGAGGAACGGCTGAAGGCGCGCATGGCCATACCGGTCTTCCACGACGACCAGCACGGCACCGCGATCATCGTCGCCGCCGCCGTGCTCAACGGGCTGGAATTTGCCGGCAAGACGATCTCCGACATCAAGATTGTCACCTCCGGCGCCGGGGCAGCGGCCCTCGCCTGCCTCAACTTGCTGGTTTTGCTCGGCGCGCGCATCGAAAACATCTGGGTCACCGACCGTTTCGGCGTCGCCTACAAGGGCCGCGTCGACGAAATGGACCGCTGGAAGGACCCCTATGTGAAGGACACCGAGGCGCGCACGCTGGCCGATGTGCTGCCGGGCGCCGACGTGTTCCTGGGTCTTTCGGCCGCCGGCGTGCTGAAACCGGAATTGCTCCAGCACATGGCGCCAAAACCGCTGATCCTGGCCTTGGCCAACCCCAACCCCGAGATCATGCCGGAAGCGGCACGGGCGGCGCGACCCGACGCGATGATCTGCACCGGCCGTTCCGATTTTCCCAACCAGGTCAACAACGTGCTTTGTTTTCCTTACATTTTCCGTGGCGCCCTGGACTGCGGCGCCAGCGCCATCAACGAAGAGATGAAGATGGCTGCGGTGCGGGCGATCGCAGCCCTTGCCCGCGAGGAACCGTCTGATGTCGCTGCCCGCGCCTATTCCGGCGAAACGCCGATCTTCGGGCCCGATTTCCTGATCCCCTCGCCGTTCGATCCCAGGCTGATCCTGCGCATCGCGCCGGCGGTGGCCAAGGCCGCCTGCGACACCGGCGTCGCGACACGGCCGATCACCGACTTTGCGGCTTATATCGACACGCTCAACCGCTTCGTCTTCCGCTCCGGCCTGGTCATGAAGCCGGTGTTCACGATGGCCAAGACGTCGAGCGCCAAGCGCGTCATCTATGCCGACGGCGAGGACGAGCGCGTGCTGCGCGCCGCCCAGGTGGTGCTGGAGGAAGGCATCGCCGAGCCGATCCTGATCGGCCGCCCGCATGTCATCGAAGTCAGGCTGAAACGCTACGGGCTGCGCATCAAGCCGGGGGTCGATTTCGGCCTGATCAATCCCGAGGACGATCCGCGTTATCGCCACTATGTCGACCTTTTGATCGAGCTCGCCGGCCGGCGTGGCGTCACGACGGAGGCCGCGCGCACCATGGTGCGCACCGACAACACGGTGATCGCCGCACTTGCCCTCAAGCGTGGCGACGCCGACGCCATGGTCTGCGGCCTGGAAGGACGGTTCGAGCGGCATTTGCGCAATGTCACCCTGATCATCGGCCCGCGCGCCGGCATCAAGGATCACGACCTGTCGACGCTCTCCATGCTGATCTCGCAACGCGGCATCATTTTCCTCACCGACACCCATGTCACCGTCGATCCGACCGCCGAGGAGATCGCCGAGATGACGGTGCTGGCGGCCGAGGAAATCCAGCGCTTCGGCATCGAGCCCAAGGCCGCCCTGCTGTCGCATTCGGATTTCGGCTCGCGCGATTCGCCAAGCGCGCTCAAGATGCGGCAGGCAGCGGCGATCCTGGCGCGCATCGCGCCGGACCTGCAATGCGACGGCGAGATGCATGCCGACTCGGCTCTGTCGGAGCCGCTGCGCCAGCGGGTCTATCCGCATTCGCGGCTGAAGGGCGAAGCCAATCTGCTGGTCTTCCCCAATCTCGATTCGGCCAACATCACGCTCACTGCGCTGCGCGCGATGATGGACGCGCTGCATGTCGGCCCGATCCTGCTCGGCACCGACAGGCCGGCGCATATATTGACGCCGTCGGTGACGTCGCGCGGCGTCGTCAACATGACGGCGCTCGCGGTGGTCGAAGCGGCCCACAAGGCGCAGGCGGTCGTAACTCTGGGCTAAGGCAATCGCTTCAGGTCTGCGCTGCCCCTCATTGCCCTGCCGGGCATTTCTCCCCGTATAGTGACGGGGAGAAAGACGCCTTCGCAAACGATTTCGCCAATCTCCGGCGTTGCAAAAAGTGTGCCGAGGTTGCGGCCAGCCCCTTCTCCCCGTCACTATACGGGGAGATGATGCCGGCAGGCGGATGAGGGGCGGCGCCGACGTTGCATTGGTCACGCCCAACAAAACCCAATTTGACGGGTAAGCTAAATAAACAGTTAACCGCGGACGCGGTAACCTTCGCAACGGACGAGGCAAGCGGAGTTCCGTATGGGCGGAGGGTGGAAGCTGACGCGCGCCGCAGCACTGCTCGGTGCCCTGGCATTGTCAGGCTTTGCCGCCACCGAACTGCAGGCCGCCTCCGGTGTTTGCCGGCAGCTGGAAGCCGATCTCGCGGCCGCTTCGCGCGGTGGCGGCACCAAGCCAGCCCTGCTCAGGAAATATGACGATGCAATCATGCGGCAGCGCCAGCAGATTTCAAAGGCCGTCAGCCAATCCAGCCGCGCCGGCTGCGGCTTTTCGCTGTCGCGCCGCAACGCCAACGCATGCGCCACACTCGACGCCACCATCGATCGCATGGCAGCCAATCTCGACGGCTTGCAAGCCACGCGCGCTGAACTCGCCGGCGACGGCTCGCACCGCAATCGCGCACGCATATTGGCTTCGCTCGACGCCAATGGCTGCCGCGATGATGCGGCGCCGCCAAAGCCGGCACCGGGCCGCGACGCCAGCCGTGGAACCGGCGAGAAAAACTTGCTCGACCAGCTTTTGGGCAGCGACGCAATTGGACCCGGTGCGTCCGACCGGCCTGAAGAGCCCGATCAAGCCGTGGGTCCGCGCGACATCCGCACCATGCTCGATAATGCCGACGACATGGGCCAGCCGCACGGCGAATTCCGCACGATGTGCGTGCGCACCTGCGACGGCTATTTCTTCCCGATGTCGAACGCCGCCTCGCTGGGCGATTTCGAGCGCGACCAGAAGAACTGCGATTCGAGTTGCCCCGGCACCGAGATGCAGGTGTTTTATGCGCGCGGCTTTGGCGACGACTCGGGCGGCATGACGTCTTCGGTAACCGGCAGGCCCTACAGCGAACTGCCGACCGCCTATCTCTACAAGCAGCCCGCGCGTCCGCCGGCCTGCGGCTGCAACGCCGCGCGAAATTTCGAGATCATTGCCGGCAACCCGCCAGGCCCGGAACAGGCTGCCCCCGCCGAACCCGAGAGTTTGGCCAATGTCGAAGGCCGGCTCGATCGCGAAGCCATCGAGCGCCCCGCCGCAAAACCCTCGCCGACGACCTTGCCGCCGCCGGAACAGCGCAAGGTCAGGGTCGTCGGGCCAACGTTCCTTCCCGACCCAGCAGCGGCAACAGATCTGCAAGCTCCGGCCCCGAGGGCTGGCCCGTAAGCGCCAGCCTGAGCGGCGTGAACAGCGCTTTGCCCTTGCGGCCGGTTGCTTCCCTGATCCTGCCGGTCCACTCCTTCCAGACCGACCCGTTCCAGGGGTCTTCCGGCAAAAGATCGAACGCCTGGCGAAGGAACTCGCGGTCGGGGTCGGAAAAGTCCGGCTGCTCCTGCGGGCCGTCGCGAAGTGTGCGCCACCAGATTGCGGCGTCGGCCAACCTGTCGAGATTGCCGCGCACCGCCAGCCAGAACGGCTCCGCCTGTTCGCCGGAAATGCCGAGCACGATCAGCCGGTCGCGCGCCTCGGAAAACGGCATATGGTGCAGCAGCGTGCGATTGAGCACGAAAAGCTCGTCCGGATCGAATTTGGCCGGGGATTTCGATGTCGCCGCCGGATCGAAGCGCTCGGCAAGCTCAGCCATCGTCTGCACCGCGACGACGTTTTCCGAGGTGCCGACGAGCACCGCCAGCGAGGCGACCGCCATCGGCTCGATGCCGGTCTCGCGCAGGCTTTCGATGGACAGCCCGCCACTCCGCTTCGACAGGCCCTCGCCCGATGCGGTGGTCAACAGATTGTGGTGGCCGAACACCGGCGGCTCGGCACCCAGCGCCTGGAACAAGGCCAACTGCACGCCGGTATTGGTGACGTGGTCGTCGCCGCGGATGACATGGCTGATCCCCATCTCGATGTCGTCGACCACCGAAGGCAGAGTATAGAGATAGGTGCCGTCCTCGCGCATCAGAACCGGGTCGGAAAGCGAGGCTAGGTCGACGGTTTCCTCGCCGCGCACCAGATCGTTCCAGTGGATTTCGGTGCGCTCCGGCTGCAGCGGATCGCTGGTGAAATTAGGCAGCAGAAAGCGCCAGTGCGGCCGGCGGCCATCGGCCTGGTATTCGGCGACCTGCTCAGCCGTCAGCGTCAGCGCCTCGCGGCCGTAGACCGGCGGCAGGCCGCGCGTGCGGCGCACCTTTCGCCTGAGATCGAGCTCTTCCGGTGTTTCGTAGCAAGCATAGAGAAGGCGCGCCGCTTTCAATTTCTCCACCGCCGCATCGTAGATCTCGAAGCGCCGCGACTGGTATTCCGTGGCGTCGGGAAAGATGCCCAGCCAATGCAGGTCGTAGAGGATGGCGTCGGAGAATTCCTGCGTCGAGCGCGCGACGTCGGTGTCGTCGAAGCGCTGGATGAAGCGGCCCTTGTTGTTCATGGCGAACAGCCAGTTGAACAGCGCAGTGCGGGCATTGCCGATATGAATGCGGCCGGTGGGTGATGGGGCGAAACGGACGGTAACTGTCATGAATGGGGCGTACCGGATGGTTTTGCTGTTGACAAGACACGCCCCCGCGCTTGGCCGCAGACATAAGACATGACGAAGGCGATGAGAAGGCGGCAGCGACGCGCGTTTTAGCGCATCGGCCCGAAAATCGGAACCGATTTGCGGAAAGCACGATGCGCAGAGTCAAAGTTGTTAGAGCGTACTTTGTGCGTCCAAGGGGACGCACGTCGCTCTAATCGGCCCGAAAATCGGAACCGATTTGCGGAAAGCACGATCCGCAGATTCAAAGTTGTTGGACGCGCGCGGCGCTGCAAGTCGTCAGATCGCCAGCCCCTTGGTCAATTCGAGCGCCTGGCGCTCGAACAGCCGGCGGTAGATGCCGCCTTGCAGCCGGATCAGTTGATCATGCGAGCCCCCCTCGACAATGCGGCCGCGATCGAACACCAGGAGCCTGTCGAGCGCTCGCACCGTCGAAAGCCGGTGCGCGATGACCAGCGTCGTGCGGCCGACCATCAACCGCTCCATCGCCTGCTGGATCAGCACCTCCGATTCCGAATCGAGGCTCGATGTCGCCTCGTCCAGAATGAGGATCCGCGCATCGGCAAGGAAGGCCCGCGCGATCGCCACCCGCTGGCGCTCGCCGCCCGATAGTTTCACGCCGCGCTCGCCGACCAGCGTGCCATAGCCTTGCGGCAGATCGATGATGAAGTCGTGCGCGCTTGCCAGCCGTGCGGCATGCTCGATCTCGGCCTGCGTCGCGCTCGGCCGGGCATAAGCGATGTTTTCGGCCAGCGATCGGTGGAACAGGATCGGCTCCTGCTGGACGATAGCGATCTGCCCGCGCAGCGACGCCTGCGCCACCCCGGAAATATCCTGGCCGTCGATCAGGATCGTTCCCGCGTTCACGTCGTAAAGCCGCTGGATCAGCTTGACGAAGGTCGTCTTGCCCGAACCCGAATGGCCGACCAGCCCGACGCGCTCGCCCGGCGCGATGTCCACCGAAAAGTCGCGATACAGCGGCAGTCGGGGGCTGCCATAATGGAAGGTGACGTTGTCGAAGCTGATGCGGCCGTTGGTGATGCGGATCGGCCTGGCGCCGGGCACATCCTCGATGCCGAGCGGCTCGAACTGGAAGTCGACAAGTTCCTCCATGTCGTTGATCGAGCGCTGCAAATTGCGGATGTGCGTGCCGATATCGCGCAGATAGCCTTGCAGCACGAAGAACGAGGTCAGCACGAAGGTGACGTCGCCGGCGCTCGCCTGCCCCCACGACCACAAAAGCAGCGAAAATCCGATCACCGCTGTTCGCAGAAGCAGCAGCATCGATCCTTGCGTGGTGCCGTTGATGGTGCCGCGCACCCAGGTGCGGCGCGTGCGGGCGCGCCATCTGGCGACGACCTTGGCGAGGCGTGTTTCCTCGCGTTCCTCGGCGCCAAAGCCCTTGACCACGGCGTTGCAGCTCACCGCATCGGCCAGCGAGCCGCCAAGGCGCGTGTCCCATGCATTGGCAAGCCTTGCCGCGGGCGCGACATAGCCAAGCGACAGCAGCGCCGTCACCGCGATGAACAGCACCGAGCCTGCGGCGACGACAGCACCCATCAGCGGCCAGAACCAGCCGAGCAGCAGCGTCGAGCCGACGAGCATGACGACGGACGGCAGCAGCGCGATCAGGATCGTGTCGTTGAGCAGGTCGAGCGCCCACATGCCGCGGGTTATCTTGCGCACGGTCGATCCGGCGAAGCTGTTGGCGTGCCAGTCGGTGGAGAAACGCTGGACCCGGTGGAAGGCGTTGGCGGCGATATCCGCCATCATCTTCAGGGTCAATTCGACGATGGCCATGAAGGCGAGGTTGCGCAGCACGACACCGGTGAGCGCCAGCGCCACCAGCATCGAAAAGGCCGCCATCGCCGCGTCCCAGGCGACATCGTCGGCCGCAGCACTGCTGGCGACGGCGTCGACCAGCCGGCCGGAATAGAGCGGCGTCAGCACGTCGGCCAAGGTCGACAGCAGGAATGTGCCCATGATGAGCGAAAGCCGCCACGGCTGGCGCCGCCAATGACTGAGCGTGAAGCCAAGCACGCTGCGAAAGGCGCCGGCGCGCAAATCGATCTGAAAACGAGCCATGATGTCATTCGGGCGCAAACGAGCCCGGTCCCGGTAAGGTCGAAATTGAGAAAACCGCGTTGGGCGCGTGAGTGCCCGGGAATGCGGAAGGTTCGGCATATTGGCGGCTCGCCCGAATACGGGCGGCGACCGGCATCGACGAATGCCTGTTGTCAGATTGCCTGGCCATGAAGGTGAAAACCTTCCGGCGCGCCCTCTGAAACCTAGGCTTCGCGGCCTCGCATAACGATGTCAAATCCTGGCATTCGGTCCTCCCATTAGAGCGACGTGCGTCCATTCGGACGCACAAAGTACGCTCCAACTTCTTGAATCTGCGCATCGTGCTTTCTGAAAATCGATTCCGATTTTCAGGCCGATGCGTAGGGATCGCGGAAAGGCGTCGCGTCAACGCCGCGCCAAGTCAGTGGAAGGCCAAAAGCGCATCTGGTCCAACTGGTGAGGCGATTTTGCAACAATCGCGGGTTGTGCACTTCCTCGCGGCAGCCATTTTCACAGCAGCAAAAAACGGCGATCTATCCGCCGTCCCTGAACCGGTTGGTGATGGGATAACGGCGGTCGCGGCCGAAATTCTTTTTGGTGATCTTCACGCCCGGCGCTGCCTGCCGGCGCTTGTATTCGGCGATGTAGAGCAGGTGCTCGATGCGCGTCACCGTTGCCCGGTCGTGGCCGCGGGCCACAATCTCGTCGACACCCATCTCGTTCTCGACCAGACACTCCAATATGTCGTCCAGCACCGGATAGGGCGGCAGCGAGTCCTGATCCGTCTGGTTCTCACGCAGTTCCGCCGACGGCGCCTTGTCGATGATGTTGTTCGGGATCACCTCGCCGGAAGGGCCCAGCGCACCCGGCGGCACATGCGTATTGCGCCAGCGCGCCAGCGCATAGACCTGCATCTTGTAGAGGTCTTTTATCGGGTTGAAGCCGCCATTCATGTCGCCGTAGAGCGTGGCGTAGCCGACCGACATCTCGCTCTTGTTGCCGGTGGTGACCACCATCGAGCCGAACTTGTTGGAGATCGCCATCAAAATGGTGCCGCGCGCGCGGCTCTGCAGGTTTTCCTCGGTGATGCCTTGCTTGGTGCCCTCGAAAAGCTGCGTCAGCGTATGCAGGAATCCGTCGACCGGCTCGAAGATCGGCACGATGTCGTAACGGCAGCCGAGCGCGCGGGCGCAATCCTCGGCGTCTTTGAGCGAGTCCTTAGAAGTGTAGCGGTAGGGCATCATCACGGCGCGCAGCCGTTCCTCGCCGAGCGCATCGACGGCAAGTGCGGCGCAGATCGCCGAATCGATGCCGCCGGAAAGCCCGAGCACGACATTCCTGAAACCGTTCTTGTTGACGTAGTCGCGCAGGCCCAGCATGCAGGCGCGGTAATCGGCCTCCTCCTTTTCCGGGATTTTTGACATCGGTCCTTCGGAGCAGACCCAGCCATCAGGACCATTTCCAAGTTGCGCGCCTGCGGCGGCGCTATTTCTATTTTGCGCGCCTGCGGCGGCGCGGTTGCGCTTCCAGGTGGTGACGTTGACCGTTTCCTCGAACTGGCTCATCTGGAAGGCCAGCGTCTTGTCGGAACCTATGGCAAACGACGCGCCGTCGAAGATCAGCTCGTCCTGGCCGCCAAGCTGGTTGGCATAGATGATCGGCAATCCGCATTCGATGACCTGGCGGATGACAATCTGGTGGCGAACATCGACCTTGCCGCGATAATAGGGCGAGCCGTTCGGCACCAGCAGGATTTCAGCACCGCTTTCGGCCAGCGTCTCGCAGACGCCGACATCGCCCCAAATATCTTCGCAGATCGGAATCCCCAGGCGCACGCCGCGGAAATTGACCGGCCCCTGGATTTCAGGGCCGGCCTGGAAGACGCGCTTCTCGTCGAATTCGCCGTAGTTCGGCAGATCGAGCTTGTAGCGCTCGGCAAGGATCTTGCCGCCATCAGCAAAGATGATCGAATTGTGCGTGCCGCTCTTGCGCTTCAGCGGCGTGCCGATGATGACGCCAGGCCCGCCATCGGCAGTATCGCCAGCGAAATCCTGCGCCGCCCGCTCGCAGGCCTTCAGGAACGCCGGTTTCAGCACCAGGTCTTCGGGCGGATACCCAGCAAGGAAAAGCTCGGTGAACAGCACGATGTCGGCGCCCTGGCGAGCGGCATCCGCCCTCGCCTCGCGCGCCTTGGCGAGATTGCCGGCGACATCGCCAACCGTTGGATTGAGCTGGGCGACGGCGATGCGCAATATGTCGGAAGCGGTCTTGTCGGTCATGCCTGCTGACTTAGCGCGACAGAATTGGCCGGGCAATGGCGTTTGCTTGGACCACTCCGGACCGAATGACCTATGTCATTCGTGTCCAGACCGAATGACCTAGGTCATTCGTATCAGACCGTATGACACAGGTCATTCGTAAGACCGATCGGACCGCCGGATCCCGATCGCGTCCTATTCGCCCATATATTCGCGCAGTGCCTGCGGCGAATGGTTTTCGCCGATCGACATCGCCAGGATGCGCGAAATATGCCGGCGCGGCAGCCCGGTATCCGCCGCCCAGGCATTGATCTGGTTTTGGATCTTGTCGAGATCGCGCTTCGAGGTCGGGTGTTCGTCGATGTCCAGGCCGGCGTCGCGCAGTGCGGCCGCCATGTCGCCTGAGATGATGAAGGCGTCCCACTCCAGCCACCTCAAGAAATACTGGCCGGTATTGCCGCCGAGCCGGCTGCCATGCTTGCCGAGATAGGCCATCAGTCCAACCTGGTCGTCTTCTGGCCAGTCGGCGAGGAACCTGCCAAAGCCGCCGTGCTCCTTCGACACACGCTCGACGAAAGCCGCGTTGTCGCGAACCGCCTTGATCTTCTGCGGATTGCGCACGATGCGCTCGTCGGCCGTCAGTTCGTGCCAGAAATCGTCAGGCTGGAACAACAGCCGCTTCGGCTCGAAGCCGAGGAACGCTTGTTCGAAACCCGGCCATTTCTGCTCGATGACGCGCCAGACGAAACCCGCCGCAAAAACACGCTCGGCGATCGTCGACAGGATGCGATCATCGGAAATGTCAGCCACCGCGGCATTGTCGGGCATCGGCCCCAGCAGCGATGCCAGCACCGCTTCCCCGCCCTTGCGTTTGGCCGCGCGGGCGCGGATTTTCTGAAAATCCATCATTGTTTCCTCACCCTGTCGCGTCAATCTACCACTTCCCGCGCGAACCGGCAGCCTCTAGGTCTATGCGGACGCTGACGACGGAGGCGACAATGAACAAGACGATCGAAGATCTGGCAAACCGCTGGCTGCGGCGAAGGCCGGATGGCCTAAGCCAGGTCGAGAGCCAGGTGCTGCAAAGCACGCTCGAACGCACCACGATCGCGAAGGACACCAACAAGGCCGTCGCTTTTCACCAGACGTTTGGCGACCGCCTCGCCGATACCATCGCCCGGATCGGCGGTTCGTGGTCCTTCATCCTGGTCTTCATCGCCTTCCTGATCCTGTGGACGTCAGGCAATGCCTGGCTTTTGTCGCGCGACGCCTTCGATCCCTATCCCTTCATCTTCCTCAACCTTATACTGTCGATGATCGCTGCGCTGCAGGCGCCGGTGATCATGATGGCGCAGAACCGCCAGGCCGAGCGCGACCGCATCGACGCCGCCCACGACTACGAGGTCAATCTCAAGGCGGAGATCGAGATCATGGCGCTGCATGAGAAGCTGGACGAACTGCGCCACAGCCAGATCGTCGGCATGCGCGACGAGATCGCGCAGCTGGCCGAACAGGTGAAGCGGATCGACGATATCCTGTCGAAGCAGCGGACGCCTTCATGACGGATGCCATCCATAATCTCATCGAGCAATACGGGCTGATTGCCGTCTTTCTGGGCTGTGTCGCCGAGGGCGAAAGTGCCGCCCTCCTCGGCGGGTTTTTCGCGCATCAGCATGTTTTCGTCCTGTGGCAGGCGTTTCTGGCGGCCGCCATCGGCGCCTTTGCCGGCGACAGCTGTTTCTTTATCCTCGGACGAAGCTTCGCCGACCATCCGTTCGTGGTCAAACTGAAGGGCCGGCCGGGTTTCAGCCACGCCTATCGTCTTGTCTCCACCCATCCCGACATTTTCGTGCTGACGAACCGCTTTATCTATGGCCTGCGCCTTGTCGGCGGCATCGCGGCCGGATTGTCCGGCATTGCCGTGACGCGCTTTGTCATTCTCAACGCCATTTCATCGATGGTCTGGGCCGGATTGTTCACCACCATCGGCTATGTGTTCGGGCTTGGCGCGGAGCGCATCGTCGGCCAGGCGTTGGTCCGTCACGAGCGATTGCTGATCGCGCTGGCGATTGGGTTGGGCGTGGTCGTCTTTGCCTGGTTCATCGCTCATACCATTGCCAAGAAGGAGCGTAGCAAGGAGACGTGATGATCAGTCGATGCCGAGCGCCCGGTCGCCGCGATCAAGGATCAGCGGGATGATCAGGTCTTCCTCGTCGGCAAGGTGCCGGGTCAGCATGGCGATCAGCCGGCTGTTCTCGTCGGCATAGGCATCGGCGGCAAAGCGCTGCTTGTCCTCGCTCCCGCTTAGCGTGCGGATGAAAGCGTTTGCCGCCTCGGCATTGCGCTCCAGCCCTTCATGGATCGTATGATGATCGGCATCGAGAATCTCGAAGCCGCGCTTCAGCCGGGTCTCGGCCTTGGCGAAGACCGGAAAATAATGGATATCCTCGACATTATGGTGGCCGTCGAGGTGCCCAAGAAGATGATTGAGCCGCGGCGCGAACCAGCGCGCGAACTCCGGCGCCGTCAGCCGGCCCTCGCGATAGTCGTCAGTGCCGTTGGTCAGCATGCCGCCGAGCTCGCGGAACATGTCGTGCCGCTGCAGCCACATAGTGGCGATGCCATGGATATTGGCGTGGCCCTGCCATACCTCGCGCGGGTATTTTTCAGCCAGCCAGCGCAAATCGTCCGGCAGGCCTGCGCGTTCGAGCAGCAGGGAATCGGCGGTCATGTCGGTCTCCTCAGACCATGATCCCGGAAAGTGGATACCGGTTTTCGGAACAGATCATGGGATCAGGTTGTGGTGACCGGCATGTAGGGGTTTGATGGCTAGATCGGTAGCCCCATGATTCGCTCGATGATGGCGATGCCCCAGACGCCGGCAACGATCACCACCGAAATCAGCACCGCCAGCGAACCGCAGTCCTTGGCGAGCTGGATATCGACGTTGAACTCCCGGCTGAACGCATCGCATGCGGCCTCGATGCCGGTGTTCAGCACTTCGACCATGATCAGCAGCAGCACCGCGCCGATCAGCAGCGCATAGCCGCGCCACGACACCGAAACAAACCAGCCGAGCGGCAGCGCCAGCACGAGCAGCATCAGCTCCTGCTGGAAGGCTTTTTCGCTGGAAGCCAATTTGCGAAATGCCCGCACTGAATTGTAGAAAGCATCGATCAGCCGCTGCATGCCAAACCTTTCCGAACCACCGGCAGGGGGATAGCGCAATGGCCGGATCAAGGGAATAAGGCGATCGCTGCAAAAATCATTTGCCGGCGAGCTTGTCACTCATCGGCGACCTTGATCGACGGCGTCGACTTTTCGAACTGCGGCAACCCATCGTCGATCGTGTAGTAGTCGCCCTTGTCGCCGACGAAGATGTGGCATTGGCCCTGAAGTCCGGTGGGCTTGTCGAACAGTCCGGCGAGAACCGAGACATATTCATCATCCTGCGGCTTCCAGAACAGCAACGAGCCGCATGTCTTGCAGAAACCGCGCCTGGCAAACGACGATGCTTGGTACCAGGTGATGCTTTCCGCGCCCATAATCGTGATGTCTGCGTTGGCAACATTGGTTGCAGCGTAGAAATGCCCGCTCTGCTTCCGGCATTGCGAGCAGTGGCAGTAGATGACGCCGCGCAAGGCCCCTCGCGTCTTGAACCGCACAGCCCCGCACAGGCAAGAGCCGCTATGTGTGTTATCCATCTCGGGCCTCCCGACGCAGGCGTGATCCTCGGCGTCCCTTGCCAGTTTTGCTGCGGCCGTGCTCAAGCGAATGCGACATTCGACGGGCGTGTTCCGCACAGCACGGTTTGGACAAAGCGGCAGGCCGCGCCAACAGCCTCTCGACGGTCCGCCAATTGTTAAAGCAGTATCTTTCCATATGAATTTTTGTGCGCTATATTTTCATCAGAAAGGAGACGCTGCCGACAATGCAACTCAATCTCGCCGCCAACACGGCCGAAAATGCAGTGCTGACCAAGGCGACGCTGCGCGCCGCCGACCTGCTGGACATTACCGCCAGGATGCTGGCCTCCATCATCGGGGTTTCGGAAGCCACGGTTTCGCGCATGCGCAGGCAGGAATTCCTGCTGGAGCGTGGAACCAAGCCGTTCGAGCTTGCCGTGCTGTTCGTCCGCCTGTTCCGCTCGCTCGACGCCATTGTCGGCGGCGACGAGACCGTCGCCCGGGCATGGCTGAAGAATGCCAACACGGCCTTCGATGGCACCCCGCTCGAAAAAATCGTGACGATATCAGGGCTTGTCGATGTCATCGCCTATCTGGACTCCCGACGCGCTCTCGTCTGAAGCCGCCAAACGAGGTGGCAAGCATGGGCTCGATGGCAAATACTGGCGCATGGTCGAGGCGCAGCACCGCGTCTCGACATTGAAAGTCGTTGACACGCTCGACGAGCAGGCCGTCCTCGAAGACCTGATCGAGGAAACCAAGCCGCAAATCCCCTTGGAATGCCGGCATCTGCATTATCTCCTGGCAACGCCCTTCCGCTACGGCTCGATCTATCCGCACGGTTCGCGCTTCCGCCGCGCCGGCAGGACCAAGGGCGTCTACTATGCGGCGGAAACCATTATGACTGCCGTCTCTGAGATGGCTTTTTACCGCCTGCTGTTCTTCGCCGAATCGCCGGCTACGCCGTGGCCACGCGACGCCGCCGAATACACCGCCTTCGCCGCAGCGATACGCAGTACAAAGGTGATCGACCTGACGCGGCCGCCGCTCGACCGCGACGCAGCGGCGTGGACGCACCCGACCGACTATGCGGCCTGCCAAAATATTGCCGATGTCGCGCGCGAAGCCGGGCTGGAGGCGATCCGCTATCGCTCCGTGCGCGACCCGAAAGGCGCTAATGTGGCGCTGCTGGCATGCAGCGGCTTTGCCAAGCCGAAACCGCTGGAACCCCACACCTGGCGCATCAGGCTGGGCGCCTTCGGCGTGCAGGCGATCTGCGAGTTCCCGCAAAACCGGATCGAGTTTTCCAGGACGGCGTTTGCCGCCGATCCCCGGCTCAACGGACTGCGCTGGGAGCGCGGCCGCTAGCCGGATCCTGGCTAAAAACCGGCGGGTGCGTAGCGCAGCAGCGTCACGCCCTGGGTTAGGCTTTCCTTACCAAGCGGCTTCAAGGTCAGCGACAGGCCGGACTGGAAATACGGCTTGCCGCCGCCAAGCACAACCGGGTGGATGTAGAGCCGGTACTCGTCGATCAGACCGGAGCGTGCAAGATGCGCGGCAAGATCGGCGCCGGCAACGGTAATCTGGCCATCCGCTTCCGACTTGAGGGATCTCACCACGTTCTCGACATCACCGTTCAGCAGACGGGCATTGGGTCCGACTTCCCGAAGCGTCGTCGAAAACACGATCTTTGGGGTCTCGCGCCAGGCGCGGGCAAAATCACGCTCGATCTCGGCACCGGTGTCTCGGTCCGGACTGTCCCAGAAGCGCATCACCTCGTACATCCGGCGTCCGCAGAGCGCGATCGAGGTCTGCCCCATCATGTCGTTGAAATGCCGGTGCAACTCCCCTTCGGGTATCGGCAAGGCAATGTCTCCGTCCGGCCCGGCGATGTAGCCGTCCAGGGACATCAGCATGGCATAGACGATCCTGGCCATCGGGTGCCTCCGTTTATGTCCTCGCGCGAAGATATATAACCGATTGCATATCGCAATCAGTCCATCGCAAGATGCGTGGAATTCAATGCGGAATCAAGAAGCACCGGATTTCTCCGGCGCTTCTTTATCGTGAATTCCGATGGCGACTGAAAATCAGCCGTTGACGGCCTGCTTGTGCTGAACCGGGTGGCTCTTCTTGAGCAGGTCCGAGACCAGGAACGCCAGTTCGATCGCCTGGTCGGCGTTGAGGCGCGGGTCGCAATGGGTGTGGTAGCGGTCCTGCAATTCCTCGGCGGTGATGGCGCGGGCGCCACCGGTGCATTCGGTGACGTTCTTGCCGGTCATTTCGATATGGATGCCGCCCGGATGCGTGCCTTCGGCGCGATGCACCTCGAAGAAGCTCTGCACCTCCTTCAGGATGCGGTCGAACGGCCGTGTCTTGTAGCCGGCGGCCTCGATCGTGTTGCCATGCATCGGGTCCGACGACCACACCACGCTGCGGCCTTCCTTCTGCACTGCGCGCACCAGCTTCGGCAGATGCTCGGCGACCTTGTCGGAGCCGAAGCGCGCGATCAGCGTCAGCCGGCCGGGCTCGTTTTCCGGATTGAGCAGGTCGATGAGCTGCAGCAAGCCGTCCGGCGTCAGCGACGGGCCGCATTTCAGGCCAAGCGGGTTCTTGATGCCACGGCAGTATTCGACATGGGCATGGTCGGGCTGGCGGGTGCGATCGCCGATCCAGATCATGTGGCCGGAGGTTGCATACCAGTCGCCCGAGGTCGAATCGACGCGGGTCAGCGCCTCCTCGTAGCCGAGCAGCAGCGCCTCGTGGCTGGTGTAGAAGTCGGTCTCGCGCAGCGCGTAATTGGTCTCCGAGGTGATGCCGACAGCCTTCATGAAGTCCATCGTCTCGGTGATGCGGTTGGCGAGCGACTCGTATTTCTCGCCCTGCGGGCTGTCGGACACGAAGCCGAGCATCCATTGATGCACGTTCTCCAGGCTGGCGTAGCCGCCCTGCGCAAAAGCGCGCAACAGGTTGAGCGTCGCCGCTGACTGGCGGTAGGCCATCTCCTGGCGTGCAGGGTCGGGAATGCGCGACTTGGCGTCGAACTCGATGCCGTTGATGATGTCGCCGCGATAGCTGGGCAGGGTCACGCCGCCCTTGGTCTCGGCGTCCGAAGAGCGCGGCTTGGCGAACTGGCCGGCAACACGGCCGACCTTCACCACCGGCTGCGCGCCGGCGAAGGTCAACACCACGGACATCTGCAGGAAGACGCGGAAGAAGTCGCGGATGTTGTCCGCGCCATGTTCGGCAAAACTCTCGGCGCAATCGCCGCCCTGCAGAAGGAATGCGTCACCGGCAGCGACGGTCGCAAGCTGCTTCTTCAGCTTGCGTGCCTCACCTGCAAAAACCAGCGGTGGAAAGGTGGCGAGCTGGGCTTCCGTGTTCTTCAGCGTGGCAAGATCCGGATAGGCAGGAACCTGCTGGATCGGCTTTGCTCTCCACGAATTCGGCGACCATTTCGTCATCGTTGCACCCAAAATTCTTTCCAGCGGGTGCTGCCGCCCGCCATTTCGCCCCAATATGGGGATCGCGGCTCCATACACGAAGCCGATTTCCTATTCTAGACCGGAATTTCGGTGGTGGCGAATGGCGCAAGCTCGCCGCCTGTCTTTCCTTCTCCCCTTGTGGGAGAAGGTGGGTTGGCGCGCAGCGCCAAGACGGATGAGGGGTGTTGGCCGGAGCGCGGTTTTGCCAAGCTGGAACACCCTCATCCGACCGCTTCGCGGCCACCTTCTCCCACAAGGGGAGAAGGGGGAGCCGGCCGAGCCGCGTTAAGCCGCCTTCTCCACCAGCCTTGCCAGCTGCGTCATGACGACCGCTGAACCGGCCAGCCGCTTTTCAGGTGTCGGCCAGTCGCGGACGAAAACGACGCTGTGGTCCGGCCGGATCTTGGCCAGCGAACCCTGCTCGCCGATGAAGGTGACCAGCCCGACGGGGTTGGAGAACTCGCGCTTGCGGAAATGGATGACGACGCCCTTTGGTCCGGCATCGAGCTTTTCGACATTGGCCTTGCGGCACAGCGCCTTGATGAAGACGATCTTCAAGAGATGCTTCACTTCCTCCGGCAGCGGTCCGAAGCGGTCGATCAGCTCGGCGCCGAAAGCGTCGATCTCCTCGGTGTTTTCGAGATCGCCGAGGCGGCGGTAGAGCGCCAGCCGCAGCTGCAGGTCCGGAACATAGCTTTCGGGGATCATCACCGCCGTGCCGACGGCGATCTGCGGCGACCAGCCGCCATCCTGCACCTCGCCGGAATCCTTGACCTCGGCGACGGCCTCTTCAAGCATCTGCTGGTAGAGCTCGAAGCCGACCTCCTTGATGTGGCCGGACTGCTCTTCGCCGAGAAGATTGCCGGCACCTCGGATGTCGAGATCGTGGCTGGCGAGCTGGAAACCGGCGCCGAGCGTGTCGAGCGACTGCAGCACCTTCAGCCGGCGCTCGGCGGTATCGGTCAGCTTGCGGTTGGCCGGCAGCGTGAACAGCGCATAGGCGCGCACCTTGGAGCGGCCGACGCGGCCGCGCAGCTGGTAGAGCTGCGACAGGCCGAACATGTCGGCGCGATGCACGATCAGCGTGTTGGCGGTCGGGATATCGAGGCCGGATTCGACGATGGTGGTCGACAACAGCACATCGTACTGGCCGTCGTAGAAGGCGTTCATGATGTCGTCGAGCTCGCCGGGCGGCATCTGGCCGTGAGCGACAGCCACCTTTAGTTCGGGCACGGATTCACGAAGGAAATCATGAATTTCCGCCAGATCGCTGATGCGTGGCACGACATAGAAGGAATGACCGCCACGGTAGCGTTCCCGCAGCAGGGTCTCGCGAATGACCAGCGGGTCGAAAGGCGAGATGAAGGTGCGCACCGCCAGGCGGTCGACCGGCGGCGTGGCGATCAGCGACAGTTCGCGCACCCCGGTCAATGCCAGTTGCAGCGTGCGCGGGATCGGCGTTGCCGACAGCGTCAGCACATGCACGTCGCTCTTCAGGTCCTTCAGCCGTTCCTTGTGCTTGACGCCAAAATGCTGTTCCTCGTCGATGATCAACAGGCCGAGATTCTTGAACGAGATCGACGAGCCGAGCAGCGCGTGAGTGCCGATGACGATGTCGACGGTGCCGTCGGCGATGCCTTTCTTGGCCTCTGCCAGTTCCTTGGCGCCGACCAGCCGCGAGGCCTGAGCGACGCGGATCGGCAGGCCGGAGAAGCGCTGCGAGAAGGTCTTGAAATGCTGGCGCGACAGCAGCGTCGTCGGCACCACCACCGCGACCTGAAAGCCTTCCATCGCCGCAATGAAGGCGGCGCGAAGTGCCACCTCGGTCTTGCCGAAGCCGACATCGCCGCAGATCAGCCGATCCATCGGCTTGCCGGCGCCCAAGTCGCCCATGACCGAATCGATCGCCGTCTGCTGGTCGTCGGTCTCCTCATAGGGAAACCGCGCGGCGAATTCGTCATAGAGACCGTCTGCCGGCACCAGCGAAGGGGCAGCGCGCATCTGCCGCTCGGCGGCGATGCGGATCAACTGTCCGGCCATGTCGAGCAGGCGTTTCTTCAGCCGCGCTTTTCTGGACTGCCAGGCGCCGCCGCCAAGCTTGTCCAATGTCGCCTCAGTCGAATCCGAGCCATAGCGCGACAAAAGCTCGATGTTCTCCACCGGCAGGAACAGCCGGTCGTCGCCGGCGTAATGGATTTCGAGGCAATCATGCGGCGCGCCGACCGCCTCGATGGTGCGCAGCCCGATGAAGCGGCCAATACCGTGGTCGCTATGGACGACGATGTCGCCGGAGGACAAAGCCGAGGCCTCGGCGATGAAATCGGAAGGGCGCTTCTTGCGCTTCGAGCGACGGATGAGCCGGTCGCCCAGAATGTCCTGCTCGGCGACGACGACCAGTTTCTCGGTCTCGAAGCCGGATTCGAGCGGCAGCACGGCAAGTCCCGCCTGTCCCGGTTCGAGCTTTTCCGCCTCGGCCAGCGTAGCCACCGGCTCGAGGTTGCCGAGATGATGCTCGGCCAGGATCTGGCCGAGCCGGTCGAGCGAACCTTCGGTCCAGCCGGCGACGACGACGCGGCGGCGGGCGGCGCGCTCGTCGCCAATGTGTTTTACAACGACGTCGAAGACGTTGACGTTGGGGTCGGCGCGTTCCTCGACGAAGCTGCGGCCGTGCCGCGACCCGGCATGGTAGATTTTCCTGGCGCCGGCGTCGGGCGCGTCGAACGGCGTAAAGTCGATCGCCTCGCGCGGGCCAAGCGAGGCGATGAGGTTTTCCGGCGACAGATAAAGCAGGTCGGGCGGCACCGGCTTGTAGGGGACGGCGTCCTTCAGCGCGCCGTCGGCCTGCTTCCTGCGCGCCTCGTAATGGTCGAGGATCAGCGCATGGCGCTCGGCCAGTGCCTCATGCGCCAGATGGTCGAACACCACAGGCGTGTCCGGCAGATAGTCGAACACCGTCTCCAGCCGCTCGTAGAAGAACGGCAGCCAGTGCTCCATGCCGGCAAAACGCCGTCCCTCGCTGACCGCCGCATAGAGCCCATCGTCACGCGAGGGCGCGCCAAAAGCGTCGATGTAGGAGCGGCGGAAGCGGCTGATGGTCTCCGGCGTCAGCGCCACTTCGCTCATCGCCTGCAGCGCCATCGACTTGCGCTGGCCGGTGGTGCGCTGCGTGGCGGCGTCGAAGACGCGGATCGATTCCAGCGTGTCGCCGAAGAAATCGAGCCTGAGCGCTTCCGTCCAGCCCGGCGCAAACAGGTCAAGAATGCCGCCGCGCACGGCGAACTCGCCGACGCCGCGCACGGTCGGCACCCGCTCGAAGCCTGATATCTCCAGCCGCGACGCCAGTGCGTTCATGTCGATCTGGTTGCCGGGTTTGGCGTGAAATGTCTGCGCCTCGACAAGGCTTGCCGGCGGAATTCGCTGCAGCAGCGCGTTGGCAGTGGTCAGGATGACGGCGCGGTGCGGATTTTTTGCCAACGCGATCATCGCGGTGAGCGCGTCCAGTCGCCGCGCGGCTGCATCCGGGCCGGGCGAAACGCGGTCATAGGGCAGACAATCCCAGGCCGGCAGTTCGAGCACCGGCAGGCCAGGCGCGGCGAAGGAAAGCGCCTCGACGATCGAAGGCAGGCGCTGGCCGTCGCGTGCCACGAACAGCACCGGCTTGTCGGGCGCGATCTCGTGCGCGGCCTGCACCAGCGCGAAGGCTTCGTAACCGTCGGCGACTCCGTCGACGATGAACTGGCCGGCGCGGCCTTTCGGCAGGCCAATTGTGGGAATCAGGCTCATGGAATCACGTATTTCAGAATGTCATCGCCTGGCGCGACGCCAGGATTTTTTGCAGGACGGCACAGTTGATGTCAGCCGGAATCGGCCGCTCGCCGGTGATCACGGGCAGGAATTCGGTATCGGCAATTTCGAGGAGCCTCTCATATTGGTCGAGTTCGTCGCCGGTCAAGGCGCCGATCTCGGCGTCGGCGAAACTGCCGAGAATAAGGTCCATTTCGCGCATGCCGCGATGCCAGGATCGAAACAGAAGCTTGCGGCGGCGGGTGTCGAGCCCCTCGCTTGATCGTCTCGTTCCGGTCATCGTCCAGCATCCTTGCCTGAAGCGGCGCATATAGCGTGGATAGAGCGCGGTGTCAGCCTTGCAACGGTCCGGTGGGTGTCTAACATCCCGGTGTGACATACACTCCTGACACCGTCGGCGCTAAGACCCCCCTCTGTCCTGCCGGACATCTCCCCCTCAAGGGGGGAGATTTGCCGTCGCGACTGATTTCGCCAATCTCCACCGCTGCAGGATGGGCGATGAGGCCAAAGCTGCCGATCTCCCCCCGTAAGGGGGAGATGGCCGGCAGGCCAGAGGGGGGTGAGCGCCGACACCCATGAGACCTTCCCTCCTCGATCCGCTGTTTGTCCCGATCACCTCGCTTGCCGGCGTCGGGCCGAAGGTCGGCGCACTGATCGAGAAAATCGTGCCGGCCGATCTTGGTGATCGCCGCCCCGCACGTGCCGGCGATCTTCTGTTCGTGCTGCCGCATTCGGTGATCGACCGCCGCAACCGGCCGGGCATCGCCGGTTCGGCTGAAGGCGCGATCGTCACCCTGGAAGTGCGCATCGATCGCCACCAGCCGCCGCCGCGCGGCAACAGATCGGTGCCGTACCGGGTTTACGCCCATGACGACACCGGCGAGATCGCGCTGACCTTCTTCCATGCGCACGCCGCCTATCTCGAAAAAGCAATGCCCGAGGGCGAGCATGTCGTGGTCTCCGGCCGCATGGAATGGTTCAACGGCCGCCCGACCATGGTTCATCCCGACCACATCGCGCTGGCCAGCGAAGCGGAAAACCTGCCGCTGGTCGAGCCGGTCTATCCGCTCACCGCCGGGCTCTCGGGAAAAGTGCTGCGCCGGGCAATCGGCCAGGCGCTCGCTCGCTTGCCGGTGCTGCCGGAATGGCTAGAGGATGAGTTTCTGCGCCGCCGCAGCTTTCCCGCCTTCGGCGACGCGCTCGCCCGCATCCACAATCCCGCCGACCCGATCGACGTGTCCGTCGACGGCGCGGCCTGGCGGCGTCTCGCCTATGACGAGTTTCTGGCAGGCCAGGTGTCGCTGGCGCTGGTGCGCGCAAAAGTCCGCCGCCTGTCCGGCCGGCCGCTGGTCGGGGACGGCCGCTTCGTCGAAAAGCTGCGCGCCGCCCTTCCCTATTCGCTGACCAATTCGCAGGAAATGGCGCTTGCCGAAATCAATGCCGATCTCGGTGACCCCGAACGCATGCTGCGCCTGCTGCAGGGTGATGTCGGCTCAGGCAAGACGGTTGTCGCGCTGCTCGCCATGGCGCGCGCTGTCGAGGCCGGCGGCCAGGCGGCATTGATGGCGCCGACCGAAATCCTGGCGCGCCAGCATCTTGTGACGATTGCGCCGTTGGCCGAACAAGCCGGCCTGCGCATCGCCATCCTCACCGGCCGCGAAAAGGGCCGCGAGCGCACCGAGACGCTGACCGGCCTGGCCAGTGGCGAGATCGACATCGTCGTCGGCACCCACGCGCTGTTCCAGCAAACAGTGACGTTCCACGACCTGGTCCTTGCCGTCATCGACGAGCAGCACCGGTTTGGCGTCCACCAGCGGCTCGCCATCACCGCCAAGGGCGACGCGCCCGACATGCTGGTGATGACGGCGACGCCGATCCCGCGCACGCTGGTGCTGACTGCTTTCGGCGACATGGATGTGTCGAAGCTGACGGAAAAGCCGGCCGGGCGCCAGCCGATCCGCACCGTCACCCTGCCGCTCGAGCGGCTCGACGAACTGGTCGGCCGCATGCGCGACGCCGTCGCCGACGGCCAGAAGATCTATTGGATCTGTCCGCTGGTCGAGGAATCCGAAGAGATCAAGCTGATGTCGGCGGAGGACCGTTTTGCCTCCTTGAAGCCGCTGTTCGGCGACCGGATCGGCCTGGTGCACGGCCGCATGAAGGGCGCCGAAAAAGACGAGGCGATGCGCGCCTTCAAGGCCGGCGAGACACGCATCCTGATCGCCACCACGGTCATCGAGGTCGGCGTCGATGTGCCGGATGCGACGATCATGGTCATCGAGCATGCCGAGCGCTTCGGCCTCGCTCAGTTGCACCAGTTGCGCGGCCGGGTCGGTCGCGGCGAAAAACCGTCGTCCTGCGTGCTGCTCTACAAGGACCCGCTCGGCGAGACGGCAACGCGCCGGCTGTCAGTGATGCGCGAGACTGAGGACGGGTTTCGCATCGCCGAGGAAGATCTGAAACTGCGTGGCGAAGGCGAGTTGCTCGGCACCCGCCAGTCCGGCACACCTGGCTTCCAGGTGGCGCGCATCGAGGCGCATGCCGACCTGCTCGAAGCCGCTCGCGACGACGCGCGGCTGATCCTGTCGCGCGATCCGGAACTGCAATCCGAACGCGGCGCCGCCCTTCGCATGCTGCTTTATTTGTTCGGCCGCGACGAGGCGGTGCGGCTCTTGCGCGCCGGCTGAGGCCCGGCGTCGACCGGCGGATTGCCGACCTGAACGCCGATCTGCTTGCCGTTCAACGTCACCATGTTCGTCTTGACCGCCGGCGCGACCAGCCCTGCCGAAACGATCAGCTTGGCGCCGTCCTCGATCGTCATGTCGAGCAGCACGATATCGGATTTCGGCACATACATCAGGAAGCCGGTGGTCGGGTTGGGCGTGCACGGCATGAACACCGCGATCAGCGGATCACCCTCCTGGTCGAGCTTCTGGTTGATCTCGGTTTCCTTCTCGCTGGCAACGAAGACCAGCGACCAGACGCCCTTGCGCGGGTATTCGACCAGCCCGACCTGGCGAAACATGTCGCCCTTGTTCGACAGCACGGTCTCGAAGATCTGCTTCAGCGACCCATAGATGCCGCGCACCAGCGGCATGCGGCCGAGCAGCCGCTCACCGAACAAGACGATAGCCCGGCCAACGATATTGGCGGTCAGGAACCCGATCAGGGTGATCAGGATCAAGGCGACGATCAGCCCGAATCCCGGAACCGGCGCCGGCAGATAGCTATCGGGATTGTAACGCGCCGGAATATAGGGTTTCACCCAGGAATCGACCCAGCCGATGAACGACCAGGCGATGTAGGCGGTGATCGCCAGCGGCGCGCAGACGACAAAGCCTGTCAGAAAGTAATTCCGCAGCCGGGTCATGCCTGAGGTCTTGGAAGCATCGGACATGGTTCACCGCAGCGCTGATTGCGGCGCGACATTAATGAACCGCATCCGGCTTTGGAACTGCGAATTTTTTAAATGATCAACTATGCCGCGACTTCCAGCGGCTCGATCTTCTCGAGCTCAGGCGCGAGTTTCCGTGCCTCGGTTTCGAGCTCATAGGCCTGCTGAAAATTCATCCAGAATTCCGGCGTGGTGTTGAAGAACCTGGCGAGGCGAAGCGCGGTATCGGGAGTCAAGCCGATCTCTTCCTTGGCAATGCGTTCGATACGAGTGCGCGGAAGATTAAGCTTCTTCGCCAGCGCGCCAGCGCTCATGCCAAGCGGGAGGAGATATTCCTCGCGCAGGAAATCTCCGGGGTGAATTGGACGTGCGAACTTGAGCATGGTTCAGGGACCTCGAAGGATTAGGGCAAGTGCCCACTCAATGGTAGTCGACGATCTCCACATCCTCGGCGCCAGCATCAGTCCATCTGAAGCAGATGCGCCATTGGTCGTTGATACGGATAGAATGCTGCCCAGCTCTACTCCCTTTCAGGGCTTCAAGGTGGTTTCCGGGTGGCGATCTAAGGTCATTCAATTGGGCGGCATTGGCGATAGCACGAAGACGACGTTCGCCACGGGCAACCAGATCGGGTGGAAAACCCTTCGGCGCCTTCCCCTCGGCAACCGCTTCCACCGCCTTGCCTTCGAACGAAACGATCAATTTCTGCCCCTCGTCACGTATCATACATTGATACACGAGGGCGTGCAAGAAATATGTATCAATAACTGATACTAACCGTCACCGGACCTATCGGCAGCTGGTCGAAACTTGCCAGCCCTTACTCCACCGTCACCGATTTCGCCAGGTTGCGCGGCTGGTCGACGTCGGTGCCCATGAACACCGCGGTGAAATAGGCCAGCATCTGGATTGGCAGCGCGTAGATGATCGGCGAGATGATTTCCGGCACGTCCGGCAGCACGATCGTCTCCATCGTCTTCACCGTGGCGTGCGCGGCACCCTTGCTGTCGGTGATCAGGATGATCTTGCCGCCGCGCGCCGCCACTTCCTGCATGTTCGACACGGTTTTTTCAAAAATCCGGTCATGCGGGGCAATGACGATCACCGGCATGTTCTCGTCGATCAGCGCGATCGGCCCGTGCTTCAGCTCGCCGGCAGCATAGCCCTCGGCATGGATATAGGAGATTTCCTTGAGCTTCAGCGCGCCTTCCATGGCCAGCGGGAAATTGGTATCGCGGCCAAGATAAAGCACGTTCTTGTAGTGCGAGAGGTCGCGCGCGACCTTTTCGATCTGGCCGTCGAGTTTCAGGACCTGGTTGGCATAGCGTGGCGCTTCCGACAGTTGGCGGACCAGCGTCGTTTCCTGTTCTTGCGAAATCGTACCGCGCGCCACGCCGGCCCGCACGGCAAGCGAGGCCAGCACCGACAATTGACAGGTGAAGGCCTTGGTCGAGGCGACACCGATCTCCGGCCCGGCCAGCGTCGGCAGAATAACGTCGGATTCGCGCGCCATCGTCGATTCGCGGACATTGACGACTGCGCCGATTTTCATGCCCGCTTTGCGGCAATAGCGCAGCGAGGCCAGCGTGTCGGCGGTCTCGCCCGATTGCGAGATGAAGAAAGCGGCGTCTGTCTTCGACAGCGGCATTTCACGGTAACGGAATTCCGAAGCGACATCGATGTCGACCGGCAGCCGCGCATAGCGCTCGAACCAATATTTGCTGATCAGGCCGGCCAAAAAGGCGGTACCGCAGGCCGAAATCGCCAGCCGGTCGATTTTGGCGAAATCGAACGGCAGGTCGAGCGGCTTCGAGACGCCGCCAACGAAATCCACATAATGGGCCAGCGTGTGCGAGATCACCTCGGGCTGTTCATGGATTTCCTTCTCCATGAAATGGCGCCGGTTGCCCTTGTCGACCATGAAGCTGGTGCTGAGCGACTGCTGGCGCTTGCGGTCGACCTTGTTGCCGTCCATGTCGAAGATGGCGACGTCGTTGCGGCGCACCACCGCCCAGTCGCCGTCCTCCAGATAGGTGATCGAATTGGTGAAGGGGGCAAGCGCGATGGCGTCGGAGCCCAAAAACATCTCGCCATCGCCATGGCCGACGGCCAGCGGCGGGCCGTTGCGCGCGCCAACGATGAGATCCTCGTCTCCCCTGAACATGATGGCCAGCGCAAAGGCGCCTTCCAGCCGCTTCAGCGCCTGGTGCGCGGCCTCGACCGGCTGCAGGCCCCTGGCCAGTTCGCGCCCCACTAGATGTGCGACGACCTCGGTATCGGTCTGCGATGAAAATGTGTAGCCGTCGCGCATCAGCTCGTCGCGCAATTCGGCGAAATTCTCGATGATGCCGTTGTGGACGATGGCGACGCCATCGGAAAAATGCGGATGCGCATTGGTCTCGTTGGGCACGCCATGCGTCGCCCAGCGCGTATGGCCGATGCCGATCATGCCGTCGAGCGGTTCGTCCTTCAGCCGGCGCTCGAGATTGATCAGCTTGCCCTCGGCGCGGCGACGCGCCAGCTGGCCGTGCTCGACGGTGGCGACGCCGGCCGAATCATAGCCGCGATATTCGAGCCTTTTCAGCGCATCGACGATCAGTGGCGCGACCGGCGAGTGACTGACAATTCCGACGATACCGCACATAGACGTTGCCCCTGATTCCGGCATGAAAAACCCGGCGCCATTTAGGGTTGGCCGGGCTGCCGCGAAAATCACATTGCGCTTCGTTCCGTATCAGCCGGAACGGTTCTGCACAAATGCACCATGACCGAGTGCGCTTGCAATCCGATTACCGCAGCCAGGCTAGCCTTTTTTCCGGGCAGCCGCAGCCGAAGCAAAACGCTCGCGCAATTCCTTGCCCTTGCCGGGCAGCGTCTTCTGGCGGGCGCGGCCGAAGGCGAGCGCATCGTCGGGCACGCTTTCGGTGATCACGCTGCCCGAAGCGACGTAGCCGCCCTTGCCGATTGTGACAGGCGCCACCAGCGACGAATTCGAGCCGACGAAGGCGCCTTCGCCGATGTCGGTGAAGAATTTCGAGTAGCCGTCATAATTGCAGGTGATGGTTCCAGCGCCGATATTGGCGCCGGCGCCGACGCGGGCATCGCCGATATAGGTCAGGTGATTGACCTTGGCGCCCTCCTCGACCGTCGCCTGCTTGACCTCGCAGAAATTGCCGACCTTGGCTTTTTGCTTGAGATCGGAACCCGGCCGCAGCCGTGCAAACGGACCGACAGCGCAATTCGAAGCGATCGTGGCGCCTTCAATATGGCTGAAGGCATGGATCCTGGCACCGGTGGCGATTGTCACGCTCGGCCCGAACCAGACATTGGGCTCGACGATCGTGTCGGCGCCGATCTCGGTATCGTGCGAAAAGAAGACGGTTTCGGGCGCGATCAGCGAAACCCCGGAGAGCATGGCTTCGCGCCGCCGGCGCGCCTGCCAGATGCCTTCGGCCGCAGCGAGTTCGGCACGGTTGTTGATGCCGAGCACATTTTCAAAGCCAGCTTCTGCGGCAATGACATTAAGGCCTTGCCCGCCCGCGATCTCGACGATGTCGGTGAGATAATATTCGCCCTTGGCGTTGTCGTTGCCGACCTGGTCGAGCAGCTGCAGCGCGTGCTTGCCTGCAACCGCCATCAGCCCGCCATTGCAGAAGGTGATTTTCTTCTCCTCGTCGGTGCAGTCCTTTTCCTCGCGGATGGCGATGAGCTTGCCGCCTTTTTCAATCAGCCGGCCATAGCCGGACGGATTTGACGTGCGGAAGCCGACCACAACGACGGCAGCGCCATCAGCCAGCTTCAGGCGCGCAGCCGTCAGCACCTCCGGATCGATCAGCGGCGTATCGCCGAACATGACGAGGATGTCGTCGTAACCCTTTGAGATCGCATCGCGAGCCGCCAGCACGGCATGCGCCGTGCCGAGCCGCTTGTCCTGGACGAAGGTTTCCGCCTTCGGCGCGAACTTTTGCGTGGCCCTGCGCATCTCGTCCGCGCCATGGCCGATCACCAGTGCCAGATCACCGCTGCCTGCGGCTTCCGCAGCCTTGACGACATGGGCGACCATCGGCAGGCCAGCGATCGGGTGCAGCACTTTTGGCACGGCGCTTTTCATGCGCGTGCCTTCGCCGGCGGCGAGGATGACGGACAGGCAGGTTCTCTGGCTCATGGAATGCGACCATATAAAGAGGGTTGGGAATCAAGGCATGTCTAGCCCGGAAACTCACTAGCATTGGCGCCATGCTGCACCAATGCGGTTAAATTCCGGTGAGACGGTTGTGCTGCTGTCAGCCAATGCCGGCGCTGCCGGCAGGCAGATGAGGGGCAGCGCAAACCTGAGCGATCGTCGCGCTGACAATGTCAGTTGCGATAGCTGTGAGCCGCACGACTTGATCCAATTTCACCCCAACTGCCCCAGCACCGGGAAATTCTCCAGCAGCCAGTAGGATGCAGCCTGCACACCGCCGGTCAGAAAAAACACGCCGGCGACGACCAGCAGCGCGCCCATTGCCCTTTCGACGCGGCCGAGATGGACGCGGAATTTTGCGAGAAAGCGCATGAAGGCGCCGGAAAACAGCGCCGCGACCAGGAACGGTATGCCGAGGCCGAGCGAATAGGCGGCAAGCAGAGCCGCGCCCTCGCCCACCGTCTCGCGGCCGCCGGCCAGCGTCAGGATCGGCCCCAGCACCGGTCCGATGCAGGGTGTCCAGCCGAAGGCGAAGGCCAGCCCCATGATGTATGCGGCAACGATACTGGCCGGCTTGCCCTGCGACTGGAAGCGCGCCTCACGCGACAGCAGCGGGATGCGCAATATGCCGAGAAAATTCAGCCCCATCAGGATGATGAGCACGCCAGCCGCCATCGCCAGCGGCTCCTGCCAGACGCGCAGCAACCGGCCGATGGTCGAGGCGCCGGCGCCCAACGCCACGAAGACGGTCGAGAAGCCGAGAACGAAGGCGATCGAGGCAAAAAGCAGCGCGCCGCGTGCGTCGGCCCTGGCGGTGACGCCGGCATTGCCGCGGAAATCATCGACCGACACGCCGGCCATATAGCAGAGATAGGGCGGCACCAGCGGCAGCACGCAAGGCGACAGGAACGAGATCGCCCCCGCCCCGACCGCGCTGACATAGCCGATATCCAACGCCATTCCCGAACTCCTGATGGTTTGCGCTGCCATATAGCCGCGACCGCGCCGATCCGCCAATCACCATCGCGTGGCAAGTCGCACGGCCGTTTGCCACGCCTGTCTCGCCCGTCAACGTCGCATCATGCCTGCCGTCTCTTCAAACCAGGGCTGGCGCGTGATCGATGTTTCTCTTATATCGGCGGAAGTATTTGTCCCGTTCTCCCGGATTCATTGCCGGTTTGTCCAACGATCAGGGCAGCCGCTCTCGCTATCCAGGATTGCGGATATCACATGACGCACCCCTCAACGCAGGACTGCATTTTGGGCGCTTGCCCTTGACCGAATGCAAAAGCACGGCCATGTGAGCGACAATTATACGAGATTTCGTCGCGCGCAGCGGAATTCTTCTGCCGCACCACAGCTGATATGAGACCTCATGGACGTCGTCGTCGTCGAATCGCCGGCCAAAGCGAAGACAATCAACAAGTACCTCGGAAAGAACTACAAGGTCCTGGCCTCGTTCGGCCACGTCCGCGATCTGCCGGCCAAGGATGGCTCGGTGCGTCCGGACGAGGATTTTGCCATGTCCTGGGCTGTCGACACCGCCTCGAGCAAACGTCTTGCCGACATCGCCAAGGCGGTCAAGGACGCCGACGGCCTGATCCTCGCCACCGATCCGGACCGCGAGGGCGAAGCCATTTCCTGGCACGTTCTGGAAGTGCTGAAGCAGAAGCGCGCGCTGAAGGACAAGCCGGTCAGCCGCGTCGTCTTCAACGCCATCACCAAATCGTCGGTGCTGGAAGCGATGGCCAATCCGCGCCAGATCGATGCGCCGCTGGTCGACGCCTATCTCGCCCGCCGCGCGCTCGACTATCTCGTCGGCTTCACGCTGTCGCCCGTGCTGTGGCGCAAGCTGCCGGGCGCCCGCTCCGCCGGCCGCGTCCAGTCGGTGGCACTGCGCCTCGTCTGCGACCGCGAATTGGAAATCGAGCGCTTCATCCGCGAGGAATACTGGCAGATCGCCGCCATTCTCGGCACGCCGCGCAAGGATAATTTCGAGGCGCGGCTGACTGCCTTCGATCGCAAGAAACTGCAAAAGCTCGACATTTCGAACAAGGCACAGGCCGACGACATCAAGGCGATGCTGGATGGCGCGACCTTCAAGGCGCTGTCGGTCGAAGCCAAGCCGACCAGGCGCAATCCAGGCCCGCCCTTCACCACCTCGACGCTGCAGCAGGCCGCCTCCTCGCGCCTCGGTTTTTCGGCAAGCCGCACCATGCAGGTGGCGCAGCGGCTCTATGAAGGCATGGACATCGGCGGCGAGACCACCGGCCTGATCACCTATATGCGAACCGACGGCGTGCAGATGGCGCCCGAGGCGATATCGGCCGCGCGCGATGCGATCGCAAAAGAGTTCGGCCCAAAATACCTGCCCGAAAAGCCGCGCAACTACACGACCAAGGCCAAGAACGCCCAGGAAGCGCACGAAGCGATCCGCCCGACCGATTTCATGCGCACGCCGGCTTCGGTCAGGCAATATCTCGATGCCGACCAGGCGCGGCTTTACGAGATTGTCTGGAAACGCGCCATCGCCAGTCAGATGCAGCCAGCCGAGATCGAGCGCACCACGGTCGAGATCGAGGCGGTCAACGGCGCCCGCAGCGCGGAGCTTCGCGCCGTCGGTTCGGTCGTTCGATTCGATGGCTTCATTGCCGCCTATACCGACCAGAAGGACGAGGATGCGGAAGACGAGGAAGATCGCCGTCTGCCCGAGATCCGTGCCGGCGAACAACTCGACCCCGAGGCGATCAACGCCACCCAGCACACCACCGAACCGCCGCCGCGCTATTCGGAAGCCTCGCTGATCAAGAAGCTGGAAGAGCTCGGCATCGGCCGGCCGTCGACCTACACGGCGATCCTGAAGACGCTGGAGGACCGCGACTACGTCAGCATGGACAAGCGCAAGCTGTTGCCGCAGGCCAAGGGCCGGCTGTTGTCGGCCTTCCTCGAAAGCTTCTTCGAGCGCTATGTCGAATATGATTTTACCGCTTCGCTCGAGGAAAAACTCGACGAGATTTCCGACGGCAAGCTCGCCTGGAAGGATGTGCTGCGCGATTTCTGGAAGGATTTTTCAGGCGCCGTCGCCGACATCAAGGAATTGCGCGTCACCGACGTGCTCGACGCCCTCAACGAGGAACTGGCGCCTCTGGTGTTTCCCGCACGGGAAGACGGTTCAAATCCGCGGATATGCCCGAAATGCGGCACCGGCAACCTGTCGCTGAAGCTCGGCAAATTCGGCGCCTTTGTCGGCTGCTCGAACTATCCCGAATGCTCCTTCACCCGCCAGCTCGGCGACGCCGCCAACCCCAATGCCGAAAACGGCAATGGCGAGGACGGCACCAAGGTGCTGGGCAAGGACCCCTACACGGCAGAGGAAATCTCGCTGCGCAGTGGTCGTTTCGGCCCCTATGTCCAGCGCGGCGACGGCAAGGAAGCCAAGCGCTCCAGCCTGCCCAAGGGCTGGAACGTCGATTCGATTGACCACGAAAAAGCCCTCGCCCTGCTGTCGCTGCCGCGCGACGTCGGCAAGCATCCGGAATCCGGCAAGATGATCTCGGCCGGGCTGGGGCGATATGGTCCGTTCGTGCTGCACGACGGCACCTACGCCAATCTCGACAATATCGAGGACGTGTTCTCGATCGGTCTCAACCGCGCCGTGTCGGTGATCGCCGAGAAGCAGTTGAAAGGCCCCGGCGGTCGCAATGGCGGCACGCCCGCCGCCTTGAAGGAACTTGGCGAGCATCCGGCGGGCGGCGGCAAGATCATCGTGCGTGACGGCAAATACGGGCCCTATGTCAATTTCGGCAAGGTCAATGCGACGCTGCCGAAGGGCAAGGACCCGCAGTCGGTGACGATCGAGGATGCGGTGGCGCTGATTGCCGAGAAGGAAGCCAAGGGCGGCAATGGCGGCAGAAAGCCCTTCCGCAAAGCGGCCGCACCTGCCAAAAAGCCTGCGGCCAAGAAACCGGCGGCCAAGAAAGTGGCCAACAGAAAGGGATAGTGCATCGTGGCGCGCAGGGAATCCGGAAGAAGTCATGGCGATCTGCGCACCGCCGACACCCGGGCCAAGGTCAAGGATGATTACCGGCCGTCCCGCGACGAAATCCTGCGCTACATCGCCGAAAATCCGGATCGCTCAGGCAAACGCGACATCGCCAAGGCGTTTGCGCTGCGCGGCGAAGACCGTATCTGGTTGAAGGATGTTTTGCGCGACTTGCAGGATGAGGGCCTGCTGACCAAGGAGCGCAAGCGGCTCGCCCGCGTCGGCGCCCTCGCCCATGTTGCCGTGCTCGACATCTTTGGCCGCGACGCCGACGGCTTGCTTTTGGCGCACCCGACCGAAGCCGTGGGCAACGGCGAGCCTCCCGTCATAGCGATCCGCGTGTCGCGTGGCGGCGGCGGTCCGACACCGGGCATTGGCGACCGCGTGCTGGCCAAGACCTTTCCAACCGATGACCCGACCGGCCCTGCCTATACCGGGCGGGTGATGAAGATCTTCGAGAAGCGCACCGATGCCGTTCTCGGCGTTTTTCGCGTGCTGCAGGACGGTACCTTCCGCATCGAGCCTGTCGAAAGACGCCAGCCGGAACTGGTCGTCGACAAGGAATTCCAGAACGGCGCCAAGAACGGCGATCTGGTCGAGGTCGAGCCGGCGCGGGCCTCCCGCTACGGGCTGCCCAGGGCCAAGGTGCTGGCGGTGCTGGGTTCGCTAACCAGCGAAAAGGCGGTCTCGATGATCGCCATCCACGCGCACGACATTCCGCATATTTTCCCGGCAGACGTCATCGCCGAGGCGGAGGCGGTCAAACCGGCGACGCTGGCCGGCCGCGAAGACTGGCGCGAGCTGCCGCTGGTCACCATCGATCCGGCCGACGCCAAGGACCATGACGACGCCGTGTTCGCGACAGCAGATCCGGACGAGAAGAACCCCGGCGGCGTGGTCGTTACCGTGGCGATTGCCGATGTCGCCGCTTATGTGCGCTATGGCACCGCGCTCGACCGCGAGGCGCTGAAGCGCGGCAACTCGGTCTATTTCCCGGATCGCGTCGTGCCGATGCTGCCGGAGCGCATCTCCAACGACCTTTGTTCGCTGCGCGAAGGCCAGGACCGCCCGGCGCTGGCGGTCCGCATGACCTTCTCGGCCGATGGCCGCAAGCTCAGGCATTCGTTCCACCGCATCATGATGAAATCGGCGGCAAAACTCGCCTATCGCCAGGCGCAGGCCGCGATCGACGGCGCGCCGGACGACAAGACCGGCCCGATCCTCGACACGGTGATGAAGCCGCTGTGGGACGCCTATGCCGTGGTGAAGCGCGGTCGTGAGACGCGCCAGCCGCTCGAGCTCGAACTGCCGGAGCGGAAAATCCTGCTCAAGGAGGACGGCACCGTCGACCGCGTTGTCGTGCCGGAGCGGCTCGACGCGCATAAGCTGATCGAAGAATTCATGATCCAGGCCAATGTCGCGGCGGCCGAGACGCTGGAGGCGAAACGACAGGCGCTGGTCTACCGCATCCATGACGCACCTTCGCTCGCCAAGCAGGAATCGCTGCGTGAATTCCTGCAAACGCTTGGCCTGTCGCTGGCGCGCGGCGCCCAGATGCGGCCCAACCAGTTCAACGGCATTCTGGATCGCGTCCGCGGTGCCGACCATGAGGGGCTGGTCAACGAGGTGGTGCTGCGCACGCAGATGCAGGCCGAATATTCGCCAAGCAATATCGGCCATTTCGGCCTCAACCTGAAACGCTATGCGCACTTCACCTCGCCGATCCGCAGATATGCCGACCTGATCGTGCATCGCGGGCTGATTGCCGCGCTCGGCTTCGGTGCAGGCGGACTGACGCAGGATGAAGCGGAGCGGCTGGAAGAAGTTTCCGCGCTGATCTCAGCCACCGAGCGCCGCGCCATGGCGGCCGAGCGCGACACGATCGACCGGCTGATCGCCGCCTATCTGGCAGAGCGTGTCGACGATCGCTTCGATGCACGCATTTCGGGCGTCACCAAATCGGGACTATTTGTCCAATTGCCGCAGTATGGCGCAGATGGTTTCATTCCGGTGTCAAGTCTGGGCGGCGATTACTATATATACGACGAAACTGCCCGATCGCTTTTCGGAGAACGCACCGGCAAGGGCTATCAGCTTGCCGACCGCGTCGAGGTTCGCCTGATCGAGGTGGCGCCTATGGCCGGCGCGATGCGTTTCGAGATGCTGACCGACCCAAAGCCGCTGCCCGGCTCCAAACGGTCGTTTCACAAGGCCAAGGGCCGCGCCCGTGCGTCGCAATCGCGTCCAGGCTCGCGCGGCAGGAGACGGTAATGCCAAGCGATCTGAAAATGAACGAACAGGTTTTCGGCGGCCAACAGCACTCGGGCCGGATCGCCCGCCCGCTATGGACGGCGATGAAGCGTGGCGCGTTTGGCCGCTGCCCGCATTGCGGCGAGGGAAAGCTGTTTCGTGCCTTCGTCAAGACCGTCGATACATGCGACCATTGCGGTGAGGCGCTTCATCACCACCGCGCCGACGACCTGCCGGCCTATCTGGTGGTGGCCATCGTCGGCCACGTCGTGCTCGGCGCCTTCATGGGTGTCGAAGCGGCCTCCACTCTGTCCACATGGCAGCACGTTGCCATCTGGGTGCCGCTGACCATCCTCATGGCGATCGTCTTGCTGCAGCCGGTCAAGGGCGCCGTCATCGGCCTGCAATGGGCGTTCTATATGCACGGCTTCGGCGGGGAAGAAGATCTGATCGATTCGCATCCCGAGGCTTGAAACCGAGGCTGGCGCAAATCGGCATGGCTGGACGCCACTTTCGCATCGAAGAAGATTCCGCTAGGTCGTGCGCATGGACGTTATGATCAAGGCGGAAGTCGACAAGGTTGAGCCGATCGCGCTCGACGCCAGGCCTATACGCCCGCGCGACGCCGCGACGCTGATCCTGCTCGACCGCAAGGGCGCCGAGTTCCTGGTGCTGATGGGCAGGCGCCACGCCCGTCACGCCTTCATGCCGGGGAAATTCGTCTTTCCCGGTGGCGGCACTGATCCGGCCGACAGCCGAATTCCCGTTGCCACAGCGCTGCACCCTGAGGAGCAGGCGAGGCTTACCGCCGGCGTCGGCCGCACCAGCCCGGCCCGCGCCCGCGCCATCGCTTTGTCGGCGATTCGCGAGACCTATGAAGAAGCCGGCCTGCTGATCGGCCAGAAGGGCGCCTTCGCCACGACCAGGCGCGATTGGCAGGGTTTTGCCGAGCACGGCGTAAGGCCGTCGCTGGAAGCGCTGCGCTTCATCGCGCGCGCCATCACCCCGCCGAACCGGGTGCGGCGCTTCGACACGCGCTTCTTCAGCGCCTGGCGCGAAGACGTCGCCGTGGAGCTGCCGGACGGCGGTCCGACCAACGAGCTGGAGGAACTGGTCTGGCTGCCGCTCGCCAAGGCCAGAGAAGCTGATGTGCCCGACATCACCAGGGCCATCCTGGGGGAGCTGGAAAAGCGGCTCGTCGACGATCCGCTGCTGCGCCCCGGTGGTTCCGTGCCGTTCTACCGGCTTGTCGGCAATCGCTTCGTTCGCGAAATTCTGTAGAACATAGAGCATTCACATCCCATGACAGTCGATACCCAGCAAGAGGTCGAAGAACGCGTCCATTGGCTGCCAATGATCGCCGCGATCTCGTCGATCAGCGTCGTCGGCATCGCCATCGGCCTCGGCATGCCGCTGCTCAGCGTCATTCTCGAAACGCGCGGCCATTCGGCGTCGATGATCGGCTTCAACACCGCTGTCGCCGGCCTCGCCTCGATCGCCGGCGCACCGCTCGCCACCCCGCTGGCGATGCGGTTCGGCGTCGCCAGGACGATGCTCGCCATGATCGCCACCGGAGTGCTGGCCTTTGTCGGCTTCCATTTCGCACCGGACTTCTGGATGTGGTTTCCGCTGCGCGTCCTGCTGCACATCGCGCTGACGGTGCTTTTCATCCTGTCGGAATTCTGGATCAGCACATCGGCGCCGCCGCACCGGCGCGGTCTCGTCCTCGGCATCTACGCCACCGTGCTGTCGCTCGGCTTTGCCGCCGGGCCGTGGCTGTTCGCCCAACTCGGCAGCGCTGGCTTCCTGCCCTTCGGCGTCATCATGGCGCTGGTGACGCTGGCCGCCATTCCAGTTCTGGCGGCCCGCAACGAGAGCCCGACGATCGTCTCCAACGGCGAAACCAGCAACTTCCTGCGCTACATCTGGTTGGTGCCAACGGCGACCGCTGCGGTGCTGGTGTTCGGCGCGGTCGAGACCGGTGGCTTTGCGCTGTTTCCCGTCTATGGCAATCGTATCGGCTACTCCGAGGCCGATGCCGCCCTGCTGCTCACCATGATCGGCCTCGGCAACGTGCTGTTGCAGATCCCGCTCGGCATGATCAGCGACCGTGTCAGCGACCGCCGTTATCTGCTTCTGGCCTGTGCAACCATCGGGCTTGCCGGCACCATCTTCATGCCGCACTTCGCGCAGAACTGGCATCTGATGGCGGCGCTTCTGTTCGTCTGGGGCGGCGTCGTCGCGGCCATGTACACGATCGGTCTGGCCCATCTCGGCTCGCAGCTTTCCGGCCACGACCTGGCCTCGGCCAACGCTGCCTTCGTGCTCTGCTACGGTGTCGGCATGGTGCTCGGCCCGCAGGCGATCGGCATCGGCATGGACCTTTTCGGCCCCTCCGGTTTCGGCTGGGCGCTCGGCTTGTTCTTCGCCTTCTATATCGCGCTGGTCGGTGCCAGGCTCATCCGAAAACTCCTGTAAAAAGACCCGATCGATGCCTCAGGTGGCGCAAGGCTGCTGACATAACCGTGTCAGCAGCACCTGGGTAGATTGTCAGCAACACGCCACGAATTTGAGGATGCCGCCATGATCGACTCCGGGTTTGAAACGAAATCGCTGCGGATGGAATTGCTGCTGCTTGTGACCTTCCAGGCGCCGGCTTCCGATGTCGACCGTATCATGGAAGCGGTGGTCGCGATCGCCCCGCTCAGCATGGGCAAATACGACAGCAATGCCTACCAGTCGGCGCACGGCATCGAGCGCTACCGGGCGCTCGATGGTGCTGCCGCCGGCGCCGAGACCGAATTGCGCCGACGGCATGGCACGGTGGAAGTGTCGTTCGAACTGCCCGACGACCAGGCGTTGGCCGCCCGCATCGTCGAGGCGATCTTCCAGGTCCACAGCTATCAGGAGCCGGTGATCCGCATCCAGCCGATCCTCGCCAGCCGCTCCAAGGGATTGGACGATCGCTCCAACCCGAACCGCTGGTGGAACACCACGGGAGACTGGAAGAAGGCCGCCCCAGTTAAAGAAGATGCGTAGAATCGGAACGCGGCCGGATGAGGGGGGCTCCGCTGTGGCACCGACAGCAATCCGTCCAACACCCCTCTTCCGTCTCGCCGCTTCGCGCCGATCCACCTTCTCCCACAAGGGGAGAAGGAAGAGGCCGGCTCACAGGGTGTCTCACAGGGTTGACTTTCCGGGCGCGTTGTTTATGTGTCGCGCCAAGTTTCCCGCGTCCGGGTGGTTTTCCCGTGCTCCAGCGGCCAAGACTCCACGAACATAATGGACTGATACAATGGCCAAAGCCGCAAACATCAAGATCAAGCTTCTGTCGACCGCCGACACCGGTTTCTTTTACGTGACCAGCAAGAACAGCCGCACCAAGACCGACAAGCTGTCGTTCCGCAAATACGATCCGGTCGCCAAGAAGCACGTCGAGTTCAAGGAAACCAAGATCAAGTAATCTGCTTTCCTGCTTGAGACAAAAACGCCGCCCCGTGGGCGGTTTTTTTGTTTTCAAAGCTCGAAAAGCCCAGCATTTCCAACGCTTGGCGCAGTGACTTGATGTCATTTTGAGGTCTGGGGGCCGGCCGGCGTTTGGCAGCGGTACGAGGAGGCCACTATGTGCCAGCGCCGGCCGGCCGACCCCACGGACCCAGGAGATGCGGCGGACCTGAATCATGGGGTATTCTTCGGATCGATCCGGCGATCTAGCCTCGCGCCGGTCCCGTCATCGGCCTGCACATTTGCGCAACAGCCTGCGAAAATCAACAATTTCTTAACCAAGCCCGGCGAATCGCTTGCGTTAAGGTAAATTCGTAACCCTGTCACATTGACAGGATAATCGGACTTTTACGCCGCCTTGGCGACGACCCGGTTGCGGCCGGCGCTCTTGGCTTCGTAGAGCGCGAGGTCGGCCCGCTTCATCAGCCCGGCAACCGAGTCGACACCCTTCAGCACCGACGACACGCCGACGCTGACGGTAACCTCGATCGTCTTGCCGTCCTGACCGACGGCAAACGGCATCTGGGCGATTTCGGCGCGAATACGCTCCGCCACCTTTTCGGCGACCGCGCCGTCCGTGTCCGGCATCACCACGACGAACTCCTCGCCACCGAAGCGGCAGGCGAGATCGATGCCGCGCACATTCTTGCGCAGCCGCCGCGCGAATTCGCGCAGCACCTCGTCGCCGCCGTCATGGCCATGCGTGTCGTTGACGGTCTTGAAGCGGTCGAGATCGGTGATCATCACCGACAGCGGCCGCCGCCGCGCCACGGCGCGGTCGAACAGTGTCTGCAGATGGCTGTCGAGGTAACGGCGATTGTGCAATCCCGTCAGCGGGTCGGTCACCGCCATCTCGATGGTCTGGGTGACGCTGGCGCGCAACTGGTCGTTGTAGCGCTTGCGGCGCACCTGCGTGCGCAGCCGCGCGGTCAATTCATGCTGGTCGATCGGACGCATCAGATAATCGTTGATGCCAAGCTCGAGGCCGCGGACGATGCGTCCCTCCTCACCCTGCTCCGCCAGAAGGATGATCGGCACGAAACGGGTGCGATCGAGCGAACGCAGTTGCGAGCAGAGCCTGAGCGGATCGAAATCGGCAAAACCCGTCGAGATCATCACGCATTCATAGGGCGTCTCGGCGGCCTGGAAGAAGCCGGCATGCGGATCGGTGGCGATGTCCAGGTCGGCACTGCTGCGCAGCATCTTCTGGACGCGCTCAATGGAGGATTTGCGCTCGTCGATCAGTAGAACCTTCGGCGTGGTGTCCGCGGACGCGAAGTTGCGGCTCAACAGTTCCTCGATGCCGATATTGCGCGTGGTCGAGGCGCGCAGGCGCAGCTCATCGGTCAAAGTCTTCAGCCGGACCAGGCTTTTGACGCGGGTCATCAACTGCAGATCGTTGACCGGCTTGGTCAGAAAATCGTCCGCACCGGCCTCGAGGCCGCGCACCCGGTCCGAAACCTGGTCGAGCGCGGTGATCATGACAACAGGGATGTGCGACGTCGCCGGATCGCTCTTCAGCCGGCGACAGACTTCGAACCCGTCCATGTCAGGCATCATCACGTCGAGCAATACGACATCGACCTTGCCGTTTTCACAGGTCTCGATCGCGTCCGGCCCGTTGGTGGCGGTCAGCACCTCGAAATATTCGGCAAGCAGCCGGACCTCGAGCAGCCTGACATTGGCAGGGATGTCGTCGACGACGAGGATCCGTGCAGTCATCTCATAAAGCTCCGGCTCGGCTGGAAGGGCGCATCAGGCGTCGCCCAGGTAGGATTTGATGGTTTCGATGAAACGCGGCACCGAGATCGGCTTGGAAATATAGGCTTCGCAGCCACCCTGGCGGATACGCTCCTCATCGCCTTTCATCGCGAATGCGGTGACGGCAATGACCGGGATGACATGGAGGTCGTCGTCCTCCTTCAGCCATTTGGTCACTTCCAGCCCCGACACTTCGGGCAGCTGGATGTCCATCAAAATGAGGTCCGGCTTGTGCAGTCGCGCCAGATCCAGCGCTTCCAGACCGTTGCGCGTGCGTACCGTCTCGTAACCGCTCGCTTCAATGAGGTCGCGAAAGAGCTTCATGTTAAGCTCGTTGTCCTCGACGATCATGACCTTCTTAGGCATCAAATTCCCGTCCCGGCCTGCCTTCCGCTCGAAGGATGCCGCCATGCGCCCTCGCCGGTACGCACCAAACCCTGCTCAACTCTACCGCGAGATAATTGACGAAACGGAAACCGGCTGCCGGAAAAGCTTCGGATTTCACCGCGAACTCCGCATTGCAGAGACAGATGGCTTGCCGCAGGCGACGCTTGCGATTACTGCCAAAAACAGACTCATTCAACCCACAAGAAGGTAGTGATGGCAAACCCAGGGTCAATGCGCGAGGAAGCGGAAACCATTGCCGTGAAGGCATTGGGCTTCGTCGCCGCCGATCCGGAACTTCTGCCCCGCTTCCTGGCGATCACCGGCATCGAGGCGCATTCGATCCGCCAGGCCGCCGGCGAGCCGGGATTCCTGGCCGGCGTGCTGCAGTTCATCCTCGCCCACGAGCCGACGCTCATGCGGTTCGCGGCGGAAACCGGCACGCCGCCGGCTTCCGTCGGCAAGGCGCTGCGGGCGCTGCCGCTGGGCGACGACGACCATGAGCATTCGATATAAGCGACGATCGGATCGCCAAAACGCCTATGGCGTCGCTTCTTCTTCGCCGTCGTCGCCTTCATCATTCGCAACCGGATCGGCCGGCTTCACCATGACACCATTGACGGTGACCGAACCGTCCGGCTTGCCGTTGACGACCCATTCGATGCGGCCGTCCGGCAGCGTCTTGCCGAATCCCTTGATCGCAAGAGCCACCGGCACATATTGCGCGGCTTCCGGCTCCGACTTCGCTGCCGCCTGCAGGCTTTCCACGATCCTGTCATAGCCTGCGATATCGATGGTCACATTGGCCTCCGGCTTCATGCCGGCGAACGTCATCTCGCCTTCCATCGCGATTTCCATATCGCCGTTTTTCACCGTGCTGTGGCCGATGACAAATTTCGGCATCTTGGCCATGAAATCAGCGGTCAAGGTGTCGCCGAAGTCGGCCGGCAGCGGTGGATTCTTGTTCAGATCAAAGGCTTCGATCGCCTTCTTCGCCATGCTATCGAGATCGATATTGGCGCCGCCGAAACTCAGATTGACATCGGTCGGCAGCAGCGCCGTGCTCCAGGCGGGCGCGAGATTGTCAGGGATCTTCAGTCCCGCGGCCCTGATCGAGTAGTTGATTGCTCCGTTCTGGGCGATGCCGTCGGTCCCGAAGCCTGTGTCCAGCTCAGTCGCCCCGAAAAGCCCGACTGGGCTTTCGACGGTGAGATCCTTGAACCCGTAGGTTCCGTCGATCCGCTCCCACAGCGGCAGCGCGGCGAGCAGCAGCGATTTGAGCTGCGCCTGGTTGGCCTTCAGTCTGGCCTCGTCTTCATTGGCGACGGCAAATGCCAGCAGATCGAGAAGCGGCCTGGTCCGCACGCCTTTGCCGGTCGCGTTCACCGACAGCTTTGGCGATTTGATCGTGAGCGGGAATTTCAGCCCGCTCTTGGGATCGTCAAAGTCGAGCGCTTCGGCGAAATCGGCGAGCGACTGCGTTGCGGTAAAATCCACGCCGCCATTCGCAGCTTTGCTTGCGTTCATGGTGGCCGTACCGGCGCCGGTGCTCACCTTGGCGCGCTGCACGGCGTCCCGGGAATTCATCGTCATCCCGGCTATCGACTGTGTGGCGCTGGTGAAAGCCGCGAGTTCGGGATCGTAGACGCCGGAAAACTTGCCGTCTGTAATCGAGAACTCCATGCTCTGCGGGCCCTCTGGCCCCTTGAACTCGAAGGACCCGCTTTGCGACACGTCCGCCGAGACGCTCCATGTCCCGTTGCTGCCTGGCTTGACGAGCAATGCGTAGGGGCTGAAGTCGAACTTGAAGGAATTCTGCGCCGCCAGCAGGTCGACGACAGGTTTGAAGTCGACGGCGAGTTTATAGGCGTCGCCTTCCACCGAAACCTTCAGGAAGCCGCTGTCGATCGCCTTGCTGCCGAAATAGCGGGACAGATTTTCGGAGAGCTGCTTGGCACCCTCGCCGTCGACGGTCTGGCCGAAGGCAGGCGCGCTGAGCGCGAGGACAAAGACGGCCGGCAGAACACGATTCACGCAGAATCTCCGTTGCTGTTTCTGTGGTAAAAACTCCAGCCGCAACCGTAAGCGGAAACCGGCGGGGTGCAATCCCCTCGTTAGGGCTGGAAGCCGATCTATAACCAGCCTTCGCGCTCCGCGCTTTCCTCCGGGATCGACAGTGGAGCTTCAGGTCGCCTTCTTCGACGTGACGAGGCAAGCGGCGCTGGCATTGAGCAGGCCCCAGCCGAAGACGTCGTCCTTGCCCGGCGCGCCGAGATCTTCCGCCGACTTGCCGAGCGCGTCTTGAATGTCGGCTGCGGTGGCGTTGCTGTTTGCAGATTTCATCAAGGCAGCGGCTGCGGTGACGAAGGGCGCCGCGAAGGAGGTGCCGGTCTTCGGCCGTGCGCCGCTGACCGACGCGGCCGTCCACACTTGGACGCCGGGAGCGGCCAGGTCGATATGCTCGCCGCGGCCGGCGCGCCTGTAGGGGCGTTTCATGCGGTCGACCGCCGTCACCGCGATCACTTCAGCGTAGGCCGCCGGATAGGCAGGCCCGGCTTTTGGGCCGCCATTGCCGGCGGCGGCGACGATCACCATGCCGCGTTCGGAGAGTCTTCGGACAACCTGCTCGAGAAGCACATTCGCAGGTCCCGACAGGCTCATATTCGTCACCTGCACGCCGCGCGCCGAAAGAAGATCGAGCGCGCGAAGCAGATCGTAGGCGTCCGAGCGGTCATCCTGGCGATCGCCCCGATGAAACGCATCGACCGCGATGAGCCTGGCGTGCGGCAGCAGGCCGGGCGTACGGCTGTCGGCGCCGCCGACAAGCAGGGCCGCGACGGCGGTGCCGTGCTGGCGGCCGGACTCGGGAACGCCGTCGTCCGACAGGCGAAGAACTTCGACCCGGCCTTTCGAGAAGGCGTCATGCGCAGGATTGATCGCGGTGTCGATAAGGCCGATCGTGACATTGCCACCGCAGCCGGCTGGCAGTCCGCTACCGGCCGGCCAGCCGATCAGGCCCGCGGCGGCACAGTGCGGCCCGGCACACTCAGCTTCCTGTCCGGGCCGGTAGTAATGCACGAAATCTGCCGTCGACTGCGGAGCGGCATCGATGACAAGATCGCGCGCAGCCTCCAGCGGCATGTTGGGTGGAATGCGCAGCCGAATCAGCTCCGATCCAAGAAGCTGAATGTCGGCACGGTCCAGTACGGTGAAGCCGGTTGCCTGAAGCCGACCGATCTCAGCCGAACTCAGCCCGCTCGCCACGATCTGGTCCGGTACCCGAGACGGCAAAGGGGCGGATGGCCGTTGCGCGCGCCTGCCGCTGCGCCTTGGCGGGCGCGGAAGAAACCGATCCGTCAGCGCGCGAAACAGGTTCGGGCCGGTCGATCGGCTGGACGTCGTTCGCGACCCACCGGGCGAAGCGCCGGACCGACCGCCGTCATCACCACCGCCATCGTCGCCACCATCGTCACCGCCACCGTCGTCATCGGCCAACGCCGATCTTGGTCCGAACTCGCCGAGCGCCAGCTGGCCGCCCGGCGCCTGAGGATCGACGAGCAATGCGACGGCGACCCAGAAAAGCAGCAGGGCTTTTGGTCTCAACCAGGAGGTGGCGCGCATGGTCTCCCTCACATTTCCGGCCATCGCCGATTTTCAACATCGCGAGGCTAGCGGAGCTGTCTGGCAATAAGCTAGCCTTGCGAGGAACGGGCGCGGGGCCGCTTTATTCCAGAACCTGGAGCAACATGCCGGAAAAAGCCGACCGCGTCCAAGATCAGCTTGTCGCTTTTCTGCCGAATCTGCGCCGGTTCGCGATTGCGCTGTGCCGGTCGCGCGACATCGCGGACGATCTTGTCCAGCGTGCCTGCGAACGGGCGCTCGCCAACGAGCAGCGTTTCGAGCCAGGGACGCGCTTCGACGCGTGGATGTTCAAGATCCTGCGAAATCTGTGGATCGACGACATCCGCAAGCGCAAGGTCGCCGGCCCGCAGGACGATATCGACGAGCGCCATGACATCGCCGGCGTTTCCGGTGAGCGCGAGATGGAGGCGCGGCTGGCGCTGAACAGCGTGGCGCAAGCCATAGGCGAGCTCGCCGCCGACCAGCGCGACGTGCTGCTTCTGGTCTGCGTCGAAGAGCTTTCCTACAAGGAGGCCGCGGAAGTCCTTGCCGTGCCGATCGGGACGGTGATGAGCAGGCTGGCTCGAGCGAGGAGGAATCTGGCGGAGGCGACTGGAATATCTTCGGCGCCCACCCGTTCTCCGGTCACAAAAGGGGCTGCAAAATGACCGAAGAGACTTTTTCGGACGAAATCCTGATGCGGTTCGCCGACGGTGAGCTTGATCCGGACATGGTCGCCAGGATCGAGCAGGCGATGGAAACGGACGACCGTCTGGTGGCCAGGATTGCTGTGTTCATCGAAACCAGAGCGCAGGCGCAGGCCGCGCTGAAGCCGCTGCTCGACGAGCCGGTTCCCGAAAAACTTGTCGCGGCCGTCGAGCAGATGATCGAGGCCAGGCGTGCCGGCGAGCAAGCCGCGACGGCATCGATATTGCCCTTCGGCAGCAGTCGCTTGGCAGGGCCTGCTTCGAGGTCTCGATGGATGCTGCCAATTGCCGCCTCTCTCGCGGCGGCAATTGGCGGCGGGCTCGCCGGCTATTGGGCAGCAGGCAGCAACGAACGCACGCAGGGCGGCTTGTGGGTTGCCGGCGTCATCAGGCCGGGCCTGGCCCAGGCCCTTGAAACGGTCGAGTCCGGCAAGGAGATCAAGCTCGCCGGGATCAGCGACCGGTTCCGGGCCATCGCTACGTTCCGTAACGATTCGCAGGATTTGTGCCGCGAGTTCGAGGTCGACTCGCAGGACCGCTCCACGGTGATGTCGGTCGCCTGCCGTTCCGGCGACGAATGGCGCGTCAGCTTCGCGGTCGTGGCGCCGGGCGACGCCGGAGGCTATGCCCCGGCCTCGTCGACCGAAGCCCTCGACGCCTATCTTTCGGCGATCGAAGCAGCCGCTCCGATGTCAGCCGAGGAGGAAGTCAAAGCGCTGGACGAGATCCGTCAGAAGGACCGGAAGTGAAACTGCGACGGCCCGGCCCGCTCTGACCCGGCTTGCTCTGGCCCGGCTTGCTCTGAAATGGAATCCAACTTTCTTTGAATGGAATAAAGCCGGCGATCGCCCGTTACTCCGCCGGGCCGCAACTGCCGGTCCGGTCTGAAACAAGGAGTAACTACCATGACAAGACACTGGAAGCTCAAGTCGACGCTGGTCGCAGGAATGGCAGCGCTCGCGAGCACCACGGCGCAGGCGAAGGAGTCTCCCGCGGGAGCGCCGGAAACCGAGCGTCCGCCGGCGGCAATGTCCAGCCAAAGCGACGGTTCCTTCATCGTCGCTGGCAACAGCTCTTCAAATTCGAGCTCCAATTCGTCGTCCAACGGTTCGTCGAATTCCAGCTCTAATTCGTCGAGCAATTCGAATTCGAACTCGTCTTCGAACTCCAGCTCCAATTCCTCGAGCAACTCGAATTCGAACTCATCGTCGAACAGTTCCTCCAATTCGAACTCGAACGGTTCGGATCGCGGGTGGTCGCGCAACTGGCGGCGTTGACATAGGCCGGACGATAGAGCGGCGGCGCGCTTCGACTTGTGTCCGCCGCTCTAAAACAATCCACAGACAAACGGGGGCCAGCCGGCCCCCGTTTCGCATTCGCTGGCGATTGGCATAGGCCACCACGACTTCGTCAGGGCAAAGCAAGGAGCGAAGCGACGCGGCGCAGACCCTGGGATCCATTCCGTGACATCCGCCGAAGAATGCAGAATAAAAGCGCTCTGTAGCGATCCTTCGCGCCCCCCTGTCCTGCCGGACATCTCCCCCACTTGGGGGGAGATCGGCAGCTTCGCGGACAGCATTCTTTTTGCAACGCTGGTGGTTGGCGAAATCAGTGATGAAGGCCAATCTCCCTCCTTGTGGGGGAGATGTCCGGCAGGACAGAGGGGGGCGCTGTCCCTCGGCGATCAAAGGTTCTGCACCGCAGCAGCGCTCCAAGGTAACGGTATGCATCCCAGGGGTCTGCGTCGCTTCGCCCTAGCGGCCCCGTTTTCGTATTCTTCTCCAGAAAAAGTCTAGCGGGCCGCGCGGGCCCATTTGCGATACCAGCCTTCGCTGGCAATCGTGTTGCGGTAGACCGTTTCGCGCTCGGTCGCCTCGGCTCCGGTCTCCGCCTGGATCTCGGCCTTGAGCGCCGCATCTTCGCGGCGAAACGGTATGACCTGGACCAGCGGCGTTCCCTTTTCGAGGACGTAGAGGCCATCCGGCGCCGTCGCAAAGAACGGAAAATGGATGTGGGCTGCATAGGTGTCGGTATCGACGATGCCGGCGACGCATTCGAAAGGCTGAGCCGGCCGATTGAGCGGCGGCAGGAACAGACAACTCCAGCCCGGCGGGGTACGGATCGACCAGTAATTGTGAAACTTGCATGGCGGTGCCGGTTCCTTCGGATTGCCGGCGACCTGATGCGCGCCATGATTGCTCACCATCACCCTGTCGAACTCCCAGCCGGCATCGACGGCGCTGCCGCCATCCTTGATCTCAAGGCGGACGGTCGCCGCGAGCGGCAGGATCCAGCCGGTTGTCATCGCGTCGAGAAACGGCATGCAGCGCTTGACGGTCAGGCCATTGTTGGTGGCCGAGGCTTGCTGCGCATCGACCGGCGGCAGTTTGCGGAACCAGTCCGGCAGGACCGTCTTGGCCGCCACTGGCGGCGCGATGACGCCATGATCTTCCGGCCGACAGGCAAACCGGATCGAGCGAGAGGTCTTCTGAGAAGTCTGGGAAAAATGAAACATCGATGGCCTCCATGGAAAAATCCGAGGAGGAACGGGCCGCAGCCGGATTTATTCCCGGATGGGCGTCTGATATGCAGGCCGACGACGATAGTTCGGTCGCCGCGGCGCGCACAGCAGCGTTGACTAAAGCACCAATCGCATCAGCGGCCGGCCCGCCTTGCGCTCGACCAGCCTCTCGAAACCGGCTTTCTCGAAGACCCGCGACGAGCCGACGAACAGCCCGATCGAACGCGAATCTCTCGACAGGTCGATCGGACATGCCTCGACCAGCCGCGCGCCATTCTGGCGAGCAAATTCGATCCCGCCTTCGACCAGCCGGTGCGTCACGCCCCTGCCGCGCGCCTTGACGCGGATGAAGAAGCAGGAAATCGCCCAGACGCCCGGATCGGTGGCGTCGGCGGGATCGACCGGCGCCGACCCCCTGCCCTTGTTGTTCCATTCGGGCACGTCGGCGCGCGGGCCGATCTGCATCCAGCCGACCGCCTTGCCATCCTCGAACGCCAGCACGCCCGGTGGCGGTCCGGCCTCGATCCGCGCCTTGATGTGGTCCTTGTTGCGTTCCCGGTTGCTGGCGCGGCGCGCGGCCGGCGACAGCCGGAAATGCGTGCACCAACAGCCGTAGCAGGCACCCTGCTTACCGAAAAGACCTTCAAAATCCGCCCAAAGCTCGGGCACCAGCGGCGCTATGGTCGTATTCACGAACTCTCTCCCGGCCCACCGCCTTGTCGTGGCGTCCGTCCTGACGTACCATTGCTTTTGTTCTCTTTATGTTCGCAGCGATGGCGGTTCCTGTCAACAATCCCGATCACGGTTTTTGCCGCGACTGCCTGACCTTTCAGCGCGGTGAGGCACGGCGCTGTGAGCGCTGCGGCAGTCCACGGCTGGCCCGGCATCCGGAGCTCTATCGGCTGCATCTCGCCCATATCGATTGCGACGCGTTTTATGCGGCGGTCGAAAAGCGCGACAACCCGGCGCTGAAGGACCGGCCGTTGATCATCGGCGGCGGCAAGCGCGGCGTCGTCTCCACCGCTTGCTACATCGCCCGCGTCCACGGGGTCCGCTCGGCGATGCCGATGTTCAAGGCGCTCGAAGCCTGTCCGGAAGCGGTCGTCATCCCGCCGGACATGGAAAAATATGGTCGCGTCGGCCGCGAGGTGCGCGCCATGATGCAGGCGCTGACGCCGCTGATCGAGCCGATCTCCATCGACGAAGCGTTTCTGGACCTTGCCGGCACCGAGCGCCTGCATGGCTTGCCGCCGGCGGTGGTGCTGGCACGCTTCGCGCTCAAGGTGGAGAAGGAGATCGGCATCACCGTTTCATCCGGCCTTTCCTACTGCAAGTTCCTGGCAAAGGTGGCGTCGGACTTTCGCAAGCCGCGCGGCTTTTCGGTGATCGGCGAAGCCGAGGCGACCGGCTTTCTGGCCGAGCAGCCGGTGACGCTGATCTGGGGTGTGGGAAAAGCCTTCGCCGCCACGCTTGAGCGCGACGGCATCCGCACCATCGGCCAGTTGCAGCGCATGGAGCGCGGCGACCTGATGCGCCGCTACGGCGTGATGGGCGACCGGCTGTACCATCTTTCACGCGGCGAGGACGACCGCCGCGTTCACCCCGACCAGGATGCGAAAAGCGTCTCGGCAGAGACCACTTTCGACACCGACATCGCCTCCCCCGAGCAACTGGTTTCGGTGCTGAGAGCGCTGTCGGAAAAAGTCTCGGGGCGGCTGAAGAAGTCCGGCATTGCCGGGCGCACCGTCGTGCTGAAGCTGAAGACGCAGGATTTTAAGACCCGCACGCGCAACCGGCAGCTCGGCGACCCGACACGGCTGGCCGACCGCATATTCTCGACCGGGCTCGAGTTGCTGCGCAAGGAGGCGGACGGCACCAGATACCGGCTGCTCGGCATCGGCGTCAGCGACCTCTCGAATGACGAAAAGGCCGATCCGCCCGACCTCGTCGATACCCAGTCACGCAAGCGTGCCATGGCCGAAGGCGCCATCGACAGGTTGCGCGACAAGTTCGGCCGCAGGGCGGTGGAGACCGGCTACACCTTCGGCAAGGGCCGCAACGCCCACCCGCCAGAGCCGATGGAGGATTAGTTTAAGCATGATCCCGAACCGAATGTCCGCGCAAGCGAAAAGCGGATCCAGTTCTCGGAAAGACCACGCTCAAACAAGACAAGGTAAAGCGGGCCGCTTCAGGTGCGTCGCAGATCGATCCGGCTGGTCATCACGCGCTCGCCGGTTTTCGGGTCGACGTCGATAACGGTCAGCCGCATGCCGTCCTCGCCGTTCTTCTCGACGGTCATTTGCGCGGTACGATCGCCGTTGACCTCCTTGGCCCAGCGAATGCCGAGATTGATCGCATTGCCCGAGCGCCTGCCGCTGAGCTGCGCCGGCCCGGTGCGGGATCCGACATAGGTGCCGGTGTACTTCGTCCCGCTGGACTTCAGGTCGGCACTGATGGCGCGCGTCACCACGACGAGACCGCGGCAGGTGCCGTCCAGTGACAAGGAACTCGATGTCGCGTCGGAATTGAAGCGGCAGGAGACGTTCACCGTCGGCGCCTCGGTGGTTACCTTGACAGTGCCCTTGCCGGCAAAATTCCCCTCGAACGAGCGAAGAAAATCGGCCTCGTCGGCATGAGCCGCGCCGGCGGCAGCCGCCAGGCAGCCGGCAAGTGCAAATCGTGCACATGATTTCATTGAATCTCTCCCCTTGATCTGGCTGTTGGACCAACGCTCGCCGTGACCGCAGGTTCCGCCTTCAGCATGACCGTTTTGCAACGCGCCGCTCTGGCCCAGCCGAATGCGTCGACTAGCGGTTGCGGTGAAAGTCCCGACTTGCGACATAGCGCGCATGGCACCCTCGCCCTCGATCCCCAAGGCTGCGTTCTGGATGGCGCTGTCGATCGCATCGTTTCTGACGATGTCGGTCGCTGGCCGCGCCACGACGGCCGAGCTCAATGTCTTCCAGGTGCTGGAACTGCGCTCGGTGATCGGCCTTTTCATCCTCCTGCCGCTGGTGATGATGTCAGGCGGTTTTGCGGCGATGCGCAGCATACGCCCCACCGCCCATATCGCCCGCAACGTCGTCCATTTTGTCGGCCAGGCGGCATGGCTCTACGCCTTGACATTGATCCCGCTGGCCGTGCTGATCTCCATCGAATTCACGACGCCGATCTGGACGGCCATTCTGGCGGTCGGCTTTCTTGGTGAAAGACTAAGCCGGTCAAGACTTGCGGCGATCGTGCTCGGGCTGATCGGTGTGCTGATCATCGTCCGTCCGGGCGTCGGCTCCGTCGATCCGGGACATGTTGTCGTGCTGGGTGCCGCGGTCTGCTTCGGCATATCCGTGGTCCTGGTCAAATCGCTGACGCGGACGGACAGCGTCGTGTCCATCATCTTCTGGATGCTGGTCATCCAGTCGGTGCTCGGGCTGATCCCGGCGCTCTACGAATGGCGCAACCCGCCGCTCGAACTGTGGCCGTGGATCCTGCTGATCGCCTTCACCGGCATGTCGTCGCATTTCTGCATGGCGCGCGCACTCGCCTATGCCGACGCCACCGTCATCTCGCCGATGGACTTTTTGCGCGTGCCGCTGTCGGCGCTGATCGGCTGGCTGCTGTATCAGGAGCAGATCGACGCCTTCACCGCCGGGGGCGCCTTGCTGATCCTGCTGGGCAATCTGCTTAATCTGCAGAAAAAGGCGACCAAACCAGCGGAAGTGGCAGCGTCTTAGCATTTTGCAGCCAAACGTCTTCGTTTGGCGTCCGACAAAATGCGTCAAAGCAAAGAGCTACCGCGCGGTTTTGGTTTCACAAAACCGCCTCGCATTTCAGTCGCCTTCGTCGGGTATGTTGAGGAGATGCCCGCAGGCCTTGCAGTGGACGGCGTCGGCTTCATGCCGCTGAAGGCCGCATTGCGGGCACGGGAAGAAGACCTTGTTGGGACGGAAGAGCGCCTGTGCCAGCCTAACGAACAGCGATATGCCGATGATCATGGTGACGATCGCGGTGAGCTTGCCGGCTATTCCCGGCAGGACGATGTCGCCGAAGCCGGTCGTGGTCACCGTGGCGACGGTGAAATACAGCGCATCGACATAGCCTTCGAGACCGGCCCCGGTGCGGAAGAAGAAGGTGTAGACGAAACCGGTGACGACAAACAGGAATGTCAGGAGATTGATGACTGCATGGCTTGCCTCGCGCCATTTTTTGAGGCCGCGCATCTCGAAAAACCGCCACAGCGCGCCGCTGCGCGACAGCGACCACAGCCGCAATATGCGCAGGAATCCCAAATTGGCCAGCGCCGAAGGCATCAGCAGCGTCAGCAGGATGAAGCCGTCGACCCACGACGTCGGCTGCTTCATCAGGCGCAGCATGTCGTTTGACGCAAGCAGCCGGGCAATCATGTCGGCGGCGACAAGCGCTGCCACTGAATAATCGAGCCAGAGGAACGAGGACGATTCCTGGATCACCGGTGTGGCGATGAAGAAGGCGATGATGGCAAGGTCGATGATAACAGCCGCCAGCTGAAACCGGAAAGCCGCAGGCGTGCGCCCGTGATAGAGTTTGCGCAATGTGTCGCGCAGCCGCGTCAAGGCTGAAAAATCCTGCACTCCGTCCCTTTTCGGCGCCTTCATGACAACTGCGATAACGCTCGCTGCGACAGCCGTCCAGTGGGCAGAGCAGGGGGAAGCCACTGTGGCTTGAGAACATCCGCAGCGTTCCAGACCCGGAAAGCAATCAGACCGGTTCCGCCTCGATGATGCTGATGCGAGGTCCGGCTTCAACGATATTGGCGACCCGAAAATCCGACGCCGCAAGCAGCAACCTGAATTCTTCCGCCGTGCGCTCCTGCCCGCCCGGCATGACCAGCATGTTCAGATCGCCGAATTTTGCGACGGCGCCTTCATTGGGCGGTGCCAGAATGCTCTCGAGCACCAGCAGTTTGCCTTCCGGGCGAATCGCCCGGCGGCAGGTTTTCAGGATCCGGATGTTTGTGTCGTCGTCCCAGTCATGCAAGATCCATTTAAGCACAATCGCATCGGCTCCTTCGGGCACCGAGACGAAGAAATCGCCGGCGACGATGTCGCAGCGATCAGCCACAGCCGCAGCGTCAAAGACCGGGCCGGCCTTCGCCACGACCTGCGGCTGATCGAATAGAATGCCGCGTTGGCCGGGATTGCGGCGGAGGATTTCGGCAAGCAGCGCGCCCTGCCCGCCGCCTACATCCATAACGACAGAGAACCGCCGGAAGTCATAGGCCGCGAGCACCGCAGCGGCGACGCCACGCGACATCGCCGTCATCGCCCGGTCGAAAACGACGGACTCTTCCGGATGCTCTGCCCGGTATTCCCAAACGCCCTTGCCATAAGCGTGGCGAAAGGCGTTTTCGCCGGTGCTGACACTGTGCAGCAGATCGCTCCATGCCTGACGGAAATACGGCCGTCCGGCCAGAATTGCCCACGACGCGACCGAATGCTGAACGTCGGATCGCAACGCGCCGCCAACCGGGGTCAGCGAGAAGGATCGGTCTTCCGCTTCATGGAACACGCCGGCCGACGCAAGGGCGCGCAGCAGCCGGTAGAGCGCCTGCGGATGGGTATTGGTCAGCACGGCCAGTTCGCCGCTGGTGCGTTTTCCGTCCTTGAGATGGTCTGCAATGCCCAGCGTGGCGGCGACGCATATCGCCTGAGATACCTGGAAGCCATTGACCATTTTCTGGAGTTCGGCAGCGGCATCCCGCTCATCCATGACGCACTCCCCCCGGCCGCCAAAAGACCCAGGCCGCCGAGCCCACAATACCAGCGGCATCGTCACCGGGCAATGCGACCGGGCTGGCGGAATACGGTCGTTAGCTCACACCAACTCCACCTCCACCACGCCCGGCACCGCCCGCATGGCCGAGGCGATCTGTGGCGAGACGCGGTAACGGTTGGGCAGTTCGATCTCGACCTCGCCCTGCGCCTCGTCCTTGATGACGATAATGCTCACCAGGCTGTCGCCGCGCTGGGTAAGCTGCGATTGAATCGCCGACGCCGGCCGGTCATCCCTGACAAAGATGCGCAAGGCTTTTTGGATGCGGCTTGCCTCGTCCTCCAGCGACTGCACCGTCTGGATGCGCAGATTAACGCCTTCGGGCCTGTCCTCGGCCGAAACTGTGACCACCACCGAACGGCCGGGCTCGAGCAGGTCGCGATATTGCGCCAGACCTTCGGAAAACAGCACTGCTTCATACTGGCCCGATGTGTCGGAGAACTGCACGACGCCCATCTTGTTGCCGGTGCGCGTCTTGCGCTCCTGCTTGGTGGTGACGGTGCCGGCAAGCCGCCCGGCGGCAGCGCCGCGTTTGACGGCGCCCGAGAACTCGGCCCAGGTCTGCACCCGCATCTTCTGCAGCGCCGCCTTGTATTCGTCCAGCGGGTGCGCCGAGAGATAGAAGCCGACCACCTGGAATTCACGGTGCAGGCGGTCGGCGGCAAGCCACGGGTCGGTCGCCGGCAGGTTGAGCGCCTGCGACTGCGCCCCGAGCGAGGCGCCGAAAATGTCGTGCTGGCCCGACATTGCATTCTGCTGCGCAAGCGACGCCAGCCCCATCATCCGCTCGACGCCCGCCATCATCGCGGCGCGGTCGTGACCGAAGCAGTCGAGCGCGCCGGCCATGATCAGGCTTTCGAAGACGCGCTTGCCGACGATCTTCGGGTCGACCCTTTCGCAAAAATCGGCGAGGTTCTTGAACGGTTTTTCGCCGCGCATGGCGACGATATGCTCGACCGCCGCGTCGCCGACGCCCTTGAGCGCGGCCAGCGAATAGAAGATCCGGTTCTCGGCGACTTCGAAGGCGCGGAAGCTTGATATCACCGACGGCGCCACGACATCGATACCGAGGCGCAGCGCATCCTGGCGGAAATCAGCGAGTTTATCGGTGTTGCCCATGTCGAGCGTCATCGACGCGGCCAGGAATTCGACCGGGTAGTGCGCCTTCAGATAGGCCGTCTGATAGGAAACGACCGCATAGGCGGCGGCATGCGACTTGTTGAAACCATAGTCGGCGAACTTTGCCAGCAGGTCGAAGATGAAGTCGGCTTGCGGCTTGCCGACGCCGCGCTCGATCGCGCCCGAGACGAAGCGCTCGCGCTGCTTGTCCATCTCGGCGCGGATCTTCTTGCCCATGGCGCGACGCAACAGGTCGGCTTCGCCCAGCGAATAGCCGGCAAGCTCCTGCGCGATCTGCATCACCTGTTCCTGGTAGACGATGACGCCTTGCGTCTCCTTCACCAGATGGTCGATCTTCGGATGGATCGACGCCATCTCCTCCTCGCCGTGCTTTCTGGCGTTGTAGGTCGGGATGTTCTCCATCGGGCCCGGCCGGTAAAGCGCGACCAGCGCAATGATGTCCTCGATGCAGTCGGGCCGCATGCCGATCAGCGCCTTGCGCATGCCGGCACTTTCCACCTGGAACACGCCGACCACTTCGCCGCGTGACAGCATGGCATAGGTGTCGGGGTCGTCGAGCGGAATGTGGGCAAGATCGATCTCGATGCCGCGGCGGCGGATCAGCTTGACCGCGGTCTCCAGCACCGTCAGCGTCTTCAGGCCGAGGAAGTCGAACTTCACCAGGCCGGCCTGCTCGACATACTTCATGTTGAACTGGGTGACCGGCATGTCCGAGCGCGGATCGCGGTACATCGGCACCAGCTCCCACAGCGGCCGGTCGCCGATGACGATGCCGGCGGCATGCGTCGAGGCGTGGCGGTAGAGCCCTTCCAGCTTCTGCGCCATGTCGAGCAGCGTCTGCACGATCGGCTCGCGCTCGGCCTCCTCGGCAAAGCGCGGCTCGTTGGCGATGGCGTCGGCGAGCTTGACCGGATTGGCCGGGTTCGACGGCACCATTTTGCTGAGCTTGTCGACTTGGCCATAGGGCATCTGCAGCACGCGGCCGACATCGCGCAGCACCGCGCGGGCCTGCAGCGTGCCGAAGGTGATGATCTGGCCGACCTGGTCGCGTCCGTATTTATGCTGGACGTAGCGGATGACCTCCTCGCGCCGGTCCTGGCAGAAATCGATGTCGAAGTCGGGCATCGACACGCGGTCGGGATTGAGGAAGCGCTCGAACAGCAGCGAGAAGCGCAGCGGATCGATGTCGGTGATGGTCGTCGAATAGGCGACCAGCGAGCCGGCGCCCGAGCCGCGCCCCGGCCCGACCGGAATGCCCTGCGCCTTCGCCCATTTGATGAAGTCGGCGACGATCAGGAAGTAGCCGGGGAATTTCATCTTCTCGATAATGCCGAGCTCGAATTCCAGCCGTTCGCGATATTGCTCGACCGTATAGCCAGGGGCCAGGCCGTGCGCGGCGAGCCGCGCCTCCAGCCCTTCATGCGCCTGCCTGGAAAGCTCCTGCGCCTCCGCCTTCACCGCCGCGTCGGCGTCGGCGACATCGCCGCCGGCAAAGCGCGGCAGGATCGGGTTGCGGGTCTTGGGATAGTAGGAGCAGCGCAGCGCGATCTCGACGGTGTTGTCGATCGCCTCCGGCAGATCGGCGAACAGCCTCGCCATCTCGGCCTGGCTTCTCAGAAAATTGTCGGGCGACAGCCGCCGGCGATTGTCGACGGCGACGACCGACCCTTCGGCGATGGCGATCAGCGCATCATGCGCCTCATAGTCGTCGCGCGAGGAGAAAAACGCCTCGTTGGTGGCAACCAGCGGCAAGTCATTGATATAGGCGAGGTCGACTGACGATTTCTCGATGGCCCGGTCATAGCCGGAAACCCGTTCCAGCTCGACATAGAGCCGGTCGCCGAACAGCGCCTTGAGCGCCAGAAGCCGCGTCTCGGCGAGGTCGCGGCGGTCCTCTTTCAGCGCGTTGCCGATCGGGCCGCGCGGCCCGCCGCTGAGACAGATCAGGCCGTCGCAATGGCCTTGCAGCATCTCGGTCGTCAGATGCACGGCCTCGCCGGGCGGCGTTTCCAGATAGACCCGGCTGACCAGCCTGACCAGATTGCTGTAGCCGGCCTCGGTCGCCGCGATCAAAACCACGGGACGCATTTCCGGACCTTGCCGCCTGCGGTCGCGCTGGCTGTCGCTGGCTTCACCGGAAAAAGCCAGAGCGGTCTGGCAGCCGATGATCGGCTGGATGCCCTCCTTCACCGCCTTTTGCGCAAATTCGAGCGCGCCGAACAGATTGTTGGTGTCGGTGACGGCAATCGCCGGTGCGTCATCTTTGACCGCATGGCCGACAACCGTGCCGAGCTGCAAAGCGCCTTCGAGCAGCGAATAGGCCGAATGCACGCGCAGATGAATGAACGGCCGCGCCGGCGCTTCCGGCCGCGACGCCTTCATAAAGGCCTCGCGCCGCAACGGATCGCGGGGAAGTGTCTCATTCGCCATTTTTTTATCGCCGTTTGAGAGGACTCAGTCGATGAGGATGTATTGTCCGGCACCGGACGATGCGAGTCCAGCGACAGGCCAATTGTCGATGCTGGCGCTGCCCCTCATCCGCCTGCCGGCACCTTCTCCCCGTATAGTGACGGGGCGAAGGGGCTGGCCGCAACCTTGGCTCCCATCTACAACGCTGGAGATTGGCGAAATCCTGTGCGAAGGCCCCTTTCTCCCCGTCACTATACGGGGAGAAATGCCCGGCAGGGCAATGAGGGGCAGCGCCAACCAATGCAATTGCCTTATAACTGTCGGTGGTGCCAAGTGACGGCATCCTCACGCAAATTCCATGATCACCGCGTCGACGGCGAGACTGTCGCCCGGTTTTGCCTTGAGTTTCGACACGGTGAGATCGCGCTCGGCGCGCAGCACGTTTTCCATCTTCATCGCCTCGACGACCGCCAGCGTCTCGCCGGCCTTGACCTCCTGCCCTTCGGCAACGGCGATCGACACGACAAGGCCGGGCATCGGGCAGAGCAGCATCTTCGACGTATCCGGCGCCACTTTTTCCGGCATCAGCCTTTCGAGCTCGGCGGTGCGCGGCAGCATGGCGCGTGCGCTCACCGACATGCCTTTCCAGGCGACGCGAAGTCCGTTCAGCACCGGCCTGACCTGCGCAGCGATCCTTCGGTCGCCGACCATGCCGCGCCAGACGAGATCGCCCGGCCGCCAGTCGGACGCCACCGTCAGCGCCGTGCCGCCGTCGATCGACAGACCGAGCTCCATCGGAATGGAGATCATGCCTTCGATAACCGAAGCCGAAAGGTAATCCTTGCCGATCTTGACCACCCAGTCGCGTTTCAGCACACCCGAATGCGGCGCCAGCCGCCCGCCGAGCCGGTCGAGCCGGTCGCGGCGCAGCAGTTCGACCGCGGCGGCGATCGCTGCGAGCACGGCCGTTTCTTCGCTGTCAGGCACGATCGGCGCAAAGCCGTCGGGATATTCCTCTGATATGAAGGCGGTCGATATCCGCCCTTCCCGCCAGCGCGGATGCTGCATAAGTGCTGCCAGGAACGGCATGTTGTGCTCGATGCCGTCGACGACAAAACTGTCGAGCGCTTCCGACATGGCGTCGATTGCCGCGAGCCGAGTCGGCGCCCAGGTGCACAGCTTGGCGACCATCGGGTCATAGAACATCGAGATTTCCGAACCCTCGGCAACCCCGGTATCGTTGCGGACGACGACGTCGCCGAACTGTCCCTCTTGCGGTGGCCGGTATCTCGTCAGCCGGCCGATCGACGGCAGGAAATTGCGATACGGGTCCTCGGCGTAGAGCCGGCTTTCCACCGCCCAGCCGTTCAGCTTGACGTCGCTTTGCTTGATGGCGAGCTTTTCGCCGGCTGCTATGCGGATCATCTGCTCGACAAGGTCAATGCCGGTGACGAGCTCGGTCACCGGGTGCTCGACCTGCAATCGTGTATTCATTTCAAGGAAATAGAAGTTCTTTTCACTATCTACGATGAACTCGACCGTGCCGGCGCTCTGGTAGTCGACCGCGCTGGCCAGCGCCACCGCCTGCTCGCCCATGGCTTTCCGGGTCCTGGCGTTGAGGAAAGGTGAAGGCGCCTCTTCGACGACCTTCTGGTTGCGGCGCTGGATCGAGCATTCGCGCTCGCCGAGATAAAGCGCATTGCCATGCGCGTCGGCCAGCACCTGGATCTCGATGTGGCGCGGATCGACCACGAACTTTTCGATGAAGACGCGGTCGTCACCGAACGAGCTTTTGGCCTCCGACCGCGCCCGGTCGAACCCGTCGCGCACCTCGGCCTTGCTCCAGGCGATGCGCATGCCCTTGCCGCCGCCGCCGGCCGAGGCCTTGATCATCACGGGATAGCCGATCTCGCCGGCTATTTTCTCGGCATGACCGGCATTCTCGATGACGCCGAGCCAGCCGGGCACCGTGCTGACCCTGGCTGCATTGGCGAATTTCTTCGATTCGATCTTGTCGCCCATCGCCCTGATCGCTCCGGGTTTCGGGCCGATGAAGACGATGCCTTCCTGCTCCAGCGCTTCACAGAAGGAGGCGCGTTCGGACAAAAACCCGTAGCCGGGATGCACGGCTTCAGCACCCGTCGCCTTGCAGGCGGCGATGATCTTCTCCGGCACAAGATAGCTTTGTGAGGCCGGCGAAGGCCCGATATGGACAGACTCGTCGGCCATCTCGACATGCACGGCGTCACGATCGGCGTCCGAATAGACCGCGACGGTGGCGATGCCCATCTTGCGCGCCGTCTTGATGACGCGGCAGGCGATCTCGCCACGATTGGCGATCAGGATTTTTGTGAACATGCGGGTTTTGTTCCCTCGGCTGCCTTTCTTTTATGGGCTTGGCCCGGCCGGTCAAGGCACGTAGGCGCATATCCGGGCGCAAGTCGCCTGGTGACGACCAAAACCCGGCACCGAACTGTCAATTCGTCCCATAGTCCAGAACCTGCAGATACGCTAAAGCTCGCCTCGATTGCCGATTTGGCTTGAGAGGAGAGCCCCGATGAAAACCCGTGCCGCTGTCGCTGTCGCCGCCGGAAAGCCGCTGGAAATCCTGGAGGTCGACCTCGACGGCCCGCGAGCCGGCGAGGTGCTGGTCGAGATCAAGGCGACCGGCATCTGCCACACCGACGAGTTCACGCTGTCGGGCGCCGATCCCGAAGGCATTTTTCCGGCGATCCTCGGCCATGAGGGCGCCGGGATCGTCGTCGATGTCGGCAAGGGCGTCACCTCGGTCAAGAAGGGTGACCACGTCATCCCGCTCTACACGCCGGAATGCCGGCAATGCCCGTCCTGCCTGTCCAGAAAGACCAATCTGTGCACCGCGATCCGTGCCACGCAGGGGCAAGGCCTGATGCCGGACGGCTCGTCGCGCTTCTCGATCGGCAAGGACAAGATCTTCCACTATATGGGCTGCTCGACCTTCTCCAACTTCACCGTGCTGCCCGAGATTGCGGTGGCCAAGGTCAATCCCGACGCGCCCTTCGACAAGATCTGCTACATCGGCTGCGGCGTCACCACCGGCATCGGCGCGGTGATCAACACAGCCAAGGTCGAGATCGGCGCCACGGCCGCCGTCTTCGGCCTCGGCGGCATCGGCCTCAACGTCATCCAGGGGCTGCGCCTGGCCGGCGCCGACATGATCATCGGCGTCGACCTGAACAACGACAAGAAGGAATGGGGCGAGAAATTCGGCATGACGCATTTCGTCAATCCGAAGGAGATCGACGGCGATATCGTGCCCTATCTCGTCAACATGACAAAACGTGGCGCCGACCAGATCGGCGGCGCCGACTATACGTTCGACTGCACCGGCAGCACCAAGGTGATGCGCCAGGCGCTGGAAGCTTCGCACCGCGGCTGGGGCAAGTCGGTGGTCATCGGCGTTGCCGGCGCCGGCCAAGAGATCTCGACGCGGCCGTTCCAGTTGGTCACCGGCCGCACCTGGATGGGCACCGCCTTCGGCGGAGCGCGCGGCCGCACCGACGTGCCGAAGATCGTCGACTGGTACATGGACGGCAAGATCGAGATCGACCCGATGATCACCCACACGCTGAAGCTGGAGGACATCAACAAGGGTTTTGACCTGATGCATGAGGGCAAGAGCATCAGAAGCGTGGTGGTCTATTGAGAATTTGCGACGTGGCCGGGAGGAAGCAAGGCAATCGCTTCAGGTCTGCGCCGCCCCTCATTGCCCTGCCGGGCATTTCTCCCCGTATAGTGACGGGGAGAAAGACGCCTTCGCAAAAGGATTTCGCCAATCTGCAGCGTGGCAGAAAGCGTGCCGAGGTTGCGGCCAGCCGCTTCGCCCCGTCACTATACGGGGAGAAGGTGCCGGCAGGCGGATGAGGGGCAGCGCCGACCTTTGACCGCTCGAACATCAATCCAGGCACAATCGCCCGGCTTCATACGCTTGGAACGAACCATGCCCGCACCCGCCATTTACGTCGATGCCGATGCCTGTCCGGTGAAGGCAGAGATCGAGAAGGTCGCCGAGCGCCATGGCGTCGTCGTCACCTTTGTCTCTAATGGCGGGCTGCGCCCGTCGCGCGACCCGATGATCCGCAACGTCGTCGTGTCCAAGGGCGCCGACGCGGCGGACGACTGGATCGTCGACAATGCCAAGCCCAACGACATCGTCGTGACATCAGACATCCCGCTTGCCGCCCGCACGGTGGCGCTCGGCGCCCATGTGCTTGGGCCGACCGGACGCCCGTTCACGCCGGAAACGATCGGCATGGCGGTGGCGATGCGCGACCTCAAGCAGCATCTGCGCGAGACCGGCGAAAGCAAGGGCTACAATGCCAGTTTCGCGCCGCAGGACCGCTCGCGGTTTCTCGGCGAGCTCGACCGCATCCTGCGGCGTGCGCTGAAATCCGCCGCACCGGGCTAGCGCTTTCGCCTCGGACCGGAAGGCCATTGCAGCAAACCGGAATATCATGCGCACAATCAAAAGTGCTATAATGTCCGAGTCTTAGAGAACGAGCGGCGGTGTAGAAGACGGACTGCATCAGAGGCCGGGCCATGACGACCGAGCTGCCCCTGAGGAAGCCACTGCACCGCCACATGCAGTTCGCGGTGTCGGCCTGCATCGGTGTGGTGGCACTGGCGATCGCGCTGCTGTTGCGTGCTCCGCTCGCCTTTTCGATCGGCGCCAATGCGTTTTTCGCCGCCTACACCGTCATTGTCGTCGCCCAGATGCCGCTGCTCACCGGCCGTTATCTGAGTAAGAATGCCCGCGCCACCGACCAGCCGGTGCTGGTCATCTTTGCTGTGACGCTGATTGTCGTCGCCGTCGCCGTTATCTCACTGTTCCAAATGATCAATCGCGAGGGCAGCGCGCACCCTGTCGAACTCACCTTTGCGCTGCTGTCGATCCCGCTCGGCTGGTTCACCATCCACGCCATGACAGCGCTGCACTATGCGCATGTTTACTGGGTCAACGATGAAGAGACCGACACCGGCAGCAAATCGAAGCAGAAAAAGCCCGTCGGTGGCCTCGTGTTTCCCGGCAAGGAACAGCCGGACGGCTGGGATTTCCTCTATTTCTCGACCACTGTCGGCATGACCTCACAGACCTCCGATACCGCGGTCTCGACCACGCAAATGCGTCGCATCGTGCTTTTGCATTCGATCGTGTCGTTCTTTTTCAATACAGTGATCGTCGCCGCCGCGGTCAACCTCGCCGTCAGTTTCGGGAGCCGATAGCACCGGGCAGGCCGTAATAATTCCGTGATCGGATGAAACATCGCTTTGGCTGGCAACGTATTGGGAGGAGAACGATCGGAAAGGCCGACTGAGCGGCCAGAAGGACGCGAAAAAATGCAATCGGTGGCCAGGAGCCAATCCACTGTCGGGCCAGATGCCGCCGCGCCGAAGGATGCGACGCTGATCTACCGGCAGTCGCGCTGGACGCGGCTGACGCACTGGCTTTGGGCCATTTCGCTGTTCTTCATGCTGCTTTCCGGCCTGCAGATCTTCAATGCCCGCCCCCAGCTCTATATCGGCAAGGAATCGGGATTCGCATATAACAACACCATCTTCGCCATCGGCGCCGAGAACACCGCAAACGGCCCGCGCGGCTACACCGAAATCTTCGGCAAGCGCTTCGACACAACCGGTGTGCTCGGCTGGTCGGGGCCGGCGGGTCGGGAGACGTCCCGCGCCTTCCCGTCCTGGGCGACAATCCCCTCCTATTACGACCTCGGCACCGCCCGCGTCGTCCATTTCTTCTTCGCCTGGATACTGTCCACGACCCTGGTCGTGTGGCTGGTCTCCAGCCTGGTCAACGGTCATCTGCGCCGCGATCTTGTCCCGCGCATCGACGATCTCAGGCGTTTGCCGCGAGACATCATCGATCATGCCAAATTCAAGTTTCATCACACGCGCGAATACAACACGCTGCAGAAGATGGCCTATGGCGGCGTGATGTTCGTGCTGCTGCCGCTGATGATCATCACCGGCCTTGCCATGTCGCCGAGCATGAACGCGGCGCTGCCGTTCCTCAACGATCTGCTTGGCGGCAGGCAGACGGCGCGGACAATCCATTTCGTCGTGATGCTGCTGCTCGTCGCCTTCTTCATCATCCATATGCTGATGATCTTCGCTGCCGGCCCGATCAACGAGCTGCGTTCCATCATCACCGGCTGGTACCGAACCGATCCGCCGGCGCATGGCAGCAAGACGCCGCAGAGGGGTGCGTGAGATGGCGAAGTTTGTGATCAGCCGCAGAAAATTCCTGACCTCGGCCAGCCTCGGCGTCACCGGCATCATGCTGTCGGGTTGCGATGCATTCGACAGCCAGCTTCGTGTCGGCGACGGCCTGCGCAGTTTCCTCGAAGGCGCCAACGGCCTGACCTGGCGCGCGCAACGCCTGCTCGCCGGCGATTCGCTGGCGCCGGAATTCACCGAAGCCGACATTCGCCAGCCGCAGCGGCCGAACGGCGTCACCGCGCCGGACGACGATGTCTACAAAAGCCTGCTCGCCAACAATTTCGCCGACTGGCGGCTCGATGTCTCAGGCCTCGTCGAAAAGCCGCTGTCGCTGACCCGCGAGCAATTAATGAACATGCCAAGCCGCACCCAGATCACCCGCCACGACTGCGTCGAAGGCTGGAGTTGCATCGCCAAATGGACCGGCACGCCGCTGTCGCTGGTGCTTGATCAGGCGGTGGTCAAGCCACAGGCGCGCTACGTCGTGTTCCATTGCCTCGACACGATCGACCGCAGCCTGTCCGGCGACATCAAATATTACGGCTCGATCGACCTGATCGATGCCCGTCACCCGCAGACGATCCTTGCCTATGGCCTGAACGGCAAGCCGCTGCCGGTCGAGAACGGCGCGCCGCTGCGCGTCCGCGTCGAGCGCCAGATCGGCTACAAGATGCCAAAGTATCTCCGCCGGATCGAACTGGTCGACAGTTTCGCCGCTATCGGCGGCGGCAGGGGCGGCTACTGGGAGGACAATGGCTACGACTGGTACGGCGGCATTTGACGCCATAGCTCCGCCATTTCCGATCAGTGTTTGGTGCTTTGCTCAGGCGACCTTGTCGATCAGCGGCTTGAGCACCGGATGGATTTCCGGCGAGGCGTGCTTGATCAGTGTCAGCAGCGCGCGCTCGTTCTCATGCAGCGGCCGGTCGCTGCCGATGCGCTCGGCCAGCCATTTCGCCTCGCACGCGTCGATCGTCTCGGCGCGGCGTGCCAGTGCTTCGGCTGCCTTGTTCTTCGATTCCCATTCGGATTCGATATCGCCCGGCGCGCAGTAGGCTTTCATGATGCCGGCGAGGCCACCCGAAACCATGCGGCCGAAGAACCGCCGATCTCTTGATCGGCCTGCTCCAGGAAAGCATCTTGCCGCAGCGCCACGTCGCGCACCGGAGCTTCGTAGCCGGCCGAGCACATGACGTAATTGGCGAGCGCCTTGACGAACAGATCATTCCACGATGGATCGTTGTTGGCTGCCGCGGTCCGCTCGTTGATCTTGAACAGCACCTCTGCCTCGGCGCGGGTGATGGCAATGTTGCCGTCGCCGCCATAGGCATAGAGGATGCGGCGCAGAAGCTCGACTTCAGCCTTGGCGATCAGCCCGGGAACCAGCTTACCGCCGTGCATCAGCGGCCCTTTGCCGTCGATGATGGCATGGGCGACCTGCTCCAGCGCATAGGCGCAAAGCCCGTTCGGCGAGGATTTCGCCTTTTCCAGCACATGCACGAGCAGTTCGAGTTCGGTCAGGCTGTCGACCATGCCGTCACGCGAAATCGCTTGGACCAGCCAGTCGGCATTGTCCTGCGAGATATAGCCCGCCGGCTTTTCCTGATGAACGATGAGGTCGGTGATGGCTTCGATGAAAAAATCCGGCCATTCCGCGCATTTGTCCCCTTTTATCGCGTCGAGCGCAAACAGCGCCTCGGCCTCGCTCCGCGTCACCACCCCGTCGCCGAATACCTCGCGGCGCAGCATGACCACGTCTTCCGCTGTGACCCGATTTTTCGAGGCCAGCTCGGCCACCGGAACGCTCTTCAATTCGCCCATTTCGTTTCCCATCCATACGTCACTTGGACCCAACATATCGGCAGTTCCTTGAGAAACCGGCAAACCGCGTGGTTAGCGAAGACTTGTCGGTAAGCTGTCGCTAGCAGGTGACAAGGTGTCGCCGACAGGCTATGGATGACGAGTCGAGGGCTCAAATCGAGTCCTACCTGTTTGCGGGAGAGAGCAGCGAGAGCTGCCGCCGAAGGGGAAATCGCCCGAAATCTCTCAGGCAAAAAGAACCGTAGACGGGAAAGACACTCTGGAAAGTCGGGGCTTTTTTCGCCCCGCGCCGAAGGTGTAAGCGCTGCCGACAGAGTTACGGGGCGCGAGTCTCTCAGGCTTCAGACAGAGGGGCACGGACTGGTCGCCATTCGCGGCCGATTGCGTGCGACTCTGGAGACGACATGACGGGCGACGACACCAAACACCTTCCCCTCGAAGACCTGCACGTGGCCGCCAGTGCGCGCTTTGGCGCGTTCGCCGGCTGGTCGATGCCGCTCACCTATCCGGCCGGCGTGATGAAGGAGCACCTTCATACCCGCGAACATGCCGGCCTGTTCGACATCTCACACATGAAGCTGTTCGAGATCAGTGGCTTGGGCGCTGAAGCACTGCTCAATCGTGCCTGCCCGTTCGACGCCGGCGCGCTTGAGATTTCCCAGTCCAAATACACGTTCTTTCTCAATGAAGCCGCCGGCATCATCGACGATCTGATCGTCACCAGGCTCGGCCGGCAACGCTTCATGGTCGTCGCCAATGCCGGCAATGCTGAAGCCGACGAAAAACACCTTCGTGAGCTTGCCGACTTTGATGCCAAGGCGGACTTTGACGCCAAGATTGAAGCACTCGACCGCGTCTTCCTGGCAATCCAGGGTCCCGAAGCCTGGGCCGCCCTGTCGCGCGCCGGCATCGAAACCGGATCGCTGCTGTTCATGCACGGCTTCGAGCCGCGCGAAAACTGGTTCATGAGCCGCTCGGGCTATACCGGCGAGGACGGCTTCGAGGTCGGCCTGCCGGAAGCGGATGCGCGAAATCTCGTCGCCAAACTGCTCGAGGACGAGCGCGTGATGTGGGTTGGGCTGGCCGCCCGCGACAGCCTGCGGCTCGAAGCAGGGCTGTGCCTGCACGGACTGGACATCACGCCTGAGATGGACCCGGCCAGCGCCGGGCTGATGTGGGCGATCCCGAAGGAGGTTCGCGCCTCTGGCGCTTTCATCGGCGCCGACGCATTGCGTTCAATCCTGGAGCGCGGCCCGACGCAGAAACGCGTCGGCCTGAAGCCGGAAGGCCGCCAGCCGGTGCGTCCCGGTGCTGCCCTTTTCGATGCCGACGGCAATCCCGCCGGGCACGTCACCTCCGGCGGCTTCGGCCCCTCGGCCGCCCATCCGGTCGCCATGGGCTACGTCCAGGCGTCGCTGGCCAAACCCGGCGCAAAACTCTTCGCCGACGTTCGCGGGACCAAAATCCCGGTCGATATCAATCCCCTGCCCTTCACGCCGCATCGCTACCGCAAAGGATGAACTTCATGGCAAAGACCTATTTCACTGAAGATCACGAATGGCTCCGCGTCGAAGGCGGTATCGCCACCATAGGCATCACCGACTACGCGCAGGAACAGCTCGGCGATCTCGTCTTCGTCGAATTGCCGGAGCCTGGGAAAAAGCTGGCCAAGGGCGATACCGCCGTCGTGGTCGAATCGGTCAAGGCGGCATCGGACGTCTATGCGCCGGTCGACGGCGAGATCACCGAGGCCAACACCGCGCTTTCGTCTGATCCGTCCCTGGTCAATTCGGCGGCGGCCAGCGACGGCTGGCTGTGGAAGATGAAGCTGGCCGATGAAAGCCAACTCGAAGGTCTCCTGGATGAGGCCGCCTACAAAGCCCATATTGGTTGAGAGAGCAGGACCAGGAAAGATGACCGCAGCACCCTACTCCTTCTCGGCCCGCCATATCGGCCCCGGCCTCAATGATGTCAGAGCCATGCTGGCGACGATCGGCGTTCCGTCGGTCGAGACGCTGATCAGCCAGGCTGTGCCGAAATCGATCCGGCTCGACCGGCCGCTGGCCTTGCCGGCCCCGGCGAGCGAAGCCGAGGCGCTGGCCGAGCTGTCAGCGACAATGGCGAAAAATACAGTTTTGAAGAGCTTCATCGGCGCCGGCTATCACGGCGTCCACGTGCCGCCGGTCATCCAGCGCAACCTGTTCGAGAACCCGGCCTGGTATACGGCTTACACGCCCTACCAGGCCGAGATCAGCCAGGGCCGGCTCGAAATGCTGTTCAATTTCCAGACCTTGGTCACCGAACTGACCGGGCTGCCGGTCGCGTCGGCCTCGTTGCTCGACGAGGCGACGGCGGTGGCCGAAGCAGTCGGCATCGCGTTACGCCACCACCGCGACAAGCGGACCAAGGTGGCGCTGGCCGGCACGCCGCATCCGCAGACGCTTGACGTCGTGCGCACCCGCGCCGAGCCGCTCGGCATCGAGGTCGACGGTGACACGATCGACGACAACACAGCCGCTCTGCTGGTCTCCTGGCCCGATACGTTTGGCGTCTATGGCGACCACAGGGCGGCAATCGAGAAAGCTCGCGCCACCGGCGCGCTGGTCGTCTTCATTGCCGATCCGCTCGCCCTGACGCTGACCGACGCGCCGGCTGCGCTTGGCGCCGACATCGCCGTCGGCCCGATGCAGCGCTTCGGCGTGCCGATGGGCTTTGGCGGGCCGCATGCCGCTTATTGCGCCGTTTCCGACAGGCTGACTCGGCTGATGCCCGGCCGCCTGGTCGGTCAGTCCACCGACAGCAAGGGCCGGCCCGGCTATCGCCTCGCCTTGCAGACGCGTGAGCAGCATATCCGCCGCGACAAGGCGACCTCCAACATCTGCACCGCGCAGGCGCTGCTCGCCAACATGGCGACCGCCTATGCGATCTGGCACGGCCCTGCCGGGCTGCAGGCGATTGCCGGCCGAATCCATGCATTGGCCAACCGGCTGGCTGCCGGTCTCGAGGCAGCAGGAATTTCGGTGCTTGGCGCAGGCCGCTTCGACACCGTGGCGGTGGAAGTGAAAGGCAGAGCCGGGGCGATTGGCGCCGCAGCCGAAAAGACCGGCCGATTGCTGCGCGTCATCGACGCCGACCGCATCGGCATCAGCTTCGACGAAACCTCGACCGAGGCCGATCTGGAGGCGATCGCGGCGCTGTTCGGCGCCAAGCCGGGCGCAGCCGTCGGCAGCACCATGCCCGGAAAACCGCGCGGCAAGGCGTTTCTCACGCAGCCTGTCTTCCGCGAAAACCACTCGGAAACCGACATGATGCGCTTCCTGCGCCGGCTGGCCGACAAGGACCTGGCGCTCGACCGCGCCATGATCCCGCTCGGCTCCTGCACGATGAAACTCAATGCCGCCGCCGAGATGATGCCGGTAAGCTGGCCTGATATCGCCAATTTGCATCCTTTCGCCCCGGCAAGCCATTCGGCCGGCTACCGCGCCATGATCGACGAACTGGAAGCCTGGCTGGCGGAGATCACCGGGTTCGACGCGGTGACCCTGCAGCCCAACGCCGGCAGCCAGGGCGAGTACGCCGGGCTGCTCGCCATTCGCGGCTATCACCGCTCACGCGGCGAAGCTCACCGCACGGTCTGCCTGATCCCGTCATCGGCGCATGGCACCAATCCGGCGAGTGCGGCGATGGCCGGCATGAACGTCGTCGTCGTGCGCTGCACCGAAGACGGCAACATCGACGTCGATGACCTGAAAGCCAAGGCGGACGAGCATGCGCAAGACCTTGCGGCGCTGATGTTCACCTATCCCTCGACGCACGGCGTTTTCGAGGAAGGCGCGCGCGACCTCTGCGCCCTTGTCCATGAGCATGGCGGCCAGGTCTATTTCGACGGCGCCAACCTCAACGCGCTGGTCGGTCTCGCCCGCCCCGGCGACATCGGCGCCGACGTCTGCCACATGAACCTGCACAAGACGTTCTGCATCCCGCATGGCGGCGGCGGTCCCGGCGTCGGCCCGATCGGCGTCAAGGCGCATCTGCAACCCTATCTGCCCGGCCACGTCGTCGAAGGCTCCGGCCATGCCGTGTCGGCTGCACCGTTCGGCAGCGCTTCGATCCTGCCGATCACCTGGATGTATATCCGGATGATGGGCGCTTCGGGCCTGAAGCAGGCGACCGAGACGGCGATCATTTCCGCCAATTATGTGGCGACGCGGCTCGGAGCGCATTTCCCGGTGCTCTACAAGGGCAGGCACGAGCGCGTCGCGCATGAATGCATCCTCGATACCCGCGTGCTCAAGGACAGTGCCGGCATCAGCGTCGACGACGTCGCCAAGCGGCTGATCGACTATGGTTTCCATGCGCCGACCATGTCGTTTCCGGTCGCCGGCACGCTGATGGTCGAGCCGACCGAGTCCGAGCCCAAGCGCGAGCTCGATCGCTTCTGCGAGGCGATGATCGCGATATCAGGCGAGGCAGCCAAGGTGGCGAAAGGCGAATGGCCCCTGGCCGACAATCCGCTGGTTAATGCGCCGCATACCGCCGCCGAGGCGCTGGCCGGCCAGTGGACCCATCCCTATTCGCGCCTGGAGGCGGCCTACCCCGCCGGCGATGCCGACACGTCAGCCAAATACTGGCCGCCGGTGTCGCGCATCGACAATGTCGCCGGCGACCGCAACCTCGTCTGCTCCTGCCCGCCGCTGTCGGAATATCTGGGGGCGGCGGAGTAGACCATGATCCCGAAAAGTGGAATCCGGTTTTCGGACAAGATCATGGTCTAACAAGAAGATAGAAGCCTCAATCAGGCAGAACGCAAGGCCGGCGCGTCGGCCTTGCTCGCCTTGTTCTGGGCGACGACGCGATTTCGCCCGGCGCGCTTTGCCGCATAGAGTGCGGCGTCGGCTTCGGCCAGCACATTGTCGAGACTGGTGCCATCCGTCCCGCCAAAGCCGATGCCGCCACTGACTGTGCTGCGCAACGGACCAAGCTGGGTGGCGACGACTTCCGTGCCGAAGGCGACGCTGATCTTGCTCGCAATGTCGTAAGCCTTCTCTTGATTCATCCGCGACATGACGAGGACGAATTCCTCGCCGCCCAGCCGGAAGGCGTCGACGCCGGTCCTGGAGCATTTTCTGACGACAGCGGCGAAGCGGCGCAGAACCTGATCGCCGACCGGATGACCGAATACATCGTTCGTCTTCTTGAAATGGTCGAGGTCGAACATGGCGACGGACATGAACGGGCCGAAAATCCGCTCGCCGTAGAATGCCGTCAACGCCCGCCGGTTCATCAGCCCGGTCAATGGGTCGGTCATGGTCTCGGCCTTCAGTTCGATCTGCGCCTGCAAATGGTGCAGGGAGAGCGTCAATGCGCCGAGCCCCGTCATGCAGGCGACCGCCACGGCGGAATTCAACCGTTCGGCCCAGTTGTCGGGCGCAACGCCGAGCACCCATTGGCCCTTGACCAGCAGGACCGCGCCGCAAAGTCCGAAGGACAGCGCACAGACGCCGCTCAGGAACGAAACGACCAGCAATATCCGGCGATCATGACCACCTTTGATCCAGAACATCACCCCGATAAGCGAGAGCAGCGCCGTTACCGTCGCGTAGGTGACGATGAAGCCGACGCCGTCAAAGCCCAGCGACGTCGCGCCTGCGCAAACCGCCATCGAAGCCAGGGTCGGCAAGATGGCGCGCCTGTAGTCGTGGACGCCGAGATACTGCATGGCCGACAGGCAGAGGGTCAGAAGGCCCAGGCTGAGAAGCGCAAATACAATCTGGCAAAGCCAGGGGCTGGGATGCTTGGCATAGTGCCAGAACAAGACCACATGTGCGACGAGCACGAGAATGCCGCACGCCACCGTCAGCACAAAGCGTGCCTGTGGCGCGGTGCACCAGATCGCAAACAGGGTGATGCTGAGGCACGTGCCCGACAGCGCTGCCGCAAGCAGGAGCGAACTGTAATCCAACATGCGTAAGCGACAGCCTCTTCTCGGGTTCTGCCGCATTCTAGGTCAGCAGCAATCCGCGAATACCCTTTTTCGGCCAACCTTCCGGCGTAACCTCCGGACAAGGTTTACAAAGCGTCGATGCCCTCGGCCCATTTCCGCCGCTTGGTTGTCCAATGGTTTTGCAGTAAGAGGCTCTATCCTCGAACGTAACGGGAACCTCCGTCGCCTGCCCGCAAAAAGCGTGGCAGTATCGGGTGGTGATTCGCAGCATCGCAATCCAGGACCAGCATGAACGACAGCAACGATCTTTTCGGCAATTTGGACAAGCAGCCGCAACCGGTTCGCGCCACCGCGCGCCCGGCCGACCCGCTGGTGCAGGCGGCGAAGCGCCCGGCATCCCGCGACGGCAGCGAGAGCTACAGTGCCGCCGACATCGAGGTTCTGGAAGGGCTGGAGCCGGTGCGGCGGCGGCCCGGCATGTATATCGGCGGCACCGACGACAAGGCGATGCACCATTTGTTCGCCGAGGTCATCGACAATTCGATGGACGAGGCGGTCGCCGGCCACGCGACTTTCATCGATGTCGAGCTTTCGGCCGACGGATATCTGGCGGTGACCGACAATGGCCGCGGCATTCCGGTCGATCCGCATCCGAAATTCAAGAAGCCTGCGCTCGAAGTCATCATGACGACGCTGCATTCCGGCGGCAAGTTCGACAGCAAGGTCTACGAGACCTCGGGCGGCCTGCACGGCGTCGGCGTCTCCGTCGTCAACGCGCTGTCGGACCATCTCGAGGTCGAGGTCGCGCGCGGCCGCCAGCTCTATCGCCAGCGTTTTTCGCGGGGCGTTCCGGTGACCGGCCTAGAGCAGCTCGGCGAGGTGCATAACCGCCGCGGCACCAGGATACGCTTCCATCCCGACGAGCAGATCTTCGGCAAGGGTGCTGCTTTCGAGCCGGCGCGGCTCTATCGGATGACGCGCTCGAAGGCCTATCTATTCGGCGGCGTCGAGATCCGCTGGACCTGCGACCCCTCGCTGATCAAGGAGAAGGACACGACGCCCGCCAAGGCCGAGTTCCATTTTCCCGGCGGCCTCAAGGACTATCTGAAAGCCTCGCTCGGCGACGAATTCCAGGTCACCCGCGAAATCTTTGCCGGCAAAAGCGACAGGCAAGGCGGCCACGGCTCGCTCGAATGGGCGGTGACCTGGTTCGGCGGCGACGGGTTCCTCAACTCCTACTGCAACACCATCCCGACCGGCGAAGGCGGCACCCATGAGGCTGGCTTCCGCAACGTCTTGACGCGCGGCCTGCGCGCCTATGCCGAGCTGGTCGGCAACAAGCGCGCTTCGATCGTCACCTCGGAAGACGTCATGATCTCGGCGGCGGGCATGCTGTCGGTGTTCATCCGCGAGCCGGAATTCGTCGGCCAGACCAAGGACCGGCTGGCGACGATCGAGGCGATCAGGATCGTCGAGGCCGCGATCCGCGACCCCTTCGACCACTGGCTGGCCGACAACCCGCAGGAAGCTTCGAAGCTGCTCGAATGGGTGATCGCGCGTGCTGACGAGCGGGTGCGCCGCCGCCAGGAAAAGGAAGTCTCGCGCAAGAGCGCGGTGCGCAAGCTGCGCCTGCCCGGCAAGCTCGCCGACTGCACGCAGAATGCCGCGGCCGGCGCCGAGCTCTTCATCGTCGAGGGCGATTCGGCCGGCGGCTCGGCGAAACAGGCGCGCGACCGCGCCAGCCAGGCAGTGCTGCCGCTACGCGGCAAGATTCTCAACGTCGCCAGCGCCGGCAACGACAAGCTGGCTGCCAACCAGCAGATTTCCGACCTGATCCAGGCGCTTGGCTGTGGCACGCGGTCAAAATACCGCGATCAGGATCTGCGCTACGACCGGGTCATCATCATGACCGACGCCGACGTCGACGGCGCCCATATCGCTTCGCTGCTGATCACCTTCTTCTACCAGGAGATGCCGAGCCTGGTCCGCGACGGCCATCTCTACCTGGCGGTGCCGCCGCTCTACTCGATCCGCCAAGGCGGCAAGGTCGCCTATGCCCGCGACGATGCGCACAAGGACGAACTGCTGCGCACCGAGTTCACCGGGCGCGGCAAGGTCGAAATCGGCCGCTTCAAGGGGTTGGGCGAAATGATGGCCGCCCAGCTCAAGGAAACCACCATGGACCCGAGAAAGCGCACGCTGCTCAGGGTCGACGTGATCGATGCCGAGGCGGCGACCAAGGATGCGGTCGACGCGCTGATGGGCACCAAGCCGGAAGCCCGCTTCCGCTTCATCCAGGAACGCGCGGAGTTTGCCGAGACGGAAGTGCTGGATATCTGAATTTCTTCGGCTCGGCGAACCGCAACGGCGACCGTTGTTGCAGCACACGAAAGCCCCTCGCCTTCAATTCGGCGTCTCGCTCCCGATCATCGTTCGCTCCCCCTTCTCCCCTTGTGGGAGAAGGGGGCCGAGCGAAGCTCGGTCGGATGAGGGGTGTTCCAGCTTGGCAAAAACCGCACTCCGGCCAACACCCCTCTTCCGTCTCGGCGCTGCGCGCCGATCCACCTTCTCCCACAAGGGGAGAAGGCAAGACCGCGCTACCGCCACGGTTGCAAACTCTGGTCTCCGACATAAGAGATGGTGCTGTCGCAGACGGCGTTCAAATCCCACAGCACATCGAAGCGCACTGGCGATGGTCCGGTGGTCAGACATCCCAGTTGGCGCCCGTCCCGCGCAACGTCGTACGCGATCGTATTCCGCGAACCCCAGCTTGCCGCCAATTCACTCGACGTGGTCGAGAGGATTGTGGCAGGAATTCCGACTTCATGCTGAATCGTCCAACCGACGAGCGGATCGAGCAGTTCCGGCGTGGCGTCGTCGGGCAAAGCAACGAGAATATCCCAGTCGCTGTCAGGTCGATTGTCGCCCCGCGCTCGGCTGCCGAACAGCCATATAGAATCGGGGCTCAACCGAAGCCTGATCTCTTCGATCAACGGCTTGATCTCTGCCGGAACCTTAAGGCGTTTCGAAGCAAAATCGTGCATGGCCCTAAAATAGTAGCAGTTTTTTGCGCCTACAACGCAACGCAATCGCGGTTACCAAACCCAAGCTAGTGGGTGAAGACCTGACGCTTGTACCCATGTAGAAGGACGCGAGACGACCTTGCCGGTCAGCGCATAAGCTCGGTCGATAAGAAGTCTGAGGGACTGGAGCCGAGATGCACGCCCGCTGGATCGAGACCTTTGGCCTACCGGCCTTCCTTCGAAAGGCAGCCAGACTACTCTTGTGCGGTATCATTGGTTGTCTTGGAGTTTTTCATTCGCATGCCGACCAGTTGGTGAAGTTCAAAAGCGCCACATCCCAGCCGACACCGTTTCAGACGCGCATGGCGCGGCAGCGAGGCGAAGAACCAAAGATTTTTCCCGGCGTGCCGATACAAGGATTCCTGGGACGCCCGGCGGGGGATGGACCGTTCCCGGCTGTCGTCCTGCTTCACGGCTGTGCCGGCCTTGGGCTCCGAGAAAGAGAGGCCTGGTCAAGGAGATTGTCGTCCTGGGGGTATATCGTATTAGCCGTCGACAGTTTCACGACGCGCGGCATCCGGCATACCTGCGACCGGCTGTTTTACGATCGGGTCAACGACGCCTACGGCGCCTTGGAATTCCTCACCACGCTCGGCTTCGTCGACTCTCGACGCGTCGCGGTAATGGGGTTGTCCGCTGGCGGAATCGCTGTGCTGCAAGCCGTCCAGCTTGGCGCTGCGGAAGCGCTTATGAAGCAGAAATTCCAAGCTGCGATTGCCTACTACCCCTCATGCTCGGTAACGAGTGGTGAGATGGCCGTTCCGACCTTGATCCTAGTCGGCGAACGCGACGATTGGACCCCGGCGGCGGCCTGCCGGAAAATGATGGAGCAACGCAGCGGCAAAGGGAGCCCCGTCAAACTCATCGTCTACCCGGACGCCCCGCACGCATTCGACGCCGAGAACCTGAAAACGGGCATCTCGTCCTTCGGCCACTTCCTGCAATACAATGAACTCGCCGCCAATCGCTCGTTTCAGGATTCACACGTTTTCCTCAGTAAAACGCTTGGACACTGATCCAGACAGACACTTGTGCCGCAAGGCCGCTTTCCATCACCCCGTTGCGGACCTTAGACGTTGTCGCGATGGGCCACTTCTGCGACGGTACAAAATCGATACGAAACCGTCGATTTTAATCAGGATGTTGCTAAGGGAAGAACATTGGTGCCTGCTATTAGAATCGCTGTCGCTGGCGCGCAGGGCCACATGGGCAGAGCATTACTCGCTGCTGTGGCCGCAGCACCTGCCTTTTCGCTCGTAGGAGGCTTCGGACGCCCCGAAAAAGTCGTCGACGGATTGATTGATGTTGACGCAGCGCTCCGCGCTGCGGATGTCGTCGTGGATTTCACGACCGGCCAAGCATCGGCGGCGCTTGCAGAAAAGTGCGCCGCGATGGGTCGACCAGCAATGGTGATCGGCGCAACAGGGTTTGAGGACACTCACCTCGCTCGGATCGCCGAGGCGGCACGTACAATAGCGATCGTGCGTTCAGGCAACTTCTCCCTTGGCGTGAACATGCTGGTGGGCCTGGTTGAGCGCGCCGCGCGCTCTTTCCCCGCTGAGGTTTGGGATATCGAGGTCCATGAAGCTCACCATCGCCGGAAGATCGATGCACCATCTGGAACGGCGCTGATGCTAGGCGAAGCAGCGGCCAGTGGTCGGGGCGTTCCGCTTGCTCCCGTCGAACGGCGCGGGCGCGATGGTATTATTGGCGAGCGAGCGCTTGGTGAAATCGGGTTTTCCGTATTGCGAGGCGGCGGCATCATTGGAGAGCACAGTGTGGTATTTGCCGCCGACGAAGAGATTCTGACACTGTCGCATACCGCTTTGGATCGCGGCATGTTCGCGCGCGGTGCGTTGACTGCCGCACGCTGGGTTTCAGACCATGAACCCGGCGAATACGACATGCAGGACGTTCTCGGGATGTCGCCAATCTCCCGCTGAGTTTGCAACTGCCGCAAGGACTGCTCTTCACCCATTGCTGCAATTCGATTTGGGTATTAACCGTCAGATTTTCACCACTAGGCAGCAGCGATCGCCAGCGCGTGACCGCGCGCGTTTTCGCGCAGCGCATCGAGGTGGATCGATTTGACCAATCCGGCGAGATCGCCTTCGGCGGACTGCCCGCCCAATTCCTTCAGCATCAGCCAGCTGACTTCCTGGACGCCGGCGAGGCGCTTGCCATTGGCGACCTCGCGCCAGACCTTCAGCGCGCGCAGGATGATGGCGTGCGTGGCCGCGGCCAGGCCAGCGCTGCGGAGCAGCGCCTGCAGCGCCACGTCGTGCCCGCCGGCCAGCAGCGCCCTCACCCGTTGTTCGGATTGCTGGCTGAGCGCGACCAGCGCCGAGCCGAAGAAATCGACCTTGCCGTGCGCGATGGTGCGAATGATGAAGCTTGCGGTCAGGTCGCCGCGCAGGCGCAGATGCTCGATGAGCGCCGCATGTTCTTCCTGGCGCGTGCCTTCGATCAGCGTCAGGGAAGCCTTGACGCAGGCGTCGCGCATGACGCGCTCGGTTCTGGCACGGCCCATCAGCGCCAGGACCAGCGGCGAACTCTTGAGCGTTTCACCAAGTTTTATCAGCAGCATATGCCGGCAGTCAGCGGGCAGACGCGCATCCGATATCAGCGCTTCGCGCAGCGAAGGCAGATGGCCATGGCGTTCGGCGATACGGCGGAAGCTGAGCGAAGCGATGTCGGCGCCGCTGTTGGCGAGAAGCGTGGCGCAGGCTTCCGGCTCGCCGATTTCGGCGATCGCGGCGGCGACCGCCATGGAGACGCGCGGACGATCGGCGATCAGTTTCTGGATCGCCTTCTGGCCGCCGGCAACCCGGTCGATCAGATCGGCATCGGTAAGCAGCGGCGAACGTGCCAGCACCAGGCTGGCGACTTCCGGCTGATCGGACGCCAGCGCGCTGATGATCTGCAGCGGCGCGTGATGGCTCATCGACAGCGCCTCAGCCATCGCCAGCCGCACTTTCGACGAGGTATCGTCGAGCAGCAGCGTCAGCGCCGCCTCCGCCGCGCAGCGATCCTCGAAAGGCAGTTCGGCATTGATGTAGGCGCGAGCCAATGCGCTTGCTGCCGCGGCGCGCTCAGAGACCCTTGCCGTATGAATCCATTTCAGGAAATGCGAAACAACCATGCCGTCCGCTATGCCCCTAGCCCGAGTCCGTTCCCGCCCCAGTGAAGACCGTAGGCAGAAATGGTTTACGAACGGTTCACCATCTTTGTTAACTCCCCCTCTTTGTTAACTGGCTTGCGGGCGCGGTAGGCAGCGCCTATCAACCCTTCGAGCGACTTGCGCGCTTTCGGACGCACAAAGCACGCTAACACTTTGAAGCATCGTGCTTTCCAAAAAATCGATTCCGATTTTCGGGGCGATGCGGCAGCGGAGGAGATCGACCATGGCCGGGCTTTATCTGGAAGAGTTCGTCGTCGGCCACGTCTTCCGGCACACGCTGCGGAAAACCGTCACCGAAAGCGACAACATGCTGTTCTCGGTAATGACGCTGAACCCGCAGCCGCTGCACATCGATTTCGATTTCGCCGCCAAAAGCGAATGGGGCAAGCCGCTGGTCAATTCGCTGTTCACGCTGGGCCTGATGATCGGTATTTCGGTGAACGACATCACCGTCGGCACCACCGTCGCCAATCTCGGCATGAAGGAGACGGTGTTTCCGCATCCGGTCTTCCACGGCGACACCATCCGCGTCGAGACGACGGTGGTGTCGGTGCGCGACTCCAGGTCGAAGCCGGACCGCGGCATCGTCGAATTCGAGCACCGCGCCTACAACCAGGACGACGTGCTCGTCGCCAAATGCACGAGGCAGGCGATGATGATGAAGAAGGCCTGACCGATGCGCTCGCTGCTGTTCGTTCCCGGCGATTCGGAAAAGAAGCTGGAAAAGGCGATTGGCGCCGGCGCCGACGTGGTCATCGTCGATCTCGAGGATTCGGTCGCGCCACAAAACAAAACCTTGGCCCGCGATATCGCCGCACGCTTCATCACCGGACACAGGCATCAGACCAGATCCGCAATCTATGTCCGCATCAACGATCTCTCGACCGGCCTGGCGGATGACGATCTGGCGGCACTCGTGCCAGTGAAACCTGACGGCATCATGCTACCGAAGTCGAACAGCGGACAGGATGTCCAGCAGCTCTCGGCCAAGCTCAGGGTGCACGAGGCCGAAAGCGGGCTGCCGGACGGTGCGATAAAAATCCTGCCGATCATCACCGAAACAGCTGCCGGCGTGCTGGCGGCCGCGAGCTACGCCAAGGCAAGTGCGCGGCTTGTCGGCGTGACCTGGGGTGCGGAAGATCTCTCGGCAGCAATCGGTGCGCGCACGGCCCGCGACGAGAATGGCCGCTACACCGATGTGTTCCGCTTCGCCCGCACCATGACCATCCTCGCCGCCGGTGCCGCGGAAGTCGCGGCGATCGACACGGTTTTCCCAGATTTTCGCGACATGACCGGCTTCGCGGCGGAATGCGCCGAGGCCGAGCGCGACGGCTTCACCGGCAAGATGGCGATCCATCCGGCGCAGGTGCCTGTCATCAACGCCGCCTTCACGCCGTCGACCGAGGCGGTGAAACACTCCCTGGCGATCGTCCAGGCATTCGAGGCGGCTGGAAATCCCGGCGTCGTCGGCATCGGCGGCAAGATGTACGACCGGCCGCATCTCAAGCTGGCAGAGCGGCTTCTGGCACGCGCCAGGGCGGCAGGGATATAACTCCCTGGCAGCAGAGGTCATTCGGGCAATTTTCTCGGCAGCCAGAACCACGCGATGATGCCAGTTGCAAGGGTCAGCAGACCGCCGGCGCCGACCGCGACATGTAAACCGGTGAGGAAGGCTTCGTTGGCCCGCACGATAATCTCAGAGTCCGACTGATCAAGTGTTTCGTTGAGCGTGCCGGCCACGCCGGGACCCAGCAGCCGGAAGCTCAGCGCGGCCAACGATCCGAGCAGGGAAATTCCCAGCGCGTTGCCCAGTTCGTTGCTGGTCTCGGCGATCGAACTCGCCGCACCGGCTCGTTCGGCAGGGACGGCCGACACCGCTATCTCGGCCACCAGGCTGAAGGACAACCCGTATCCGACGCCAGTGATCATGGTCGAGGCGATGAAGGCCGCGATTCCGACCTCGGTGGTCGTGAACAGCAGCAGGAGGACGCCGACGCCGATGAGCAGATGTGTGGCAACAAGGGCAGTTTTGCGGCCAATCCGCTCGACGATGCGCGCGGTGCCCACGCAAGTCGCCGTCAGCACGATCGCGCCTGGCAACGTCAGCAGCGCTGCGTTGAAAACATCAAAGCCCAACACCGATTGCAGATAGATGCCCGACAGATATCCGGTGGCCGACCAGACAACCAGCGTAAGAAGGCCGGTCAGGATGGCGATGGAGAAAATGGGGTCTCGGAACAGGTCCAGGTCGAGCAGCGGGTAGTCAATCCTGCTCTGTCTGCGCACGAACAGCCCAAGGGCAAGGATGCCGACGATGCCGATGGTCAACAGTGTCGGCGTGAAGCCATGCGCCGCCGCGCTCTTGAGCGAATATGTGAACAACAGGATACCTGCGAAGGACAATATGAGGCTCACCAGATCGATTCGTCCGTAGGCAGTCGAACGCACCTCCTGCAGCAGTACCGGTGCAGAGATCAGGAAGCCGATCACGACGGGGACATTGATCAAAAACACGGCGCCCCATTCGAATTGCCGCAACAGCAGGCCGCCCATGACAGGCCCGATGGCGAATCCAGCCGCAAAAGTCGCCGCGAAAATCCCGATCGCCTGAGCGCGCGTTCGCGGATCGGGGAACAGCGAGCTCACGATCGCCAGCCCGGAGGGCAACAGTGTCGCGCCGCCCAATCCCATTAGGGCGCGTGAGGCGATCAGGCTTTCAGACGTTTGCGAATAGGCTGCGCCGAGCGATCCAGCACCGAAGACCACTGCGCCGATCATGATCAGCTTCAGCCGCCCAAAACGGTCGCCGATATTGCCGAAGACGATCAGCAGCGATCCAACCACGAAACCGTAGATGTCGAGAATCCAGAGTGCTTGGTCGGCGGTCGGCGTGATGGCCGAGGTCACACGCGGCATCGCGAGATAGAGTATCGAGCCGTCCATGGCTACGAGCAGGACCAGGGGCAAGACAGCCATGAGGCCCAACCATGCCCTGCGGTCCGTCGGGCGTACAAGTGAAGTATCGGTCATAAGGCACACAAATCCTCTGCGTGGGGGGCCCCCAAGCGGGGGGCCGGGGGCCCCCGCGCGCCAGGGGGGGGGGGGGGGGGGGGGGAAAAAAAAAAAAAAAAAAAAAAAATTTATTTTAATTTTTTTTTTTTTATGTGAAAAAAAAA